>NZ_JAAXLT010000114.1 GCF_013285555.1 Candidatus Cyanaurora vandensis | reverse complement strand
GCGGGGGGGTGGCCTGTCACCAAGGCGCGGTAACTTTTAAATAGCTTACCCTCGCGTAGTTGCTGGCTAAGATGAGCGCGGGCAGGGGGGGTAGCGAGCAATAATAAACCCGAAGTTCCCCGGCCCAGGCGATGGACTGGGCGGACTGTACAGTCTGGGTAACGCACTTGCAGTTGGTGGAGTAGGGTATGTTCCACAAAGCCCCCGCCTGGTAGGACCGGTAGCCCGTTGGGTTTCGCCACCACCCAGACCCAGGGGTCCTGGTAAACTAGGGTGAAATCTAGGGGAACGGGGGGTTCTTGCCAGGGGGGACGATGGTAGGTCAAGACCTGGCCCGCCTTGAGACGGGTTGTCCCTGTGGTGGGCTGTCCATCCAGGTGAATCAAGCCCCCAGTCAGCCGCGCTTGCCATTCTAACTGGGTGCTGTGGCGGTACCGCTGGGTGAAGAAATCCAGGACTGTCTGGCCCGTCTCATCTACTTGGTCGCGGTAGGTCCAACCTTGATTCATGGTTGGCTGAGGACGAGGCTCCCACTCTGGACCATGCCCAACTCGTTGAGACCATTGAACCGCCAGTGTTGCCGGAAACGGTTCAGGAAGTTTTGGCCCACCAAACCCTCGACGCCAATCAGGTCAAACAAAGCATTGGGTAAGATGTAGGCCATGAGTTTTTCAGCCGTAAAATTACCCATCTGGAGGCGATTTAGTTGGGTGGACTGAGCAGCTTGACTCCCGCACCAGCCCTGGATTGGCTCTGACTTCCCACTGGTGAGACCCAAGCGTTGGGCCAGCCGTTGAGAGACCACCATCACGGAGGCCCCGGTGTCTAAACCCAAGAGAATTGGCCCTTGACCGTTGATTTTGACTCGGGCGGCAAGTAGCCCGTGTTTTCCTAATAGTGGAATTGCAGTCTTGGGTCGGGGGGTGGGGCTTTGCAACTGTAACTGTCGGCGTTTAGGGTCCAAGAGTAGATCGTAAGCACTCAAGAAATCCAGTCCTAAAGCACCCACCGCCGCCCCGGTAAAGAACGTGCGCGAGATGCCCAGGCCCATCAAGCCCGTGACTTGTGCTTGTCCTAACGTCATGGGCGGCAAGGCGTAGACCGCCGCTGTCACCCCGAGTTGGGCACATTCATTCCCGACTACCCCTTGTTGCAAAAGACTCGTCGGCAGTTGGATACCTTGCAACCCCAATCCCTCAGCCACTGCACTCTGCAGGACTGTATTACTCGCCCCGGTATCGAGCAAGAGTTGTTGAGGTTGACCACCTAAAACCACCGGGAGGATGAAGACCCCCTCTAGTTGGCTAAGACCCGTCAACTTTACTTGGCTCTGTCCGGTCCGCTGGGGTAGTTTAACTCCACTGGCTTTGATAAAAGCTGTCACCCGCACCTGCACATCGGCTCGCGGCAAGCCATCGGCACCTAGGACGACTTTGTTCATGTAACAGCTCATCCCGATTTCAGTTGGGTCCGGGGTAGTAATGGCTGGATTGGTGATGGTGTCCATTACACATTGACGCACTTGGTTCAGGAGTTCCTGGCCCAAGTCTTGAGCAGAGACGGGCGCGGCTAGATATCCTAGCAGGAAGCCTAAGGGGAGTAGAGGGAGTTTCATGGGCGACAGCTTATCACGCCGGGGCCTATTCCTGAAGCACCCGCACCACACTTTTGAGGTCCCCTGCCAATAGTTCAGGCACCGCTAAACGTAACCCTGGGAAAATCTGACTACAAATTACACCCTGGTCGTTTGGCAAGGACCGATACTCCCCGCCCGCTAGCTGGAACCAATGGATGACCCGCTCCTGCACCAACCAAACTAGATACTCCTGGACCCCATTGCGCCGATAGACCTGCTTTTTCGCGTTCATATCTAGTGAAGCGGTGGAAGACGAAATCTCCGCAACGAATTCCGGCGGACCCACGACATAACCATCCTGGTCTACCCGTGAGGTGCCTTGCTCAAAACGCAGGAGCGCGTCGGGCTGGGGTTCATTATCTTCATCTAACCGGATAGTCGTATTATCAGCCAAGTCGGTTCCGGGTGTGGCTGCCCAATAAGCACTTAACCAACCCATGAGTAAGGCATGGGGCCGACCGTGTTGGTCAATCCGAACGGGGGAGGGCATATAGACGATTCCTTCGATGAGCTCAGCTTTTTTGACTAGGGGCATTGCTTCATAACGCTGCTCGAATTCAGCACGGCTCAGATGGTCCCCATTTTCTAAGGGTAGGACTGGATGCACCACTAGACTTTGCATGGTTTTTTCTAGTCAGAAGTAATCTAACTATAGCGACTCGCGGGAACTACTCCAGGCTGGGTTAAGTAGTTGTTCTAGAAAACTAAATAATTGAAATATTAATTGGGTATGGTGGCATCAGGCACCTTATCCTTTAGCCCTAAATTGAGAAACCTCATGAAGGACAGTCGGTCATGGACGTGATACTCGAGCTTGGCATCACTGATGTTGTATAGCTCTTGTGAAATGAGCATCTTAAATTTTAAAACTACATCGGTTGACTTTCGCCCAGCATTAGTATTTTTAGATTGATGATAAACTTGGTTAAGCAAGGGGCGAAATTCAGACCAGGGAATCAAAGCATCGAGCTGGGTTAGAAATCATTTTTGCTCAACTCATCGCTGCTGTCGTTGTTGTCAGTCCCGGAGTCTTTGCGGCCCCATAGTTAGCTGTCCTCGTTTCTCTTGTTTTCTCATTTACTAGGAAAATAGGCAATTAATCATGGTGCCTAGAATCCCTTTTAGTGACAGAGTTATTCTGTTTTCTTACTCTCAATGACTAAAATTTAGTCTGGGCCGGGTTGGATTTGAACCAACGTAGGCAGAGCCAGCGGATTTACAGTCCGCACAGTTAATTATCAAATCCTTGCCCAGAGAGAATTACACAGCATGAAAATAATGAGTTTCCAGTAGCGTTGCCATATTTTGATGCCTCGCTATGGGTAGTGCGCCCTCAACAGAGATTTAGCCCTGGGTCAGTAGATTCATCACTAGCCGGATCATCAAATCTTTATTGGTTGGGGCACTTTCGGCAATCAGCAGGGTCAAGGCTGTCAGGGCTTGGGGGTTAAGGCGGTGGACGAGGGCCTCTTGCTGAAGATAGAGCATAAATAAAAAGGAACCAATCCGTTTATTGCCATCGGAAAAGGGATGGTCTTTGATAACGAAGTAGAGCAGGTGGGCAGCTTTTTCTTCGCGGGAACGATAAAGGGCTTCACCAAACATAGTTTGCTCAATGCTTCCGAGGATACCCTGTAAGCTTTCACCGCGCTCTTGCCCAAATAAGGGTGTGGCTTCGGTCAGTTCTTTCCTGAATGTGGCAATAGCCGCGCAAGCAGTAGGGTAGTCGAGAACGCCCTTAGCGGGAAGAACACCAGGGGGCAAGCTCAGCCGGTCTTCGTCGTAGGCCAGCAGGGTACGCCAGGTATTAGCGTAGCCGGTAATCAGGGATAACACCGCCCGTCCGGTATCATCTACCAGGGCTTGATTTTCTAAGGTCCGGGCTAATAGCTCTAGGGTCTCACGCGCTTCTTGTAAACCCCGTTCAGCTAGTCGGGTTTGGTTTAGGGTGTAGCCACTGACGAGATGGTCGCGCAGGATGCGGGTAGCCCATTGGCGGAATTGTACGCCCTGTTTGGAGTTGACGCGGTACCCCACCGAGATGATGGTATCAAGGTTGTAGAACCTCACAGGCTTATCAGAGCCGGGAATGTGCAAAATTTGCACATTGCTTTCTTCGTCCAGTTCCCCATCCTTAAAGATGTTGCGTAAATGCTTGGTGATCACAGAGCGTTCCCGTCCAAAGAGTTCGCTCATTTGTTCCTGGGTCAGCCAAACCGTCTCCGCATCCAAGCGGACACTAATCTGGGTTTGGTTCTGCTGATTCTGGTAAATAAGTATTTCCATCAAGTGAAAGTGCTCCTAAACTCAATGGCGGTGATTGGGCAGGGCCGTGCTGAGTTGTCATAGACAAGATTAACCCCCAGCCGAGTGACTGGGGGCTGGGGCTAGCGGTTAGCAGTCGCTGTAGGGGGGACCGTTACCGAGTGGTCAATTGGGCATAGGTGTAGGGTACTTGTGACATGAGGCGGGGGTGGTTATAGTCCTAGGTCATGGCGGGCGGCTTGACCGGCGGCAATGATGCGGGCGGTCTCGGTGCGCTCTAGGTCGCGTTTCACCGCTTGCTCAATCCAGTAGGTGGGGCAGCGGTGGACCTTCATTTCCCAGGCTTGGGGCAACCGTTCAGCCTTGCGGGGCTTATTGGTACCCGCGTCATTGACCCGGTTGTAGGGTCCGAACTGATGAGCGTTCATCCATTCGCGCAACTTGACGGCCTCCTCGAAGGTGTCAAACCCGAAGTAGGTAACATCCTTATCGGTATGGGTGTTACGGATGACCAGGACGCGGGGGCTTAGCTTGATGGCAAGGACCGTGAGGTCCAGGGGTTGGACAGTGAAGCGCGGGCGAGTCTGGGTTAGAGTGGACATGAATTTGAATTCCTTTCCCCGGTTAGCAGCCGGGGTTTTTTTGTTTTTGGGCCATGAGGGGGTGAGTGTGGGGCCGTTCGCTGGATAGGTCCAGGTCGCTTGCGGCTGACTCCTTAGTCATCGGGCGGTCTTTTCGGCTCCGCTTTTCCTATCCCTCATAGGACCAGTATACCGTTAAAGTATTAACGGTGTCAATAGTTTAACGCTAAGACTTTTGCGCTAGAATTTTATAGGATACTTCTATGGGAGAAATACCAGTGAGTAAGATCGCAGACTTGAGGAAGCGCGTCGGGTTCACCCAGCGTCAGCTATCAGATGTGGTAGGTGTCACTGAGAGTACGGTAAGGAATTGGGAAGCCGGGCGTAATGGCCTTGACTTGTTTGTGACCGTGGCCCGGTTGTGTAAGGCTCTCAACTGCACTCCTGACGAACTGGTAGCAATGATTGACCCTGTGAAGGGCGAACTATCCACTAATAGGAGTAGCGATGCTCAATGAGCCCTTAATCCTTCCTGCTGACCATCTGGAACAAGCCCTCAGTCGGTACCGCGTGTGGGACACCGACCAACGGACTTTAGGTCTAGACGGTCAAGTGTCCCTACAAGCTGCACTCACTGACCGGGGGCTGCGGTGGCAGGTCCAGGTATCGGCAGACCTAGCCCGTCTGGGCTTCGATGCTCTCAGTGGGTGGTGAAGTGCAACCTAGACCGATGCTCCAAGAGGTACCTGGGAAGAATGCCGTACCCACTAATAGTCTCAGCCAGCCTAGGAGTAGACAGGATGACCGATGACATTATTTCCAATGAGCAAATAGAACAGGCTATCCAGGTGGTTCGAGGGCAGCGGGTCTTACTGGATACTGACCTAGCCAGTCTTTACGGAGTCCCTGCCAAGGTCTTGAATCAGGCTGTGAAGCGTAACCTAGACCGCTTCCCCGAAGACTTCATGTTTCAGCTAACTCAGGAAGAAGCGGAGTCTTCAAGGTTACAAATTGTGACCTTGGACAGTGCACAGAATTCAAGGTCACAAGCTGTGACCTCAAAACGTGGGAGCAATATCAAATATCTACCCTATGCCGTTACAGAGCAGGGGGTAGCGATGCTCTTTAGTATCCTGAGAAGTACCCAAGCACAACCCTAGACCCTCGGGCTACAGCTGAGGGCCTACGGTTCGTCGTCAGCGGGGGTAAACCGCAGAATCCTTATAATCTGCTGCCTCGGATAATCTCTAAAGTCCTCCGGCGGTCCCACCCCTGGGGCGGGTTCTAGCCATACTTTGACGGCTGGGGCGGCGTTTCGCATAGCCTCGGCAGTTCGCTGTTTGGCCTTGCGTTCAGCTCGGGCTAGTCGCGCTTTCATGGGTGCTCCTTATTGAGTAGGTCCTCTAGGGCTTCTAACCGTTGTAGAAGTTCGGCTTCCCCCTGGGCGCGGCCTGCCTGGTCCAGGATGGTGCGGGCGGCAGTAACGCGGGCGGCGGGCGGTGCGCTGGGGTCCTGGGCGATGGTTCGTAGGGTCTTGACCGCGTCCGTACTTGCACCGACCAGGGCATTGATTGTTACTTGGTAAAGGTCTTGGCGGATAGCTTTTAGCCCTATCTGAAACTCGGGGAGCTTCAGCCATCTATCTATCGTTTTCTCGCCGGTCCCACTCGCGGCGGCAGCGGCGGCAATCGAGAAACCGCAGGCTAGAGCTTGCGCGGCAATCAACTGTTTGGGGGTCAACGCTTCTACAGGGGTCATGACGGGTCCTCCAGGGTCAACAGCGACCGCAGGAGGAAGCGCGGGCCTGGGGTCTCATCGAGTCGTACCAGGGCGTGACCCTGCTCTGGGTCGCGCTTGTGGGCGCGGGGGTCTAGCACCGTCCCAGGGCCGGGGGTACTGCCTACGTAGCGCACACGGGTTCCAGGGGCGGGGTCGCTTTCCAAACTAAAAACCTTTGGAAAGGGCATCTGAGTATCTGAGTACCTGAGTAGGGCGGTGGGGTCGGGCGCGGTCTGGCTACTCAGATGGTCGGGGGCTGGCTCAACCATCTGAGTAGGGCTTGAATCCAGACTGGGGGCCGGTTCCAGGCTTTGTGATTGGTCACTACTCAGATACTCAGATGACTTTTGAAAGAATTTAATTTCTGACTTCGCTACCTCACCGCGCCAATACCTGCCCCAGTCGCTATAGTCGGCCGTGTGCCACGCGGCCCCGTCGCGGATTGCCACTAACTGGACTTGGTTATAGGTTTTGCTCAGGCGGCGCGTGTCATACCCTGCTTTGTGGACGGCAGCACTAAGGGTATTGGCTTGCAGGCGGGTCATGGGACAGGCGGCGCGGGCCTTCTCAACTAAGACCTTCAGCTCCACCAAGTCCGGCAGCCCGGAGAACTCCAGCTCATCAATCCAGCGGTCCAGGTCTGACCGGGAATTGTCCACCATCCGTAACTTGGCCTCCGTCACACGGGCCGGGGCGTAGGGGTCAAAATCGCCCATGGCTAGGGTCCGTAGATGGGTAAATAGGGCATCCTTCCCGGCTTGCGACTCCCCCCACTCGTACAACCGGCTGAAGTAACCCGGCGGCGGGGTCCCGGCGGTCAACTCATGGACGAATACGCGGCGGTCTTGGTCGTCGAGGTGTAGGGCGTTGGGATGGTTCGATGTTGCCAATAAATTGAAACGGTTGACCGCTTCAAACTGGGCACCATGCTTCACATTGATACCGACGCGGGGGCTGGTGACTAGCCCCTTTAGCCGATTCATGAAGGCAAAACGTCCATCACAGAGGACCTCCTCCGCACTGATAAAGAGCTTCCCGACTAAGGGGCCATTGAAGCCAGCTTCAAAAAATGCGCTCTCCACTTCCAGGAAGTGTTCGCCATAAATGCCTTGCAGCAGTTCGGTGATCGTGGTCTTCCCAACCCCCTGGGTACGACTCCACAGCAGGGCCATCGTTCTAAGCTTCGCCCCTGGGCATTGGATGGGATAGGCCAGCCAGCGTTCAAACCAGTCTCTATCGGCTTGGAGGGTGGCGCGTTGCTCAGCACTGACCGGGGTCGGGGTCCCCTCCCAATCCCGTAGCCCGAAGACGACATCCAGATGGAGCGTCCAGAGGGCAGCGGGGGGGGCTGATGGGCACAGGGTCGCGCCCCAACCGTGCCACAGGTTTAAGGTCTGGGCGGTGGTGGGTTGCTCGGGCAGGAGGTCCACTTGGTCATGTTCCCGGCGGCCTGACCAGGACTCCCACAGGTAGGCTAAGGGCTTACTCACCACCCGTGGGCCGTCCTTCCCTTCTTCCAGATATTGCCCTTTACGATTTTTCAGGAGTAGGTGAAAGTGGACGGAGTTTAGGGGTTTGCGCCCGGCGATATCCCAAAGTCCTTGTGGATTGAACCGGATGACGGCTTATTGCTCGTTCAACCGCTCCAGGGCGGCGCGCGTCTCCTCGGTGTAGTCCTCGTCAAAGGTTAGACCCTCGGCGGTGGCGGTTGCCCCGGTCTCGGGCTGGGCCGTGGCACTCTGCCCGGTAGCGCGGCGGGTCTTCCCTCGTTTAGGGCTGACCCAGCCATCCTCTTTAGCCAGCTTGCCTAGGGTGCCTTGGCCCACGCCATCCCGTTTAAAGGATTCCCACCGGCGATCACACTCTCCCGGCTTGTACTTGGCACTGTTCGCGCTCCAGTTGTCCCAGTCTGGTAACAGGTCATCGCTCACATCCTTGAGGGCCATCCCCACGGCGATCCAGGTCTGGTAATCATCAGCACGATAGGGCTTGAGAGCGGCGAGGTAGGAGCGGGCGCGGTCAATGTCTCCCCAGGAAGTATCCTGTACGGGAAATTCGATGACCTTCCGTTCTTCGCGCGGGGGCCGGGTTAGCAGTTCCACAAGCCAAGCGGGGGCGGGGGCAACCGGGGCCACATCTGGGGAGGTGAGCCACTGGTAGGGCTTGCCTGTCTCGGGGTGAACGGACGGTGGTAGTACGGATTGATGGTGGTTCCATCGGATTTCTACCTGTTCGCCTTCGATGCCCGTCTCCAGAACCTTGCGGTTGTCCAAGTTCTCCCAAAGGCTTTTGGGAATCTGGTAGAGCCATTGAGCGCGTCCTGTTTTCCCGCTTGTCCATCCCACTGTCGGGGGCAAGTCCCAACCATTGACCTTGAGGTAGTCGGATGTACTGGGGCCGTCCAGGTCAACCGCTACCAATCCCCCCGATACCTCACCCAACCGTAGGCCCAGCCCGGTAGCGTGACCTGATTGCATTTCCCCTTCAATAAAAGCCCGTCCTAGGGGTTTCTCCGTCTGCCACTGAGGGCGGTAGGGACGTTTTCCTTTAACTAGAGTGAGTACCCAGGGCGCGGGTATCCCAACACTCACCCCCAATGCCGGGTTACGGGCGGCGGTCATGATTTATCTCCACTTGAAGGCCGGGGACGCGGTAGCCAGCGATGCGCCCCACACTGTATACAGCGACAACCGCGCCAGTGTGGGCCGCGCCCAGGGGTGAAATGGGTTTCACCGCCACAGGTGCGACACGGGGGCGATTGCTCCAGGGGTAGACGGCGATCGCGTTCTATTTCTCGTAACCACTGGGGCCATAGCGGTTGACCGACGGGGCCGACCCAGGGGCCGTTCTCGCGCCACGCTTCATAGTCGGGCGACCTTTCAGGTAGGCCTTTTGTGCGCGGGGGAAAGATTAATATGGTCATTGATGGGGTCCTCTCGTGTTTTCGGAAGCTCTCGGCTGTGGCGGCTGGGGGCTTCAACTTTTCAAACATTGGGGCCGGGTACGCAAGGGCCGCGCTTGACTTTTCAGGTAAGCGGCAATTGTGGCGGTTAGAGTTTCGCAATCCTGGGTTAGCCAGCAGTAAAACAATTCCGGGTGTACCAGGACCCGGCTCCCAATGCGGACTAGGACGGGCTCGTAGAGTCTGCCAGTCAGAATATCTTTGCGTAGCTTGGCAACACTAAGCCCAGATTTCCGGGAGGCTTCTGCTAGGGAAAATAGCCACTTATCTGAAGTGGGTAAATCAACCATGTTTCAATCTCAACTCATAGCACCTAGTATCTAAGAAGATAAATCTGTAAACAACGACACCTAGTTCCATTACTTGTCATATAACCAGGTGGAAGGCTCAAATCATTCGTAGATTTTCCGCCTAGGACTGGGTTTCAGAGCTTGGGCCTGGTTTCAGAGTTTGGGTCTGATGGGAATTTGATCGCCTACATCCCGACATCCTATGGTTGATAGATGTCCTCACCGGCGGTTAGACCCTTTTACGGGTGCCCGTGGGATTGTCGGCCCCAAGGTGTCCGCCTTCCGCAAGTTTGCGCCTGGTTTCTTGGGGAAATTGAGAGGCTAAATCGCGACATCCTAATAATCCTCCTCTCTTCCTCTAATCATCTAATAAAAGGGGTTTGTTGTCATTTCGCATACTGTCTCAGCGAGTATCATTTGACCAAATACAGCTCTATCTTCTGGGCTGTATTTCGCTCTTAACACTTCCCTAGATAATGATTCCCTGTCTGGAGATTCCTTTTTTGTAGCACGTATCCACCTTTGGATAGTCCGCTCATCTCGTTCATACTTATTGCACATCCATTCCATCATTTGTTTAGAGGATAGCTCAGGGTCGGCGATATTAAGCATTGCCCAATCATTCCATATCGAAAACAGAAATAGGGCTTGGGAAGCTTTCCCTACCTCAACCTCAGCCCTTGTTAGTTCCGCTATAAAAGTCCTTGTTAGTTGCGCTATTTGTTCGCTTTTTTCTTGTGCGGTCCGCCCAGTTTGCTGGTCTATTAGCTTGACATTGATTCTGAGTATTTCTGTGTAAGTTTCGAGTCTTGACACGCCGTTGCGTTTACCTAGCACTTTGACACGATAAAACGAGTAGTACTTATCCTTCATCTACCCTCCTATAACTCGTTGGTATGCTCTCTCCAGGTCAGCTTCACTCGACCATTTCTGATAGGAACGGTTGTGGACGGTCAAACTGTAGCCCATCATCCGGGCCGCTACGGAGGATTCAAGCCCTACCCGAATAGCCCGTACTGCCCAGGCATGACGCAAGTGGTAAGGAGGATAGGGAACGCTCCAGTATTTGAAGCCCTCAGAGATTTTTTCCCCTCGGGCTTGATTGGTTTTCCCATTGCTGGCGGGGAGTGCGATTTGTCGTAACTGAAATAGCGTTACCCATTCTCTTTGAAGGGGTAGGACTAACCGCTGTCCCGTCTTGGTATCTCCAGTGACACGGACTCTATCGCTCCCTCCAAGGAAGTCCTCCAGGTCAAGGCTAAAAAGCTCATGAGGCCGGATGCCATAGGCCGCCATCATCCCAAAAGACCACCGTACCCAGGCGGGGGCATGGCTTAGGTTCTGCCATCCTTCTATTACCTGATCGTCGCTAGGCAACTCACGGGGCATGGTGGAAGCGTTACCGTAGTTACCGCGCAACTCAGTTAATGGGGCCGGATCAAGGCCCGCAAATCGCGCCAGCGCACCAAGAGCCATACAGAAGCGTTGCCGGGTGCGCGTGTCCGGCTCTGAGCTTAGGGCAGCGGTAGTCAACACATCGAGGGTCAAAACATGGCTACGGGTAAGGGTGCGATAGACCATCCAGTAATCCCCGTCCCAAGTCGTTTGGGTCTTGGGGGTACGCTTGCGCTTACCGAAGTAGGAGGCTTCAAACTTCTCTACCCATGCCTCTATGGTTTGATGGGAATGGGTTTTCTCAGTGGGGAGATGCGTTTCCCATTTGAATTTCCCCTGGGTTAGTTGTGAGCCCATTTCCTTGGCCCGGTTAAAGGCTACCTTGATGCCTGTTTCATTGGCGGGTAGGTCGAGGGTCAAGGCTTGGCGGTGGGGTAGGGTCTGGGAGCTTCCTTGCTTAGGTGGGAAATTGCCCCGGAGGTACAACTTATTGCGTCCCGGCTGTAACCAGATGGTAACGCCAACCCGCCCATCCTTTAATCGCTGGTTTAATTCCTTGACAAGGGTTTCAGGTGTTTTCATCATTTTTACCGTGCGTTACCACGTGTCCGTTGCCGTTACCAAAATATAACCCACTCCATATTATGTCGTCCCTCGCAGTAGCAGTGGGTAACAAATGCCCTGATGCTCGAAAACCCCACCTAGGGCGGGGTTAGAGGCTGTAACGTATACTCTGGGCCGGGTTGGATTTGAACCAACGTAGGCAGAGCCAGCGGATTTACAGTCCGCCCCCATTAACCACTCGGGCACCGACCCATAGGTGCTTAACTATGATATCAGCCCGGGTGCCCAGCTAGCAGGGAATTTCGGGACTGACCAGAGAGCTGGTTACTACGTAGGCCAGTCGGTTCTTAAGCCAGCGAATGAAGAGTGGGTCCGTGGAGACGACAGCGACAGCAGGGCGCGGGCAGGCGAGCTGAGCGAACTGGGGTTCGAGGAGGAACTGGGGCTGGTCCACCCACCAAAAGTCAATCGGCTTACCCTGGGCCTGATAATTGCGCTGGCGTTCGGTAAGGATCTCGTGGACGGGCTCAACCACGGTCATAAAATGTTTACTGGCGGCAACGAAGTGGTAAGTGGGCATGGGCCGAGCTAGAGGACAATGTTGCATTTTTACATACTGGATGGGGAGCAAGGAGGATGAAGGCCATGAGAGCTGTGTTCTTAGACCGCGATGGTGTCCTCAATCAGGAGGTGGGCTATATCCGCCAACGCCACAATCTATATCTGATGCCCAAGGCGGCTGAGGCGGTGGCACTCCTTAACCAAGCGGGCTGGTTCACCTGTCTGGTCTCCAATCAGTCAGGTCCGGCGCGGGGTTATTACGGTCAAGACCATGTGGACGGGTTGCATCAGCGGTTGGGGGAGCTTTTGTGGCAGGCGGCGGGGGCACGTTTGGACAGTGTGAGCTACTGTCCCTATCTCAGTCCCCAGGCGGGGGGAGTTAGCCCCAGTCATACGCGCTGGTCCACTTGGCGCAAACCCAATACTGGGATGTTCGTTCAAGCGGCTTGGCGGTATGACTTAGAGCTTGGGCAATGTTTCATGGTGGGAGATAAAGCAACCGATGTGGATATGGCCCATAACGCCGGAGTCAGGGCGGTCCTAGTCACTTCCGGGTTCGGAGAACGAGTGTTGGGGGGAGATTATCAGCACACCGTCAAGCCGGATTTTGTGGCCCCGGACCTGTGGGGGGCGGTGAATTGGCTGGTGGGGTGAGTAAGGCCCAACGCAACCAGCCCACAGCGAGGCCGACGACGACTAACCCGGCCCCATTGACTAAATTCAAGTAATGAACGCCCGTCCCCAGGGTATGCAGAACCGCGAGGATGGCTGCCGGAAAGATAAGCCAATGGAGTTTTTGCCAAAAGGGACCGAGGGCACGGCGGGCTTTGTCAAAACTGGTCAAGGCCAACGGGAGCAGTAACCCCAGCGACACCGCCCCTAATCCCAACCCCAGTTGTAAATTTGGCTCTAGGAATAACACCCCGTCCCACCGCCCGCCCAAACTGTGCTTAACCGTGCTTAGGGTGTGGGTCAGGGCAAAACCGAGGGTCGTCAGTCCGAGCCAGCGGCGTTCCTGGGGCAGTTGGGGTAACCACGGGCGCAACGGACGCGCCAACACCAACAGGGCCAGCCCCAACAGGGCTAAATGGCCTTGAGTCTCACTGATCCCCTGTCCCCAACGGTGGTCTGCTGCATAAAATCCATCCGCCACAATCAGCCCTAACCAACTCACGCCTAGGAGGATCGAGAGGACGGGCCAGAGATGCTTACTGTTCATGGCTCAATTGTAAAATTAAGTGGGTCTATACAGTCTGACCGTTTGTTGTGAAGT
The DNA here is from genome assembly GCF_013285555.1 of Candidatus Cyanaurora vandensis. Classification (GTDB taxonomy): domain Bacteria; phylum Cyanobacteriota; class Cyanobacteriia; order Gloeobacterales; family Anthocerotibacteraceae; genus Cyanaurora; species Cyanaurora vandensis. Next base: position 1,943 of record NZ_JAAXLT010000114.1, on the reverse strand, counting down.
ACCCGACGCTCATGAGGCAGTCCAATAACAAGTTGCATCAACTACTTTGTCCGCCATGCCAAGGAATCATCAATTCTTTAAGGTGTGGATAGTGATTTATACTCATCAGATTCAAATTCAAAAAAATGGTAAAATCTCGTCAACTCATCTACTTTTGGTTATGGACCCACTCACAGGCTTGGTATTGGCAATATTGGGCGGTGCGGCGGCAAATCTTTTATCTGATAGCGTCAGACAGGGTTCGAGTGCAGTAAAAAGAGCCCTTCAAGAACGCTTTAAGGGCAGAGCCGAGGCGCAGATTTTGGCTCAAGAGGAGCCAACTTCCGAAGTGTTGGCGGCGATTCGTCCAGCGATTGAACAGGAAATTCTTAATGATCCTCAATTCAAAGAGGACTTGACTAATTTGATCACTGATTCAGAAAAGCAATCAGAGGTTCAGCAAGTAGGTACGCCGGACCCAACCCAAGCGCAAACTCACCGACGTATTTTTATTAGCTATCGTAGTAAGGAGCCAGATATCGGATTGGCACATGCATTTTACGAAGCATTATTGGGGGCAAAACATGTACCGTTTATGGCGGAGGAGATCATTGGGCTGAGGGAAGATTGGCCCAAACGGATTGACCAAGAATTAGAACAGAGTGATTATTTATTGCTCTTGTTGTCTAATGGGGCCGCGACGAGTGAAATGGTGATCGAAGTGGTGCGTAGAGCTAGAGAGTTATGTGGTCAAAATGGAAAACCTCAAATTTTACCCATTCAAGTGTGCTTGGGGGTGCCGTTGAATTATCAGTTACGGTCTTATTTGGAGCATGTCCCACAGGAACGGTGGCGTGGCTCAGAAGATACCCAACGTTTGGTGAGTGTTGTTTTGAATGTAGTAGGCCAAGGTATTTCATTTACGCAACAGCAAATCACAGAGCCGGAAGTTCCTGAGTTTGATAATGAGATGAGGCCTTTACCTGAAGCTGACCTAGAATTTCCTACTGGTGTTATGAAGATTACTTCGCCTTTTTATGTAGAGCGTGATGTAGAACGCCCCTGTTATCGGCTGATTGAGCAGGAGTCGGCCTTGCTTCGGATCAAAGCACCCAGACAAATGGGAAAAACTTCGCTCTTGGCAAGGCTCAGTAACCATGCAAGGCAGCAAGGATATCGTACACCTTCTCTAAGTTTTCAATTATGGGAGGCTTCTAGTTTCGGTAGCTTAAATCTCTTTTTACGCCGTTTTTGTGCTTTAGTCGGTCGTCAGCTTGGTGTTTCATCCCAACGCATGAATGAATCCTGGGATGAAGAAACTTATGACTCCGTTAGCAATTGTACCCATTATTTTGAAGAGTATATTCTTTCTGAGCAAGAGGTACCGATTGTCTTGAGTTTGGATGAGGTGGATCAAATTTTTCCGTACGAGAAGATTGCCCAAGCCTTTTTCCCAATGCTGAGGGGGTGGAATGAGTTAAGCAAGAATAATGATCTGTGGAAAAAATTAAGGCTGATCGTAGTGCATTCCACCGAAGTATATGTCCATCTGGATGGTGCTACTTCTCCCTTTGGAAATGTAGGTTATCCAGTTATCTTGCCTGATTTCACCCCAGTTGAGATGCAGGCGTTGATCGAAAAACATGATCTAGCTCAGGCGCGGGAGGTCGTAGTGGCCTTGGCAGCGTTGTTGGGTGGGCATCCTTTTTTAGTGCGCTTGGCTTTGTATCATTTGGCCCTCAAAAAGGTAACTCTGGCTGAGCTATTAAGGCAGGCTCCCACGGAAGCAGGGTATTTCAAGGATCATTTACGGCGGCATCTCTGGAATTTGCAACAGCATCCTGATTTACTGCAAGCAATGAAACAGGTAAGCTGACACGCATCTAACTTGCATTTATAGAATTACCTTTATTTTTAATCCTGCGACCCCAATCAATCTTGAGTTCTCCGCGATTAAGTAATCT
>NZ_JAAXLT010000113.1 GCF_013285555.1 Candidatus Cyanaurora vandensis | reverse complement strand
TCAATTGGGGCGACTTGTAGACTCGCCTCGCGGTCCGTGGCTGGCTTGCCAGTTGCAGGGCTTCTGAAAGCTTCTCCCTTCAGGGAGGAGTTGTTTACAACCAGCAACACCGGGTAAAAACTGTCAAACTGGGGCAGAGCGAGGAAGTACCTATGTTGACAGCAGATGTAGCTTTGGAGCTACGCCCAGACCCGAGGGGACGTTTTGGCGTGTATGGGGGGCAGTACGTCCCGGAGACCTTGATGCAGGCCTTGGTGGAACTGACCGAGGTTTACCACCGCATTACCCAGGAGCCAGCATTTAAGGCCGAGCTCCAAGACCTCTTGACCCACTATGTCGGACGGGCGACCCCGCTCTACTTTGCCGAACGGCTGACCCAGCACTATGCCAGTGCCCGGGTTTACCTCAAGCGCGAGGACCTCAATCACACGGGTGCCCACAAGATTAACAATGCTCTGGGTCAAGTCCTCCTGGCGCGACGGATGGGGAAACGGCGCATCATTGCCGAGACTGGCGCGGGTCAGCATGGCGTGGCGACAGCGACGGTCTGTGCCCGGTTTGGTCTGGACTGCACCGTGTATATGGGTACGGAGGACATGGCCCGCCAAAAACTCAATGTCTACCGGATGCAATTACTCGGGGCGCGGGTGGAGCCGGTACAGGCCGGGAACGGGACGCTCAAGGATGCCACCTCCCAGGCGATCCGCGACTGGGTGACCAATGTGGAGACGACCCATTACATCCTCGGTTCCGTGGCAGGACCCCACCCTTACCCGATGATGGTCCGGGATTTTCAGGCGGTGATTGGGCAGGAGACTAGGGCGCAGGCTTTGGCCCAGTGGGGGGGCACGCCTGATGTGTTGCTTGCCTGTGTGGGCGGGGGTTCTAATGCCATGGGGCTTTTCCATGAGTTTGTCCCGGATCTCGCTGTCCGACTGATTGGCATTGAGGCGGCGGGGGCGGGAGTGGCGACGGGTCGTCATGCGGCAACTTTGACCCAGGGCCGCCAGGGAGTTTTACACGGGGCGATGAGTTATCTGTTGCAGGATAACGAAGGACAAGTCCTCGAAGCGCATTCAATTAGTGCGGGACTGGACTATCCCGGTGTGGGACCGGAACACAGTTACCTTAAGGACTGCGGACGGGCGGAGTATTACAGCGTGACTGATGAGGAAGCCTTGGTGGCCTTGAAACTCCTGTCGCGGCTTGAGGGAATCATCCCGGCCCTGGAGACCGCCCATGCCTTTGCCTACCTTGAAACCTTGATGCCCCAGTTGCCCTCCACCCAAACCGTGGTGATCAATTGCTCCGGGCGGGGGGACAAGGACCTCTTTACCCTGGCGGAGCGTGAGCAGGGGCTTTAAGCCACCGCTTTATAATTGAGAAATACCGAGGGTACCTAGCACGATGAAAAAGGTCATTTTTGAGACGGACAAGGGCAATATCGAGGTTGAGCTTTTTGAGCAAGACGCGCCTAAGACCGTGGCGAACTTTGAAAAGCTCAGCAATGAGGGGTTTTATGACGGCTGTAGCTTCCACCGGGTGCTCCCTAACTTCATGGTCCAGGGCGGCGACCCGCTCAGTAAGACCTTGTCTCCCGGTGACCGTAAAATCGGGACGGGCGGGCCGGGTTATCAAATTAACTGTGAGACCAAGGGCAACCCTCACCGTCATGAATTTGGGACCTTGAGCATGGCCCACGCGGGTCGCAATACGGGCGGTTCTCAGTTCTTCATCACCCACAGTCCTCAGAGTCATTTGGATGGAGTGCATACGGTTTTTGGGCAGGTGGTGGACCAGGCGCAGTTGAAGGTGGTGAATGCGATTCGTCAAGGCGACCGGATGAATAAAGTACGCGTCGTCGAGGGTTGATATGGACCAGCGATGGGGCCTTGGCTTGGCTGTAGCGTTAAGTTTGGTAAGTTGTGCTACACCGGGGACAGAAAATTCTACAGCAGCTCCTAATACCGCCAGTAGTGCGCCTACCGCGCCGGTGATCCCCAGTCCGCCGGCGGGTGGTGGCTCGGTCCCAGGGACAGATTTCATTGCTGATGCTGCCCAACGGGTGACCCCGAGCTTAGTCTCGATCCAGGTGCGTTCGGTGGTAGCGGACAGTTCCTTCGGGGACCCGCGCTACCGCCGGTTCATGCAGGAGTTTTTCGGGGTCCAGCCGCGTCAACAGATCCAGCAAGGCCAGGGTTCCGGTTTCATCATTGACCCCAACGGGACCATCTTGACCAATGCCCACGTCGTTGCTAACGCCCAACAAGTGACGGTGAAACTGACGGATGAACGGCAGTTCCAGGGCCGGGTGCTGGGGACGGACCCGATTACCGATATTGCGGTGGTCAAGATTGACGGGGCCGGACAACTGCCCGCTGCGGTCTTGGGTTCTTCGAGTAACCTGCGGCCCGGTCAGTTTGTGGTGGCCTTGGGCGATCCCTTGGGGTTTGAGAATACGGTGACAGCGGGGATCGTCAGCGCACTCCGGCGACCCAGTTCCCAGATTGGCATCTCTGAGAAACGGGTGGATTTTATCCAGACCGATGCCGCCATCAATCCCGGCAACTCCGGTGGACCCTTGATCAACCTGCGTGGGGAAGTGATTGGGATCAATACTGCGATCATCCAGGGTGCTCAGGGTCTGGGGTTTGCTATCCCCATAGACCTAGCCCGTCAGGTGGCGCAACAATTGATTAGTCAGGGCAGTGTCACTCGTTCCTACGTGGGCTTGAAGATGGTGGACCTGACGCCCCAGATTGCCCAAGCTCTCCAGCAGGATGGCTTCGATCCCGGCGTAACTGCTGGGGTCTTAATCCAAGAAGTTCTCCCGGATTCGCCAGCAGACCGGGCGGGACTCGCGGCGGGGGATGTAATCATCCAGATCGGGGACACGCCTGTGGCGGATGTAAACCAAGTCCAAGGAGCGATCGAGAAAACAAAACCAGGTCAGCGGTTGAACTTTCAGATTGCCCGCCAAGGTAACACGCGCAACCTTGCCGTCCGCACTGAGGCTCTGTCTAACCGTCCAACCTAGCAGGGGGGTTAGGGAGGATCTTGTTCGGTAATCTATACCTGATTCTCCCTGCCTGCCACTAACTGCTGTACCTGCTCAACTGTCAATCCAGTCACACGGGCAACCGTAGCCAGCTCCATGCCCTCACTCAGCAAATTAGTGGCAATCTGTTGGGCCTTTTGCTGACTGCCTTCTACTTTGCCTTCTACCTTGCCTTCTACCTTGCCTTCTACTTTGCCTTCTGCTTTGATAGCTTGATAGGTTACTGACTCTCGCATCATGTCCCTCCGCAAGATTCGTTCAATTGCTTCTTGCTCTAATATTAACCCAGCCAGGATGAACGCCGAGGCCGCCACATTACTCTGGGTGCGCGGGTCAGGGATCTGGCTAATCGCCTGAGCCACTTGCTGTAACGTACTGAGGCGGTTATCGGTCTGACTCAACACGGCAAAAGGTAATAGCCCCGGAGCGGCGAGGAAAGCCTGAGTGGGTTGCTCCCACAACCGGATCACAGCAAATTCATGGCGGGTTTGTTCCAATGTGAAGGTTGTTTGCTGGACTAGCTCGGAGGTAGTGGGCTGTAGATAGACAACGACTTGACGCATCTGCTTGTGAGGAAAACGACGGTAGACCCGCAGCCGATAATCAATCATGCGAAAAGGAATATCGGACCGCGCTTGCGTTTGAAATTCTAGGTGCAACACGAGGTCCTCCGTTTGCAATAGAATCAGGGCATCGGCGCGAATAGGTTCCAAAGAGAGTTCCGAGGGGCTGAGCTCGGTGAGGGTCAGGGGTGTTCCCAATAGCCATTGGGCAAAGTCGGCGGGGAAGGTTTCTGCCAGGAATTTACAGATATTGTCGAACATGGAGAAATTGTAGTATCTTTTTTACGCGTCAAGTACGCCCTGTAAAAGTTGGAAAAATATCATGTAGCTCAAGTGTTGGGTAGCTTACTTAGAAGAAGTTTTTCGGGTGACCCCTCCCTCAGGTTAGTTAAAGTACGGAGACAAGGTTGGAGGTTGGGTGTGTCCCACGGGGTGATGCTGGCCTGGATATTAGTTTTTGCCTTAGTCCACAGTGGGCTGGCAGGCTGGCGGTTGCGGGTAGAGTCGGTGGTGGGTCCACGGGCCTATCGAGTTCTGTTCGCGCTGACGAGTTTGGGGCTCGCGGTGCCCATGCTCGTTTATTTTATCAACCACCGTTATGACGGTTGGCTATTGTGGGACCTACGCGGTAGTGCGTGGGTGCAGGGGGTGGTGTTGGTCCTGTCGGCAGTGTCGTTTTTGTTTCTGTATCCCGCGACATTTAATCTGCTGGAAGTCGCCGCGATTGCTAAGCCCCAAATGCGGCTCTACGAGACGGGGATTACCCGGATTACTCGCCATCCTCAGTTGACTGGGATGACGCTCTGGTGTGTAGCTCACGTTCTTTGGTTAGGGACTTCTTTTGCCTTGGTGACGGCTTTAGGTCTGGTCAGTTACCACAGCTTTGCCGTCTGGCATGGGGACCGACGGCTCTACACCCGCTATGGGGAAGCTTTTTTAGCATTGAAAGCACGGACCTCAGTAATTCCTTTCGCCGCCATCCTCCAGGGCCATCAAACCCTAGTCCTCAAGGAATTCCTCCGTCCGGCGTACCTGGGGGTATTGGCTTTTGTGGTGCTGGTTTTTGTTTATCACCCCTGGCTGGTCGAGCGGTCGGCCCAGGTTTTTTGGTGATGGCGATAGACCTCTTGATTGTGAGTAACGGACCAGGGGAGCTGAGTACCTGGGTCCGTCCGGTGGTAGCTCTCATTCATAGCCAACATCCCGACTGGCGCATCTCGGTGATCCTGGCTCCCTGTAGTAATGCCAGTGGGAATGAAGTCGCCTTGGCCCAGAGTTTATCGGGGGTCACGCGGGTCCAGGCGGCGGGGGCCTATCAACGATTTTTGGTGACGGGGCGCACCCAAGCTGACTGGGATTGGTACGCACGGGGAGCGGTCCTTTTTCTGGGAGGGGACCAGGGGTTTACCT
>NZ_JAAXLT010000112.1 GCF_013285555.1 Candidatus Cyanaurora vandensis | reverse complement strand
GTGTCAATTAGCTCGTCCCCCGGCGGCCCAAGACCGCATCCACACTCGCCCGCACCACCCAGGCTGCATTGTGGGTCGGTTTGTCATCAGCGTCAAAACCACCGAGGAAGACCACTTGGCCCCGGTCCTCGGGAAAGGGCGAAACCACCATTGTCCGGGTTGTGGTTAGCCCGACTCTGGGATTAGTCCGGGGATCGAGGACCCGCTGCAACTGGTAATTGCCATTGCTCTGACGCACCAAGTAAGAAGCATCCCCGCCATCCGTGGGATGGATTTGGAGACTGATGAGGAGATTCCCACCTGCCACCGGGGTCATGGTGTTGTTGGCGACGATGGCATAGGGGACCCGCTTACCCAGCTTCTGGGCCGCGAACTGGGTGACGTTGAGTTCCTGGGTGGCTTTGTGGTTGTCGGCGGGGTCAATACGGACGATGTAGCTATTCTTGCCTTCCATCGCTGCCAGCAAGGACTCCCCTTGTCCCTTGGGATTGGGGATAGCGGTCAGACCCCGTAGACCACTGCTCCCGCTCCGGTTAGGGGGGTAGCTGTAGACTTTTTCCCAACGCGGTTGGGCACCATCGATCCGCCGGAAGACCGCTGGTTCTTTGATCATGTAGAGACTGCCGTTGGCTTCAGCAAAGGCCATCGGACGACCCTCATTGGCATCGATCTCCGGCTTCTCATCCCAGCGGATATTGCCGGGGCGATTCGGGTCGTAAACCCCACTGAAGATCCCCACCGGGCGCGTCCCCACAAAAACCCGGTCCACTTTAGTCACTCGGTCTTGGTGCAGGGTCAGACTGCGGACAGTGGCCTTCCCCTGGCGCGCATCAAGGCGCATCTCGACCCAGCGGCCTGTACGGTCATCGCGGCTATAGACCGAAGTAACCCCTAGGAAGTCCCGACAAGCTGCAAACAGGACCGAAACAGGCTGGTCAAGCTTGCGGCCTTGGGCATCGGTGGTGAAGGTCACGGATTGGAGGACCGTTACCCCCTCATTGCGTTTGTTGCCCCGACGAGTGGCCCGGGGCAGGGGCTCAGTGAATTCATGGTCCAACCGCCAACGGCCTGTGGAGCTATCCAAGACCAAGATCTGGGCACCAATGGCGGGGTCATTGCCCGGTCGGTCCATCCAAGTCTCGATCCCGGCGTAGACTTTACCCTTGTGGGCCGTCAACAGCCGTAACTCTGTCCCGCCCATGAACTTGCCCGCCTCGTCGCGGGTCCCGGCTTGATAGGAGATCTGAAACCCGTCCCGGCTCGTCCCGACGGCGGCTGGAGTTGCCGTCACCACGGGACTGCTAGCCCCGGCCAGGGAAGAACTATCCCCGCGCTGGGCCAAGAGTTGCTTGGCTTGGGCCAGTTGAGAAGGACTTAGGATGCGCTGGGCCTCAGCCCGGACCTGGGGCGTTTTCATGTTGCCCCGGTTGCGCTGGTAAAGGGCACGCATCTGCTGCTGCTGACTGGGGGTGAGGTCCAACTGCTGCATCGCCTGCGTGAAGTTATCCCGGCGGTTCCCGGTGGTCGGCGCAGTCGGGGCAGCCGTCATGGGCTCGAGCTCAACGGGGGCGGCGACAGTACTCATTGCGGTACTGGTACTAGCTGAGGCGGTCAAGTTAGTTCCGGCGCGGGGGTGACGCTCGAAGAAATCCCAGATCACATCGGTGGCGGCTAGGTCAGCGTTCTCTTTACCGCGCTTGGTCTGGGCACCGGGCCAACTGTGGTTGCCATTGACAACGGTATATAGGCTGACGTTGGTGTTCCCTTGGCAGCCGCCGTAGGTCTCTTGAATCACCTTGTTGCCATTGAGATTGGTGCGTTGGGGCGTGGGGTTACAGCCGTTTTCCTTCACCCAAAAATTAACCGATTGCGCTACGGGTAAAAAATTCTCCCGGCGGCCCTGACTGCCGTTGTAGGGCACGGTGGGGTCTTGCTGACCGTGGACTGCCACCACGGAAACCGGGGACTTGGGGTCGGGGATGGTTACGGTCTGCCCACCGGGGAGTTTCGCGCCGATGGACCCGGCAACGGGCGCAATCGCGGCAATCCGGTCCGATAATTCTGCACCTAGGCGATAGCTCATCATCGCACCACTGGAATGCCCGGTCACATAGATCCGCTGGGTATCAATGTTGAAGTCTTTTTGTAAACGGTCAATCAAAGTTCTGAGAAAAGCCACATCGTCGCCGTTATTGCGGCCCGTGTTGTACCCAGAGTTCCAGGCCGAGGGGGAACCCAGGGCATTGGGATAGGCGACGATAAATCCTTCTTGGTCAGATTTAGCACTCATCCCGGTGTAACGAGCCACGATATCACCGTTCCCGCTCCGCCCATGGAGGGTCAAGACCAAGGGAACTGGCTTGGTGCCGTTGTAGCTGGGGGGGATGTGGATTTTGAAGGAGCAGTTAACCCCCCCGACGTTAAGGGTGGAATTGAGGTCACCCGTAGGGACTTGGTTTTGGGCACGGGTGGCTAAGACGACCCCGCCCAGGGTCCCTAGGATCAAGGTCAAACTAAGCAGTAATTTCCGCATCGGTTATTTCCACAGTTGACGATTGAGACGATTTTCCCTAAAGCGTAGTTCAGCCCTGGTGGGTGCTAGGTAACTTAATCCATCCAGAGAGAGAATTTGTCTCTAGTCCAAGCACGAGGGTAAGATTTTTAATACCCCATGTGTAGCTAAAATGTTCATTACGTTTGAGGGCGGTGAAGGGGCGGGTAAGTCCACCCAGGTCCGTCTAGTGCAACCTTGGCTGACCAAGCTTGGCTATGTGGTCTGCCAGACTCATGAACCGGGCGGGACGGCTCTGGGTCAACAGGTCCGCGCTTGGCTCCTAGACCCGGCCCAGACCATCACGCCCACCGCTGAACTTTTGTTGTTTGCGGCGGATCGTGCCCAACACGTTACTGAAGTCCTCCGGCCCGCCTTGCAGCAGGGTCAGTTAATTCTGTGTGACCGCTATACCGATTCCACCTTGGCCTATCAGGGTTGGGGCCGGGGGTTGGACCTAGCCATGCTCCACCAACTCAACACCCTCGCCACCCAGGGCCTCAAACCCCATCTCACCCTCTGGCTAGATGTTCCGCCCAAGGTAGGACGCGCCAGGGTACGGAAGGAACGTGCGCCTGACCGTCTGGAAGCTGAGACCTCGGCCTTCCATGAACGGGTTTACCAGGGATTTTGCCACTTGCACCAAGCAGAACCCACACGAGTTATCAGAATTAATGGCACGCCCCGACCCACTGAAGTGTTCGCCGCCATCCAGAGCGAATTAGCCCCGCGCCTGCCTTCCTGTGACCGTTGAGGTCTTTTTCCGCCCTGATGAGTAGTCTCGGGGTGACAAATTGACGTAAAGTATGAGATAAGCGTCTGAGAATTACATGCACATTGCTTGGCTCGGTAAGAAGGCTCCCTTCTGTGGCAATGTCACCTACAGCCGTGAGATTACTAATAGTTTGATTGCCCTCGGGCATCGCGTCAGCTTTTTACATTTTGCCCAAGAAGACGAGTCAGAAGCTGAACTCACCCTGCCCTATTTCTATCGCTCCCAAGCCTATACTTTGCCCAGTCTCTCGGCGCGTAAACGGCTCTCTGATTCCCTGCGCGAGTTGCGGCCCGATGTGGTTCATGCCTCTTTGACGCTTTCTACCCTGGACTTTGCACTCCCAGAGATCTGCCAAGAGTTGGGATTGCCTTTAGTAGCTACCTTCCATCCCGCCTTTGACCGCCGCCGCCGCAATATCGCCGCTAATACCCAGTATTTGATGTACCAACTGTACGCGCCTTTCCTCGCCCTCTACGACCGGGTAATTGTCTTTTCGGAACTCCAGCGCAACCTTTTGGCCCGTCTCAATGTCCCCCGTACCCGCACCTTGGTCATCCCCAACGGCGTAGATACTGAGAAATATAGTCCTGGTCCTTCTGAGATAAAAAAGAAATTACGAGCAGAACACCTCTTTGTCTACATGGGCCGACTGGCTCCCGAGAAGAATGTCGAAGCCCTCCTCAAAGCTTGGCAGCAACTGGATTTCGGGCCCCATACCAAGCTAGCAATTCTCGGGGACGGTCCCCTGCGCCCCGCCCTCCAAGGACTCTATCCCAGTGCCGAGGGGGTAGTCTGGCTAGGCTTTGTGCCCACGGAGGAGGAGCGCATCGAGATCTTGCGCGGGGCAGATGTGTTTGTCTTACCCTCCCAGGTCGAGGGGCTATCTTTAGCCTTGCTAGAAAGTATGGCCTGCGGGGTAGCCTGTGTCGCGACCGATGTTGGAGCCGATGGCGAAGTTCTCAAGGGCGTGGGGATCTTACTTGAACCCCAAAACGTCAGCACCCAGTTACGGACAGTCCTACCAATGCTGGTGGACCTCCCCGAGATCCGGGCCATGCTCGGTCAAAAAGCCCGCCAACGGGTCCTCCAGGACTACACTCTCAAGGATAATATTGCCGCCTTAGTCCGGCTGTACGAACAGGTTGCGCCTACGCTGGTTCAGAGTCGCTAACGGTATCTAGAAAGTACCCCAGAATCTCCACGTCCCGAATCATGCCGTCCATATTCGCTACCCCCGGCAGGTAGCCCCACCGCTCAAAACCCAAACGGTGACACATTTTCAGGCTCGCTAGGTTATGGGCAAAGACCAAGGCCACCAAGCGGCGAAACTGATGCGTGCGGGCCAAATCCATCAGGTAACGCAGTAAAGCCGGTCCTACCCCCCGCCCCTGCAAATCCAGCGCGACATAGACTGAAACCTCCGCACACTCGAAATACCCAGCCCGCCCTGAATAAAACGTACCCAAGGCCCCCCAACCATAAATCTCACCGGTTTGTTCAGCGACCACTAGCGGATATCGGCCCTGACGTTCAGCAAACCAGGACGCACGTTGGGCTAGCGTGACCGCCACGAGGTCTGCTGTACTCAGGCGCAGGGGAACGGCTTGGTTGTAGATGGCAATGATGCGCTCGTAGTCAGGAGGCTCAGCCAGCCGGAAAGTGAGGTCCATGGTGGTTCGTAAAACTCACTTGATTTTAGAGCTTTCTCGTGACTGACCCAAGGGCACCGCTTCCCGGTTAGGGAACTGAGGGCGATTAAATCCCAAATATGGGTCATAATACGCACGGAATGAATGGGAGCCCAGCGCATATGCATACGATTGCACCCCACGGCGGAGTCTTGATTGACCGGATCGCAAGCCCCGAGCAGACCGCTGCCTACCAAGCCCAGGGCGACTTGCCCAAGGTCCACCTGAGCCAGCGGGCCTGTTCGGACCTAGAGATGATTGCTATTGGGGGGTTTTCACCGCTCACGGGCTACCTAGATGAAGCTGACTACCTGAGTGTGGTCGAGACCATGCACCTCGCCAACGGTCTGGCCTGGTCCGTCCCCATCACCCTGCCCGTCACTCCAGAAGTTGCCGACAGCTTAGAAATTGGTCAGACCGTGGCTCTCATCGCCCCCGATGGCGAATGGGTCGGGGTCCTGGAACTCACGGGCAAATACACCTACGATAAAACCCGTGAGGCCGAAAAAGTCTACCGCACCACCGATGAGAACCATCCCGGTGTGAAAGTCGTCTATGAGCAGGGCACGATCAACCTCGCCGGGTCCGTCTGGTACTTTGAACGCAAGCCCCATCCCCAATTCCCTACCTACCAATTGGACCCAGCCCAATCGCGGGAGATCTTCGTCGCCAAGGGCTGGCAAACCGTGGTCGGCTTCCAGACCCGCAACCCCATCCACCGCGCCCACGAATACATCCAAAAATGTGCCCTCGAAACCGTGGACGGGCTGTTCCTGCATCCCTTGGTCGGGGCCACCAAAGAAGATGACATCCCGGCAGATGTACGGATGCGCTGCTACGAAGTCCTGCTTGAAAAGTATTACCCCAAAGACCGGGTGGTGCTGGCGATTCTACCCGCCGCCATGCGCTACGCCGGACCCCGTGAGGCGATTTTCCACAGCTTGATCCGTAAGAACTACGGCTGCACTCACTTCATCGTCGGTCGTGACCATGCCGGGGTAGGCGATTACTACGGGACCTACGACGCGCAGTACATCTTTAATGAATTCGCACCCGGTGAATTAGGCATCACGCCGATGATGTTTGAGCACGCCTTCTACTGCAAACTCACCGAGGGCATGGCGACCCCCAAAACCAGTCCTTCCCAAAAAGAAGACCGGATTCACCTCTCGGGCACCAAAGTCCGCGAGATGCTACGCCGGGGTGAGACCCCGCCCCCTCAGTTCAGCCGCCCCGAGGTCGCCCAGATCTTGATCCGGGCCATGCAGGGCTAGTGTTGGTCCTGGCCTCCCAATCGCCCCGCCGTCGGGAACTGTTAGCCCAGTTGGGGGTCCCCCTCGTGGTGGCCCCCAGCGATTATCTAGAGGAAAACGACCCCCATCTCACCCCCGCCGAGCTGGTCCAGACCCAGAGTCTCGGCAAAGCTCAGGCCGTCGCTCCCCACTACCCCGGTGCGTTGATCCTCGGCGCGGATACCGTTGTTGTTTGTGGCGGTCAACTCCTGGGTAAACCGACGGACTCCCAGCAAGCCCATGAAATGTTAGCGAGTCTCCAGGGGCGGTGGCACGAGGTCCACACCGGGCTGAGCTTTGTCCAAGATGGAGCTGTTCAGCAGCACCATGAAGTAACCCACGTCCATCTAACTGCACTCACGGACCTAGAAATTAGGGATTACGTTGCCACTGGGGAGCCCTTAGATAAAGCCGGAGCCTATGGCATCCAGGGCTTAGGGGCGGCATTCGTGGCAGAGATTCAGGGCTCCTATACCAACGTTGTCGGGCTGCCCTTGACCGTGGTTTACCAAGTATTACGGGCGCGGGGCTGGACGTTGTGCTTGGGCCAGCAGTCCACTAAGAGCCGTCAGATCCAATAAATTCAAGGCCCGGTCCTCTAAAACTGCCGGGATTTCTGGAAATTTGCGGGCATAACCCTGCAGGATTTGGGCCAACCGCTGTACCTCTGCGCCGACGTTCACTTCTAAATCTAAGTTCGCCACTTGGTCCAGGGTGTAATCAAAGCACGGTTCAGTCCGTAATACTACCGTGGCGCGGACACCAGTCAACTGACTCACATGAACCATCAGTTCTCGGTACATAGCTAAGGGCCAACCCGGAAAAAATACCTTCACAGGACCTGAGAGGTCGGTTGGATGGCACAGCAGTTGACATTATCAATACAGACTTTGCCCCACTGCAAAGCCCAGCGCACGAGTGCGACCCGATTGCTGGTCTCAGTTTTTTGCAAAATATTGCTGATGTGGTTATCCACCGTGCGTTTGCTGATAGCCAACTTCTCAGAAATTTGTTCGTTGGTCAGGCCCGAGGCAACCAGATCTAGCACCTGCAGTTCGCGACTAGATAGGAGGTTTGTTTTCTGGGCGGTATCGGTCATGATGGCTGACTGACAGGTACTCTCATCATAGCAGGTCACTCGGCAGAATTACTTACCCTATCTTAACCTCTACCTCACATTACCCACGGGGATCACGCTTGATGGTAACTTTCATCCTGACTTTACATCTAACGAAATCTCCATGTTTAAAATATATGGAAGGGAATGGGGTTGGTGAAATGACACAGCAAGAAGTTAAAGAGCTTATCGTTGCCACCTTTGGCAGTCAGGTTTTACCCGGTGGTTTCAGTGCTGATATCGTTGCCAGTTTTTATTGTCGTTATTTACAGGGACGGGATGAAAAAAGTACGCCCACGACTGCAAGTCTGAATGCTTTTATCAATCGTTGCCAGGGCTGGTAAGTCGATAGCCAAGGACCCGGAGTAGCTTCATAAATAGAGCCGGGGGGGCCGTCTGAAATGCTAGGCTCTCCCCACTGACCGGGTGGACAAAGCTCAAATAGTGGGCATGGAGAGCTTGACCGACGAGTTTAACCGGGGTCTTGCCCTGAGAATAGAGCGGGTCCCCGACGACTGGGTGCCCGAGTTGCAGACTGTGGACCCGGATCTGGTGCGTCCGCCCCGTCTCTAGGCCGAAATGTAACAAACTGAAATTCCCCAGCCGCTCGAGGACCCGCCAATGGGTACGGGCGGGCCGTCCCTCGGGCACTACCGCCATCTTCTGCCGGTGGACGGGGTGACGACCGAGCGGTGCATCCACCGTCCCAGCCTCGGCGCGGGGACTGCCATGGACTACCCCCCAGTATTCGCGGCGGGCGGTCTTGGCTTGGATTTGGGCTTGGAGGTGACGATGGGCTTGGTCATGCTTAGCGACAACCAGTAACCCGCTGGTGTCCTTGTCAAGACGATGGACAATACCGGGGCGTTCGACCCCATTGATGCCCGAGAGGTCTGTGTAGTGCGCCAGTAGTCCATTGACGAGGGTATGGGTGCTATGACCGGGACTGGGGTGGACAACTAGACCCTGGGGTTTGTTTAAAACAATGAGATGGGCATCCTCAAAAATTACCTGGAGGTCCATGGCTTCGGCAGCGAGACCCAGGGGGAGTGTGGCGGGGACTTCGACTTGGACTTCATCGCCCGGTCGGAGTGGGTCCTTGCCCTTACAGCCCTGACCGTTACGAAGAACCTGACCCTGGGCAATCAGTTGCTGGAGCCGAGCGCGGGAGAATTCAGGCATCTGTTGGGCCAGCCAACGGTCAAGCCGTTCGCTCGTCCCGTCCTCGGGCACCGTGAACAACGATTGAGTCATGGTTCAGAGATACGGGGGACGCGATAAAAAGCCTCCTCCCGTTGGGGAGCTTGACTGAGGAGTTGTTCGGGGTCAAGGGGAGGGCGCCGGACATCAGGGCGCGTCACGTTGCTGAGTTCCACGGCGCGGGTGGTGGGTTGGACCCCGGTGGTGTCGAGTTCGCTGAGTTGGTCAATGTAGGCCAAGATGTCCCCGAGTTGGACGGTGAACAGCGTCTCTTCGCTGGCGGTGAGTTGGAGGCGGGCGAGCCGCGCCACTTTCTGGACGGTGGTATGGTCAATCATGGGGCTACTCAGAGTGATTCTGAGGAAAGGCTATAGTGGTAGCGTAATGCATCTACCGTACTGATGTCACTCCAGCCCCTAGCGGTCCCCAAGGAAAAACTGAAGACCCCGCCCCTCAGCATTCACACCCTCGGCGACCGGGTTTTGCGCTCGCTCAGCAAAAATGTCGCTACGGTCAACCAAGAGACCCGCCTGCTTGCTAGAGAAATGCTCCAGACAATGTACAGTTGCGACGGAATTGGCCTTGCCGCCCCTCAAGTCGGAGTTAATAAACGCTTGATTGTGATTGACATCGACCCTGAAGAAGCCGCCAACCCAGTTTGGGTGATGGTTAACCCGGTGATTAAGCGGGTTGTTGCGGACCTGGAAGTGGGGCAAGAGGGCTGTCTGAGTATTCCTAATGTCTTTGCCGATGTGGTCCGTCCGGCACGAGTGGTGGTGAGCTTCCGGGACCTGAGCGGTAAACCCCAGGCGATTGAGGCTTCTGGTCTCTTGGCACGGGTGATCCAGCATGAGCTAGACCATTTGGAAGGGGTCCTGTTTGTGGACCGGGTGGAGAACCAGTTGGCCTTGGCCCAGGATCTGACCAAACAAAAATTCTCTCTCCGTGATGTCCAGCCCGCCCCGGTCCGCTAATGCAATTCATTGACCAAGCTGAGATCCAGGTGATTGCCGGACGCGGTGGTGATGGCATGGTGGCTTATCGTCGAGAAAAATACGTCCCAGCAGGTGGTCCGGCGGGCGGCGATGGCGGGAACGGGGGGTCTGTCTGGTTTGTGGGTACTACCAATCTTCAGACGCTACTTGACATCAAATACCGCCATATCCTCAAAGCTCCCGAGGGTGAGCGCGGCGGCCCCAAGAATATGACCGGAGCCCAGGGGAAGGACCTCATCATAGGGGTGCCCTGCGGGACCTTGGTGCGGGATATGACCACGGATACAGTTTTGGGGGATGTAACGGAGCCGGACCAGTATCTCTTGGTAGCCAAGGGCGGTAAGGGGGGTTACGGTAATGTCCACTTTGCTAGCAATAACAACCGTGCCCCAGAGTTTGCCACGGAGGGGAAGCCCGGTGAAGAGCGGGAACTCCTCCTCGAACTGAAGCTCTTGGCTGAGGTCGGCATCATCGGTTTACCCAATGCCGGAAAATCTACATTAATCTCGGTCCTCAGTGCGGCCCGTCCTAAGATTGCTGATTATCCTTTCACCACATTGATTCCTAACTTAGGTGTGGTCCGGCGCGAGGGTGGGGACGGGGTAGTATTTGCGGATATTCCGGGATTGATTGCCGGGGCACACCTGGGCGTGGGGCTAGGCCATGATTTTTTGCGACATATTGAACGCACTCGGTTGTTACTGCATGTGGTGGACTTGACTAGTCTCGATCCCCGTGCTGATTTCGATACCGTCCAGGAAGAGTTATTGGCCTACGGGCACGGACTGCCCCAACGCCCACAAATCCTGGTCCTCAACAAGTACGACAGTGTTCAAACCGAGGACACCGACCAGTTAGCCGCGCCCTTCACGGATGTAAACCTGCCCAAAGTCATCATCTCGGCTGCCAGTCGTCACAATCTAGAAACCTTGCTGAGGCTATGTTGGCAAGGGCTAGACCAGTTGTCTGGGGTTTATAGCCTGAGTTAAGAGGCCCCTCCGCCCCACTCGTGGGGGACCTAAGCAAAAGATATCTCCCCTTAATCCTCAAGCGATCCGCCTCAATCTCCCTTAAAAAGGGGGAATCTAAGCATTCTTTGAAAAAGCGGAACGGATACTTATTTCTTCAAACTGGTCATAAAATTCCCTAACCGCCCTAAGGCTGTCTGGAGCGTCTGGGGATCTGTGGCGTAGGAGATGCGGATATGATCGTCCGCGCCGAACGCGATCCCAGGTACACAGGCAACCCGTTCTTGGGCCAAGAGTTTTTGGCAAAAAGTGGTTGAGTCCAGACCCGTACTGGCAATGTCAATCCAGACATAGAACGCACCTTGGGGACGGAGGTAGGCCAGACCGGGAATCGTATCTAGCAGGTCACACACGAGACTACGCCGTTCTTCAAAAGCTCGCCGCATCGTCTGGACGATGGCCGGTGTGCGCGGGTCCGTGAGGGCAGCAAGTCCGCCCCGTTGCACAAACGTTGCCACATTAGAAGTACTGTGGCTCTGGAGTCCCGCCGCGCCCTGGATAATGTCCGGGGGGGCCACCAGATAGCCCAACCGCCATCCCGTCATGGCATAGGATTTGCTGAAACCACTACTGATAATTGTCCTTTGCCAGATCTCATCACCCAGACTGCTGATACTCGTAAAAGTCGCCCCGTCATAGAGCAACTGGTCATAAATCTCATCGGAAAGTACCAACAGGTCATGGTCCACAATGACTTGAGCCAGCGCGGTCAGTTCAGAATGGGTGTAGACCATCCCCGTCGGGTTGCCGGGAGAGTTGAGGACGACTAACCGAGTCTGGGGCGTGATATGGGCCTGTAACTGCGCAGGGGTGATTTTGTATTCGGTGGCCCGTGTCGTGGGCACAAGGACCGCCCGTCCCTCCGCAAGTCGGACCATCTCGGGGTAACTGACCCAGTAGGGGCTAGGAATGATCACCTCATCACCGGGGTCAAGGAGGGTCATCATCAAGTTATAGAGCGATTGTTTCCCACCGACGGTAACGAGGACTTGGGCGGGGGTACAGGACCGACCGACCATTTGGGCAATCGCTTGACGCAACTCCGGGTGGCCTCCCACCGGCCCATACTTGGTTTCACCCCGGTCTAGAGCATCCTTGGCGGCCTGTTTGATGAAGTCGGGGGTATCAAAATCCGGTTCTCCCGCCCCGAGACCGCATACATCCACGCCCGCTGCCCGCAGTTGTGCAGCTTGGGCGGTGACGGCGAGGGTCAACGAGGGGGTCAGTTGGATAATGCGTTGGGCAAGACGGGCCATGGGGACATCCAATGCTTTATCCAGCTTAGGCCCCTACAGCTTGTAAGCCTTACAATTGTTGAAGCAGTTCCCGTGTACCGACGGCATGAGCTTACTCAAAGGTTTTGAAGTAGAGATGTATACGGGTACACCCGCCGGGACCGCTGTGGGTCTCTCCCGTCAGATTGTGGAAAATCTTCCTGGTTTCGTGCGTGAGCCGGATCAGCGCAATGTGGAGTATGTTACCCCGCCGCTGGTGAGTTATCCCGAATTATTATGTGCGCTCCTGCGTCCCCGCAGGCAACTGCGGACTTATTTGCAGACCCAGGGTGATTACACGATCTTGCCAGGGAGTACGTTGGCCTTGGGTGGGAGTGATTACTTTGACCGCTCTGACCCCCATAACCCCTATCATGACCGGATCGCGGCTGAGTACGGCACCAGGGTGGTCACCACCAGTATCCACATCAACTTCGGCCTTGATACGCCTGAACAAATCCTCCTCGCCACGCGCCTCCTGCGCCTTGAAGCTCCCCTAGTACTGGCTTTGAGTGCTTCCTCACCTTTTTTCAATGGCAATGTGACGGGCTACCATTCCACGCGCTGGGGGTTATTTCCCCAAACGCCGGAGCGCGTGCCGCTCTTTACTTCCCATGCTCACTACTGCACCTGGGTTGAAGAGCAACTCCAACTCGGGACGATGTGGAATGTCCGCCATCTCTGGACCTCCGTACGACCCAACGGCAACAATCGCCCCTACGACATCAACCGGGCTGAACTGCGGATTAGCGATTTGGTGAGTGATCCCTGTGTGTTGTTGGGGATTGCCGCGCTCCTAGAGCATCGTCTTCTCGGCCTGATAGCTGGACAGGTGCCCGATCCCTTGACCGCCAGCCCCTTCACCCCTGAGGAATTGGTAGACCTGACCTACATCAACGAACAACAGGTCAGTCGCCACAGTCTAGATGCTCAACTCATCCACTGGCAGACGGGCGCAACGCTTACGGCCCGTGATTGGGTCCAAAGTTGGCTAGAGGCGGCTCAAACTAGTGACCTGCCCGGTATTGCGCCGCACTTAAGAGCTATCACCCAAGTTCTGCAACAGGGAAACGAAGCAATGCGCTGGCTGGGTCAGTATCGGTTGGGTTTACCCATTGAAACCGTACTGCAACAGGCTACCCAGCAGATGGCAGAACGAGAAGCCGCCCTCCTCATCCACTGCCTAGAACCCTGTCATTGACGGTTTACCCTCTCAGGAGGGAGGATTCAGGCGGGATACTTCCCTAGACTGAACCTATCGCTCATCAAAAAACCATGGCTGACACCAAAAAACGTAATGCTGCTGAGGACCCCGAGGCTACTGCACTAGAAGACAGCGGTAACTTCATCCATGTCCCCCCCGAACCGACCCGCCGTGATGCTCACCGCTCGGGCTATATGTTGCCCTGGGAAACCCTGAATGATGAACAGGTAGACCCCAGTGAGGCGGCTCCAGTCAAAGGCACCGAAGAAAAGAAAGCCTAGCCAGTCCTCACGCCCAACACTCATCGGGACGCACCGCCGTATGATTGGGAGTATGCGTCACCTGTTGCTGGCTATAGCCTTGCTCCTGGCTGGTTGTGGGGTTTTGATTAAGCCCGCGCCGCCCACTCCGGTTGTCTTTAGAGACCCCGAGGGTCAGTTTGAGGTGGTTTATCCGGGGGCTTTTCGTCCGACACCACCCAAGGATTCTACGGTTTTTGTGGGGAAGCTGCCGCTAATCACGACGGTTTATGATGCGGGCCGTCTGTCTCCCACGGTCGGTTATTCCACGGTCTTGGTATCCCGATTGGATGCTCCTGGACTACCCAAATACACGCCCGGTCAATGGGTGGATTTGTTGATTCAAGAGCTAAAAAAACGCGGTAAAGTCCTCAAAGAAGCTCCTCTACCCCAGTTCAACTATCAGGGTAAGTCCGTGACCGTCCAAGCCGAGCAGCGGGGCGAGACGACTTTTACCCGGGTGGACTACATCGTGGCGGGGCCGCGTCTCTATCAAGTTACCCTCTCTGCCAAGCGGTTAGAGGTACTAGAGAGTCCCGAATTCCAAGATTTCTTTCGTTCCTTCCGAGTACAGGTCTAGTTACTGCTCCGGCTGGGGTAGCGTCCCCCAACCCTTCGCCCGGTCAGCCGCCCGCAGCACAAAGGCAGCTAGTTTCGCCTGTTCCTCGGGCTTGAGGAAGTCCCCGCCCCGACAGGAACTATCCGTACTTTTCCCATCGTAGGTGCGCGGGACTTTGATGAAGGAAACTAACGCGTTGAGGTTGTCGCGGGGCGGGGTGGCCTGTTTGAGGTCCAATAGGGAAAGCGAGACCTTGGGGTTTTGGAGGGTGTTCCCCCCGACATGACAGAGTTTACAGTTACTCTCAAAAACCGCCTGCCCCTCGGTGATCTGTCCGGCAGTGAAAGCCTGCGTCTCGCCTTGGGGGTTTAGAACTACCGGGATCGAACCCTGGACCTGGAGGTACTGTTGGACGTAGCGGTTAGGCTTGGTCTCGGCTTCAGTGAAGGTCCCAGCACACCCACTTAGCAGTAGGGCCAGCAAAAAGTACGGTTTCACCTAGCGCACATCCTTACCCTTACCCCAGGCCGGGTTAAAGTTAGCTTCCTTGAGGATGTGACCGGCAACTAAGACCAGTTTCTCATCCGCGAAGTTATCAAACTTGGGGTGGCGGCCCTTGTCGTATAAGTTCTCAGTGCCATCGTAGGTCAGGGGCTTTTTCATGTAAGCAACCATGGTCTGGACGTTATCTAAGGGCGGGGTGGCACCCTTCAACTGGTCGAGCGAGAGGTTGATCTCGCGCACGTTGTAGGTTCCATAGGTCTGACCCCCCACGTGACACTTGCTACACTCGGCCTTAAAAATCGCATAACCCTGCTTGAGTTGAGCGCGGGTAAAGGTCTGTTGGGTCCCTGCATCATCGGCCTTAGCCACAAACTCGGTCTTGGATGCGGCTGGGGTCGCTGGGGTCGCCGCTGAACTGTCTTTGGGGGCATCTGAGCAACCCGTCAAAATCACACCAAGGGCAACGGCGCAGAGTAACTTTTTCACGCGATATCTCCTGAGAATGGGGCCTGCACTGCCAGAATAATCTTTTTTGCGTCTTCCAGAGCTAATAATGATTCGGGACTGCGGTAGGGAATATCGTAATGATCACACCAGCGCAGCACTTCAGCTACGGTCAATTGGTAATCTTCGGCTAGATCAACAATTGAAATGTCCGCAAAACCCACCGCTGTCTCCGGGAGCACGATTCCTGTCCATCTTGTCACAGAACAGTTTGAGGAGAGTAGGGTTTACGCTCGCTAGTGTCCCAAGCCTTGACACAACCACTAATGGTGTATAATCCGCTTACACGTTTCCCACCTAAAGCATGATTCAACCCCGTAAATGTCCCTGTTGCCATCGTTTGCTCCAAAATGTTGCCA
This sequence comes from Candidatus Cyanaurora vandensis, assembly GCF_013285555.1. Taxonomy (GTDB): domain Bacteria; phylum Cyanobacteriota; class Cyanobacteriia; order Gloeobacterales; family Anthocerotibacteraceae; genus Cyanaurora; species Cyanaurora vandensis. The sequence goes on along the minus strand of NZ_JAAXLT010000112.1, from coordinate 149 downwards.
CCTGTGAAGATAGTCTGCTGCGCTGTGATTGGGATGGTAACTTTCATTGGGACCCCCGCTACCGTCGCCTTAGACACCTCGGGAGCCGTCAAGTCTGGAACGTGGATGGCGTAGGTCAAGTCTGTCAAAGTTACGCGCTCCCCGAACCC
>NZ_JAAXLT010000111.1 GCF_013285555.1 Candidatus Cyanaurora vandensis | reverse complement strand
CCTCGCCACCAAGTACTGCCCCCACCCTGGCGAAACGGTCAACCCTGACCCTGAGCTTCCCGGTGCCATCCAAGTCTCCTTGCTAACCAAGGATCTGTTCTGGCTAAAAAAACGACTCCTCGGCTATGGCTCCCACTGCGAAGTCCTGAAACCTAAAGAGTTCCGCAACAAGCTAGCGCAAGAAGCCAGCGCGTTGGCCCATCTGTACAGTGAACCTTAACTCGCCTATTTGGATAGTCGCGAGGACGCGGACCCAACTATACTTTAGGAGTCAACTACTTGGGAACTAGGGTGAATATAGTACGTGTTTTCACTAGTCCAAGATGGGTTGGACCTCGGGTTACCCTTGATAGGTACTGGTCATCCTAGAAACACCCATCCAATTCACGGAAATATTAAATAGGAACCAACGAGCCATGCAGATTCAGCTATTACCGATTTACTCCCGCCTTACCGATGAGTTGCCGCCCGGAATCACGCTTCCGGCGGGTTGGCAGGGGCTTTCTTGGCATCAGGTGGAGACTTTTAAGGCTTTACAGAATTACGAAGTGGTCATCAATACGGCGATGACTGGTGACGGGAAGAGTCTAGCGGCCTACTTAGGGGCTGTATTACAGGACCAGGAAACGCTAGGACTATATCCAACTAATGAACTCGCCCGCGACCAAGAACAACAGGTTAGAGGGTATATTGATCTGTTCAATCCTAGGATAAAGCCACGGATCAGCCGTCTCAGTGGACCGGACCTAGAGCTTTATGCTGAGCAAGAAGGCCAGAAAAAAGCTGTCGCGCTCACTACCCTCACGGGTCAACGCGAAATCCTGCTAACGAACCCAGACATTTTTCACTATGTCCACCGGGGCGCGTATTTGATGAGGGGAGATAGCCCGGATAAGTTATGGCAGCGCATTGACAAGAATTTTGACCTATTTATTTTCGATGAATTCCACGTTTTCAGTGCGCCTCAGATTGCTAGCGTCATTAATACGCTATTACTGATGCGCTGTTTAAATCGGCCTAAGAAGTTCCTGTTTCTCTCAGCCACACCCGAAGAGCAATTGGTAAGCCGACTGGAGAAAGCAGGGTTTCGGTGTAAGGTGATTGACCCTCTGGGGGTGGGGAAGTATTGTTTTCCGCGTACTGCTGAGGCGGAAGCTGAGTTGCAAGGGGCTGGCTGGCGGCGGGTAGTACACGGGATTGACCTGCATTGGGAGAAGCTAGAGCCTAACAACCAAGCGACGGAGGCTTGGTTATGCGAACACGTGAGCCAACTCCTAACGCACTTTCTGGAGTACCCCGGTACAAAGGGTGCCATCATCCTCAACTCTGTAGCGATGGTGAAGCGATTGTTGCCTGTGTTTCGAGAAGAATTCGCCCATCATGGCTTGACGGTCAGCGAGAACACAGGTCTCACGGGTAAAACGGCAAAAAATAGCTCCTTGCTGGCGGATTTGGTCCTCGGTACTAGCACGATTGATGTGGGTGTGGACTTCAAAATTAATCTGTTGGTCTTTGAATCCGCCGATGCAGGGAACTTTATTCAACGCTTGGGGCGGTTGGGTAGGCATAGCGGCTATGAGCGCGACGGGGAACGAGTGACATTTAAGCAGTTCACCGCCTATGCACTGGTCCCTAATTTCCTGTTCGGACGGCTTCTGGAGAAAGAAGATGCACCCCTCATACCCGGAGAGACCTACGAGCGGCCCTTTTTCCATGACCAAATCCGAGAACAGTACCGGAAAACCAATAACTTCCAGGGTTACTACCGCCGTTGGGGTGCGGTGCAATCGGTCATCCTGGACCACCGTTTGAATCACATTACCGTCCGTGAGCAATTCGCCTTGAGTCGAGCCGCTTTCGCGCAAGCTTGCGAAACTGTTTTCGAGACTGACCTGAAAAAAGTCCGGGGCTGCGTTTACCGCTGGGGCAAGGAGTGGGAGGAGTTATCAGGCCGCAAGGGGAATCCTATTGCTGATGAGGCAGCGAGTTTTCGAGGGACGAGTCCGCTCCAGTGCGCGATCTACGATGTCACAGAACCGGATGGGGCCGACCGCTTCAAGACCTACGATCTACCGGGGATTCTAGGAAACCTCCATATCGAGATGATGAGTGAGGCTTTTTTCCTTCGACTCCTGAAAGATGCCTCAGGGCGCACCGGGCAACCCATCGCCCAAGGCCGCTTCAAGCACTGTTTCAGTTTCATGAAGCTCGTCGCTTATCGCGAGGAACGGCTGGACTGGCACTTTATCCATCCAGGGGACCTTATCGCCCTAGCCCGTAATGGTCGCGTCCAAGTCCTACGTGACTTCAAAATCAGACAACCCGATAACCCTTGGTGTCAAGAGATTAACGAGCGTTTGCGTAAAGAGGGCTTGGTCTGCTACATCCTGTCTCGACCCATGGGCGAGATCCGCAATCGGCTTCAGCTACCGATGCACTTCCAGATCTACTCCCTCAGTGATGAACACAGTCACCGCGACAAGCCCTTCTCTGTCGCCTTTGGTCAGTCAGCCCTCCTACTAGAGACTCTGGCCTACCGTCTTAAAGAAGTAAAGGGGGAGATGCTGTGGATTGTTTAAAACTTGAGGTGGGAGCAAACCGCGCTTTCCGTCAGATGACGCAAGTTTCAATCCCTCAAAGGGATTACCAAGGATTAGGCGGCAGTTTTCTCCCACTAATACAAGTATATGAAGAAGTGATGCAGAAATTAAATGTTGGTCTTGCGACATCTTACGAAAAAACATATAGTGAGATCATCCAATACCGAGGTCCTCGAATGCTTGAACGCAGCTGTGATGCCAAAACTTTCCACGCAGGGATTACTGCCATTAGAAGAGAACTTAAACTACTGCATAGCGATATTAGCTGTATTAAAAGTAAAAATAACTTGCAAAAAACAGAAATTCGTAATCTTCAAAGACGGGAGATTATGCTAAAAGAAAAGATTGAATATTTAATAGAAGAAAATAAAAATCTTTCAGACCAAGTGGTTTATCTCAAAGAGAACAATAAGGTTTTAGAGAGAGAAAACGAATCTCTCTCTGAGCAGGTGTCTGAGCTGCTTTGTAGGGTAGACCCATACTCCAATAATGGAAGATCAGTCGAGGATTTTTTCCAAGGAGAGGGTGATGATTGAATTAGCTCAATCAGAAACTCTAAATCTTATACTCGCTCAACAACTCCCCTACCTTAAATTTCTAGTCCTCTTTGGCTCTCAGGCCACAGGACACGTACACTTCAACAGTGACTGGGATTTTGGAGTAATGTACGACGAGGAATATTGGGCTGGGGAACAGGAAGGATTTAGACGATTTGAGGTGGATCATGTTTTAGCTCAGGTCTTTGCTATTGTTGGAGATAAAGTGGATGTAGTTGAACTCAATCATTGCTCACCCTTGTTAGGATTTATGGTTGCTCGTGATGGTCAGCTTCTCTATGAGAGAGAGGAGGGAGAGTTCATCAAGTTTCACAGTAAAGCTTGGAAAACTTACGCAGATACAGAAAAATTTCGTCAAGCTGGGAGGGAGAGTATTAAATTGAGCTTACAACGGTGGGGATTATGACCTTAGCAGACCGCCAGATTGTTGAACGGAAGCTTGCGTTTATGCTCAAGTACCTTACTTATCTCAAGCCATTTGAAAACCTGTCCTTGAGCGATTACCTAGATGATTTTGAAAAACAGATTTTTGCTGAACGCATCTTACATCTCGTTGTGGAGGTAGCATCTGATGTTAACTCTCACCTACTGGTCCGTGTCCACCAAATTACTCCAGAAACTTACTACAGTTCGTTCATTGAGGCAGGAAATTATGGATTTATAACCAGAGAACTGGCCGAGGAATTGGCACCGTCAAGTGGCTTGCGCAATCGTCTAGTTCATAGGTATGATGAGATTGACCCTGAGATTGTATTTAGAGCTGTTGCTAAAACTCTACAATACTACCCGCGCTACGTCCAACAAATTAACCAATACCTGGAGAAAGAAAATGACCAACGAGTTTGATGAATTTGATGATGTTGAAGCTCTAGACGAACTACCGGATGATACGAGTTTTGAAAGAACTGAGACCACGCTTGAGGAAGGTCCCCGCGAACTCCTAACCCTCAAACTTCTTCGAGAGGCAATCCGTTCTCAGAATCCTGATGACAACGTCATGTCAGACTTCGCTGAGTATGTCCTACCACACTTACTTCAGCAAGCCATCGGGGTGACAGCCAAAGGAGGAGAGTTCTTTGAAGAGCTAGACCGCAAGAATAAAAAGGAAGGCAAGCCCGAGGTCCGCCGCGACAATGCTAAGGACCAGTCTTTGAACACTCACTTGCTCAATGGTCTTTTCCCAGCCAACCTAGTTGAGCAATGCTTAGAACAACTAGATACTACTGTGGCGCGTCGGATACAGGAGCGGGAACGGCGGTTGTTGGTGATGGGTTTTATCTTGCACGACTTTGAAAAGTTTTCTGATACACCTGATAACTGTCGCAAACTACCTTTGGGTGAGCAACGTCGCATCTTTGATGACAAGCTTCAGTCTTTGGGTTTAGATTACTTCTTTAACCCCGAGAACCCAACGGCCTATCTCGAATACCTGGATGACTCCCTGTGCATCGCTTACAATGCTCAACGCCGCTGGGATACCAACTGGAATTTTTCAGAATATGGATTACAGCCTGTCCTTAAGGACTCAACGCTTATCTGTCTCACTGACTTAAGCTGTTTAGCAGATTCTTTCTCTTCCATCATCAAACACCCTCAAGATGCAGAACACTCTCGGCTTAAAGCGTTGATGCATAGTTTAAGTGACGGTGAGTTACAGTTGACCTATCACAGTATTACCGAAAATCGGGGCGTTCTAACCAACGTGGTTAATAATGCAGTCATGGAAGCCCATACCGCTCTCAACACCAAGACAGCTACTTATTACACCAAGCTACTGTACCTACCCACCGGGGTAATCTATCTCGCTACCCGGAACGCTCCACCCATTGATTCAGCTGAGCTACCCGAACGAGTAGTCACCAAAATTAAGAGTCTTTGTGCGGACCAACTGATGTTGCGGCAGACGGGGTTCGGGCGGGATGGTAAAGGCATGAAATATGCCGATTACTATTCGTTGTTTTTTGATGACGCTGGCTTGATGGCAGTAGGAGTCCGGGCTGTCCTGCGGATTATGAATCTCCAGAAACCCTCTGTCGCTCAAAGCCGGAGTGAAAACTTGGTGAAATTGCAACAACAGCAAATTTTACCAGCTAACTACGATTTTACTTTTGGAGATGATATTCGTGTTGACCAGCTTGCCGAATTCGGGGACTTAGTGAGCCGGAAGATTTGGGGTGAACGATTGCGGATGATAGAAGAAGTCATTAAACAGGACAAAGAGACTAACAAGAAAGACAAAGAAGCTAAGTTACTTCCGCCCGTACCTCAACTGGACTTAATTCAAGAGATCATCCAAGCCTGGAACCTAACCCAATATCTACCTGCTATCCGCGCTATTGAACGGATCAATGAGAGCTTGAAGGAAAATAATCTCAAGGGTAATACAGGTGGAGTTCCCTACAGTTGGTATTTCCTGGCAGCGAAATATCTGGAACATAACCCTGATGTAGATGTAGAGAATATGCGCTCCGTTTGTCAGGCCCTTGCTGCTCAAGTGACAAAGCTTACCCAACCTATTTTAATTCAATATCAGATCCCTGATGGTTGGGCCGACCTACGCCTGTGGGTAGAGCGCGTAGTGATCCTTCCCCATCGCACCCCTGAAGTCCTTAACGATGGTCCAACCCGCACTCAAGCCATCCACGAGAACTTCAAGGATGAACTGGACCGTTACACCACCGCTAAGAAAAACGGGCGGGGCCGTCAACTCATCTGCTCCATCTCTCACTCTGCCTATACAGTGACTGAACAGATGGAATCTTCGGTCCTTTTTACCCCTCAGGTGTACACCAACAAACAAATGCTGGGTGGGTCTAATGCTAAACGGAATATCTCCAGTATTGCCGGTATTGAGATGATGCTTCGACAGGTGCTAATGAACCAGACGCAAGCGATCGGCAAGAAATTTGAGGACGCTAAATACCGTTATCTCTATTTCTACCCCACCTATTACTGCACCCCGGAGACCAACCGCTTCCTCCACATGGCTTACAACGATATCAGCCAAACTCGTTTTGACCTCAAGTTACGCAATCACTTCATCAACAAAGACCTCCAAGCTGATTTCAGTAAGAAGCGTTACCAAGAGGTAGATGCATTCTTGCTAGATGAAGATCTCCAGTACAGGAGAACTTTACCCAGGGATGACCCCCAGTACAGATCAGACCGGACCTTTCGACTCACTTACCCGGAGGACCAACCTCTAACCTTTTACTTTATGGCTCTACCGCCAGGACGTGATCCTACCGATACCGAATCCTGGGTGATGCCCGCTTGGTTGGCCCTCGCTTGCCCCTTGATTCTGGATGTGAAAACCGTAGCCTCTGAGTCACCCATTCCGCCGTTTAACGACGGCAGTGAGTTTGAGGAGAGTGTATTTCTTGACAGTGCGCCCCAGGCATTCCAGGTCTTACTCAAGCGTGACCGCTTCCGGCTGGATCATTTACTCCAGGGCTGGAAAGATGATGAGAAAAACCTCTTTCCCGCCCCGCTTAACGTACTGACGGCGGCCTACGCAATCCATATGGATGTGAATAGCCGCCAGAGTTCCACAGGCTATGACCCCAACTGGGGTAGATTCACGGAGCTAGCAAAGGACTTTGAGACCAGTCCTCTCTACGTCTTCAGTTATCTTAACCGCTGGGTCCGCAACCAAAAAATTGACGCGCCCCGCATTGAGAAAATCCAGCTTTACGCATACGATTTTTATCCTTGTTTTGACCCGCTCATCATCTATTCATCCATTACCCAGGAGCTACATGTGAATCCCGCCTCGCCCCTCCATCATCCCCGTCAGTTGACGACTTTATACCGTCGCTTCTACAGAGCCGACCGTATGTACAACCCAAAGACCAACGCCGTCCTTAAGCCGATTGACACTGCCGCTCAAACCATCTTAGAAGCTGAGCCCATGCATCAGGGTCAAACGCTGGTAGATATGGTTGCAGCCCGTGTCTTCCGGTTGATGGACCGGGTTCGTAATTCCCGTGCTGAAGGCCGAGTTGTTTTTACTAACCAGCAACGAGAGGAAGAACGTCAGGCGATCCTTGAGTACGCTTGTTATTTTGTCCAGGATGTTTTTGAACAATCTTTTGCAGGCGACCGGGCACGTCTGTCAGGCCGTCAACTAAACCTGATTAAAGATACCTGTGAATTTTTGTACCGTTTAGACCAGGATAAGGAGAATCAAGCGAGAAAAGCGCAAGCAGTTGACACCGAGAAGCTGGACCAAGACCCTGCTGAAGAAGAATCTGAGTCTGATTCTGAATCTGTTTAACTCAACCCCTCAATCAAGGAGATAACTCATGTCATTTCTCAAGACCCTTCCTGCCAACCTTTTCCACACCGCCATTCCCTACAAGCCCATGGGCAAGTATGTCCACTTTTTAACTATCCGCATCACGGAATCTTACCCACTCTTCCAGACCGATGCTGAACTCAATAAAGCCCGAGTACGGGCGGGTAGAACCCAAGCGGAAACCATCAGCCGTCTAGCGATGTTTAAGCGCAAACAATCCACCCCTGAGCGTTTAGTGGGTCGTGAACTGTTACGGAGCTACGGTTTGATGACGGCTAAGGAGTGCGAGTACAACGTCAAGTTCGCCATGAATAACCCCGACTGTATTATTTATGGTTTTGCAATCGGGGACTCTGGCTCTGAGAAATCAAAAGTGGTGGTGGATACAGCTTTTTCCATCAAAGCTTTTGACGGTTCCCACGAAACCTTTACCCTCAACGCGCCCTATGAGAATGGAACTATGGCCTCCAAAGGTGAGGGCGACACCAAGATTGGCGAAGTGACCAGCCGGATTAACCAACAAGACCACATCAAACCCCAAGTCTTTTTCCCGAGCATTGTCACCCTGAAGGACCCTACCGAAGCCAGTTTCCTCTATGTTTTTAACAACATCTTGCGGACACGCCACTACGGTGCCCAGACTACTCGCACGGGCCGGGTCCGTAACGAATTGGTCGGGGTAGTTTTTGCCGATGGTGAGATTACCAGTAACTTGCGTTGGACCCAGGCGATTTACGACCAACTACCCGCCACCGCACTTCACTCCTTAGATCCTTTGAATGAAGATGAAGTCTTGAGCGCGGCTGAGCAAACCATCCAAGCGTTACTCCAGGAAGAATACATCGTGCATACCGATTTCATTGGAGAAGCCTTCACGCCGCTGCTCGCTGAGGTCAAGGGCCTGACGGGGACTGCGGAAGGTATGAGGGCGATTCTGACCCAAGCGGACAACGAAGCCAAAAATTACTTCGATGAATTCGTTGCCAAGAAGAAAACACCTGCTAAAGCAAAGGTCTAACCATGGCCCACATTTACAAGTGCCAATTGGAGTTACACGATAGCCTCTACTATGCCACTCGTGAGATCGGTCGGCTTTACGAGACTGAACCTATTCTCCATAACTACGCCCTCGCCTACGCGCTCGGCTTGGTGGACAGCGAACGCCATGGTACCCAAGTCCCCCCCGAGCAGGGGTACCATTATTTCTGTGCTGAACAGGTACCTCGTTATGAAGCACATCTCGCACCCCTCAACCGTCAAGGCATCTACGTCACGCCTGCCCGTGCGTTGAATCACACCGCCGTCCTTCATACCTGGAAGTACGCCAATAACAATTACCACGTTGAAATGGAGAAGACCCAAAAGAATATTCCCAGTTTTGGACGGGCTAAAGAGATTGCAACCGAGAGTATTTTCGAGTTCTTTGTCATTAGTACTGCCCCCCTAGTCCTACCCCGCTGGGTCCGTTTAGGTAAGTGGTTAAGTAAGGCGATGGTGAGTAGAGTCGAACACGAGGCTCAACCCAGCCCCAATCCGCAAAATTTCACTTGCTCCCACCCCCTTAATCCCCTAGATGTGATGTTTCAACATCAAGTTTTTGCCTACGACGTTCTTAACATGCCTCCGGTCAGTTTGATTCAAAACGTCCAACTCCGGGGACATTATTACAACCTAGACGGCTTCAAACTCCCGGCCCAGATGCAATTTCGTTTCCAACTTAGCTAAACCTATGCCCCACAGTCTGACCATCCATCTTGTTCCTGAGCAGACCATCCCCGCCCATTTCACCGAGGGCCGTCATTTACACGCCCTATTTTTGCACTTAGTCCGAGAAGTAGACCCGAGCTTGAGTGCCGAACTCCACGAGGAACGGATTGCTAAAGCCTTTGCCGTCAGTCCGTTGCAAGTGGGACCGGGGTTAGACTCAGGGACGCGCCGCCCCCGCGACATCCCAGCGGGGACCCCCTGTTGGTGGCGGTTGTGTCTGTTGGAGGAGCAGCTATTTGCGCGGTTGGGGAGTCTGTGGTTGGGGTTACAGCCCGTCTCCTGGCAGTTGGGGCCGGCCTCCTTACGCCTGAGCCATATCCTCAGTACGGGTGCGGCTCCCTCTGGGGGGTGGGCCGCGACGATCTCTTACCCAGACCTCCTTGCCCAAGCCTCGCCAGACCAGCGGGATATCACCCTCCAGTTCCGTACCCCGACGGCCTTTCGCCAAGGCACCTATGATAGTGCCCTGCCTGTGCCCCGCAGTCTGTTCGCAACCCCCTACCGACGTTGGCAGGAATATGCGACGGTCCCGCTCGCTCTCAACCTCTTGGAACTGATTACTGAACATTTACATCCAACCCGGTTTGACCTACATACCGGAGTTCATCAAGATACCCGGAGTACGTTTATCGGCTGTTTGGGTACAGCGACCTATCGTCTGTTTGGTGCCCTGGAACCACACTTGATTCAACAGGTTAATGCCCTCGCTGACTACCTCTTTTTTACGGGCTCAGGCCGCAAAACCACGATGGGCATGGGCCAAGTGACTCGTCTGTTAAAACCTTAGATTTTAAGGATGAGGTAGGTACCCAGGCGCGACTTGGTAATGGTGGGACTCATCCATCAACAATACCAAGTCTGGTAGGCCCGCAAGATAGTCGAAATAGCTCTCCCCGATGTATTCAGAGAGCCGCTTAATCCGGGGCGATGTACCCCCGCGCACTTCGGAGTTAATCTTGGCGATGTTGAAGATATTAATTTTGCAGCGAATCAGTTCATCAAATAGGGTCCCGGTCCGTGACTCGTAGGCATCGCCGGTGATAATTTCTGGCGGATCAGTTGCAAACTCGGTGATGCCTTTGAAGACATACTTGAGGGTGTTGGGGGTGAAATCAGCAATTAGTTTTTTGTAAATCGTCAGGTTAGGGGCGAGGACAATGAAGTTTTTGATGCCGTGGGCTAAGTGTAGATAACGGATGAAGGCACCCATCAAGTGGGTCTTCCCCACACCCGTCGCTAGGGCAAAGCAGAGAGAAGGGAACTCGCGTTCAAAGTCCAGGACTGACGGGTACTCGCGCTGGATCGCAGTCAAACTGAGACCGGTGTCGCCATCTTTACGTGGTGGGGCAAGCTCAGTGATCCGACCGAGGATTGCTAAGGAATGACTCTGGGACGGGCGCAGGCTTAGACGACTGGCGATGCTATTGACCTGACGATTCATCCGGCCTCTTGATTTTGGACGAGCCACTGTTGTAGAGCCGCGCTATCGGTTAGGTCTAGTAGGTTTTCCCCGAGAGCCTCTAGTTGCGGGAGGGAAGATTGCTCAATCTGCTGTTGCAGATCAAGCGGGAGGGGACCGAACCGCCGGGTCAAGAGGCGCAGGATTAAGGACAACTGTCCCTGTCGCTCACCCTCTTGTCTGCCCTCTTGTCTGCCCTCTTGTCTGCCCTCTTGTCTGCCCTCTTGTCTGCCCTCTTGTCTGCCCTGTTTAAGCCCTTCTTCCATCCAACTGGTGACGATCTGCACGACTTGCTCCTTTTCGGCTGTCCTCATCGTACCCAACTGCTCTGTAAACTGAATTTTCTCTGGCTCCGTGAGGCGCAAGTAGGTGTCAACGAATCCCGAGATTAACTGCATCCGCGCGGGGTCGAGCTTCAGTGTTGCCAAGAGCCGTAAACACGCCAACTTCACACGGGGACGGTCCTCGGGGGCAATCTGCATCTTGCTCATCAAGGCACTGGCAACCGGATTAGCTCGGTTCATAAAGTCGCGCCAGTTTAAACGATTGAGTTGGATGACCTGGAAGTGAAAGTCAAAGACTAAGAAGCCCGGAAACTCTACTTTGAACGCGTTGGGTTCCGGGCGTAGCGGCTCCTCAAAGGAAAACAGGACGATGGGGTAGACGGGCAGACTGTGCTTCTCAAAGAGGCGGATGAAGTAGCGAAACACGCGCTCGGAGAACTCGGGTTGAGACTTGGCTTGGTTCTCGACATGAATCAGGAAGAAGGTTTCCTTGCCGAGTCCTGGCGGTAGAGGTACATCCTTGAAACGGGCTTTGACCACCACATCTAAGAGCTTCTTCTCCCCGAGGGGAATATCGGTAAAGAACTCTTGTTCCAAGAAAACTAGGGAGTCGGGTTCCAGACAGGCCAGAATCTCGGGGAAGAAGAGTTCTAGGAAGTCGAGGAAGAAGGTGGAGAGTAGTTGTTTGAAGAGTTGGTCGTGGTCAATGCTCATCGTCTTTGGTCACTCAATTTTCTGGGGTTGAGGCATCATAACCCAATAGTTGCTCCCTACCCCCAGCCCCTCCGCCCCATACCCTGCCGGGCACAGAGGAGGGGCCTTCCTGCAATTTTATTGATTGAATAAGAGTAATTGACCGGGTTTAGCTGGGGCTTGGGGGAGGTTCTCGACGCGTAGGGAGTAATCATCGTGGCTCCATTCACAACGCGCAAGGACGTGTTTGGGGATTTTTTTGATGGTTAGGTTGGGGTGGTCGGGATGGGCGCGAAAGGCGGGGCAGAGGACCAAAAGGGTGCGGTCGGCGACTTCATCGCTTAGGTGTTGGAGTTGCGCCTGGGTCAGGGTGGCGGTGGTGACATAGATGAAGTCGCGCTCGGTGGAGTAGCCCTGTTGCCAGTACACGGTGTCGGAGGGTGCGTAGGTGAAGCCTTCTAGTTTGCAGAGGGCTTCGGTCAGCATGGGGGCGTTGTAGCTACGGTTGATGACCCAGTTGCCCCATTTATCTTGGGTGAGTAAGGAGGGCGCAAGTTGGTAATACCGAAACCCCCCGCCGCCTTGCCAGTCCACGGCTTTCGTAATACCGCCCCTATCTTCACCATCAATCACTTTTTGTAAACGTGGAATGATATGCGTATGACAATGCTCTCCCAACTCCACCATGATCCAACGTCGTCCCATTTTGTGTGCTACCGCGCCGGTTGTGCCAGACCCTGCAAAGGAATCGAGAACGAGATCGCCGGGGTTGGTGGCAATGGCGAGGATGCGTTGGATTAGCCGTTCTGGTTTTGGAGTGGCGAAGGTGTCTCGACCTAAGAGGGCCTGGAGTTCTTTTTTCGATTCATCATTGTGTCCGGCTTCCTCATGGGGCCACCAGGAAATAGGCACCAAGCCCGCTTGGACTTCTTGAAGGTAACGTTTGAGTTGTGGTGCCCCTTGCCCTTGCTTACCAAAATAAATCCGCTCTTCCTGTAACCAGCGGTCCATGGTCTCCCGACTCGTCCGCCAACAGCTCCCCAAAGGTGGTAGGTAGGCCCGTCGGGTATTGGGATTGACAATAGGGAAGACCGCACTAGCTGAAAATGACTTGACTAGCAGATTATCTGTGCGCCAACGGCCCCGCCCATTCTGATCGTCGTATTTGTACAGGTTGTTTTGCTTGTCAGTCCGGGGTAATAAATTGCGGGTGAAGGTTTCACTTTTACGATAGACCAAAACATGGTCATGGGAATCAGGAATACCTGCTGCATCATTTGCAGAGGTATATTTCTTCTGCCAGACGATATTCCGGACAAAGTTATGGCGACCAAAGACTTCATCACACAAGACTTTCAGATAGTGGCATTAGTTATCATCAATCGTGATCCACAATGAACCATCCTCAGACAGCAACTTGCGGATAATCTCTAACCTATCCCGCATGAGACCGAGCCAGATTGAGTGTTCAAGCCCATCGTCATAGTGGGTGAAAGTACTGCCTGTGTTGTAGGGTGGGTCTATGAAAACACACTTCACTTTCCCGGTGAACTCCTGTTCTAGAGCCTTCAACGCCAGCAAGTTATCCCCGAAAATCAAGCGATTATCAAAAAGGTCATGCTCCGTCACTCGATGCGGCGCGTGATAGGACCGCGCCGGGTCTTCCAGTAAGATACGCGGTTCCAGGCGGGGGCGATTTTCCTTACCAATCCAGGTCAGTTCGAGTTTTTGTTTCTGCATTGTTACGAGAGCCTGTCAATGCGCCAGATGGCTGTGGCCTGATTCGCCATCCAGGTTTGACGAGCCGCCAACCGTTCTGGAGTCCAATTTACATTATCTTCAGCTATTTTTTTGGTAATACCAAACCCACTGGCCTCATACATTGGTTTCTTGACTGCAAAAGATGCATTCCCCAGATTCTTATTGACTGTCTTCTTCAGCAAAGTAAGATTCCCCAACCGATGCATCAACACCTCCACATCTTCATCAGAGAACTCTTCCCAACCCGTTTCTGGGTTCTCAGGGAGGATATGCTCAAGATTGACACTATCACTATCCAAGTCCAGAGCAGTTTCAGTAAGCCGCTTTTCCAATTCACAAAGAATGTAACGAACCACCCGCTTATTGCGCGACTGGGTAGTACGGAGTGATTTTCCAGCAAAAGCAGCACGAAAGAGCTCATCACTGGGATAAATCGTAGACAGCGCACCAATAACGACCGCCGCATCTGACAACTTGCCCTGCGAAAGCTTTTCAGCCACCGCGTTATAAACCCGCTCCTGCTCACTCGGCGGCTGATTACTGATGACATTATACCGAACCGAAATCATCACACTAGCCCGCAAAAGCGACTCAAAATCTGAACTAGAAAAAATACGATGAGCCGCCATCAACAACGGAAAGGGTTGACGCACACTAAACATCCGTAGTTCTTTGGCATAGCCCTTCTGTTTCAAAGACCAATCCGAGGCATCCGGTTGCGTAAGAGCCAAATAAGTATCCACATCCTCTTCCATGTGACGAATCAACGTGAAAACAGCTTCACGCGTCGTAATCCTGCTACGGATAGTCTTAAATAATTCAGTCGGTCGCACAAAAGAGAAACGGCTGTTCCAATGAATCCGCAGGAAATCAGGAAAGCTCTCACTCCCCAGGCGTCCCACTAATTCCTCCCAGCGAAGCTCCAATACCTTCATCTCATGCCGATGTAAGTCCTCACGGTGCAGCACGGAAAAAAGATAATTCTTGAGTAAGTCTGTCGAGGAAAGACGCACACCCCACGCCTTAAGTGTCTCAAATACCTTGTAGGCATTTAACTCATCCGTAACAGTAATGATGGTGAAAAAAAGTTTATCGCTCATGGACTCGACAAGCTGAGCAAGCACAACCCCTGGGTCGCCCTTTGCTTGCTTAACATACTCTATCACCCTCTTATCAAACCACTCAAACGCCTTACGCAATCCATGCTCTGAAGCACGAAAGCCGCGCATGGGCAGATACCCCAATGGAACAAGATACGTTTGGAAGTAGTTGTCATTATTACGATTGAGCGTTAATTTCGAGCGCGTAACGAGCGTGACCGGATCGAGGTAGCCGATATAGGTTTGGCGAATTTGGTTAAGTCGTTGCTGATTGCGGTCAGCATCTTGCGCATCGTCAATCAAGCGTTTGAGGCCCTTCAGCACTGCCAGCACAATCAGACTTATCGTTGTAAGTCGCTGCTGTCCATCAATCACATCAAAAGTCTTGTCATTATCCGATTGTAAAACAAGATAACCCATATAGTGAGCGAGTTCCCCCTTTGGCTGAATCGTCCCCTGAAGATCCAACCACAAGTCCTCCCATTCCTCCTCCGTCCAACTGTAATCACGCTGGAAGTGCGGAATTTGGTAGGTCAAGCCATTACCCATCAACTTGCGGTAGGTATCGTTTTTAGTGTTGAAGTTTGTAGCAGACATAAACCTCCTGCAAGCGAGATGCCAGTATCGGGGTAAACAATGAACTAACTGTGACATACCATACTAGCTTAGACTCAATTTGAGCAATCAACATCTGCTGACTGTTCATGAAATTTTCAAGGTTTGTTCATGCTCAAAACTGCCCCTCCGCCCCATACCCTGCCGGGCACGGGCGTGGTATAGGACCAAGGCAGAAGCGGTAAGACGGAAGACAGAAAAGATGGTCACTCTTGCTCCCCTCCCCCACCATGCGGGGGAGGGACTGTGGGTAGGGGGCGGCTGTTGCACTCAGCAGCTAGTTCTACTGAAAACCCCTAGACCGTAGTAAAAACTCGGATTCCAGAGACATGAGGCTGCCCATCCGTCACAGCGCAGCCTCGGTTTTCCAAAAACCGGACGAGCCCGACCTGGGGTGATACAATCCAGGCGGTTAAGGAAATGACGGATGGGGACAGAAAAAGGCCCGGTGTTAGCGGCGATTGATGTGGGGACTAACTCGATTCACATGGTTGTGGTCCAAGTCCACCTAGACCCGCCCCACTTTATAGTTTTGACCCGTGCCAAGGAAATGGTCCGCTTGGGGGAGACCTGCCGCCAGACCGGGTGGCTCACCCCAGTGGCGATGGAGCGCGGCCTGACCGCCCTCAAACGCTTCAAGGAACTGGCCCAGAGCTATTCAGCCCAAATGATTGCGGTGGCGACCAGTGCGGTGCGCGAGGCCACCAATGGCCCAGAATTCCTCCAGCAGATTGAACGGTTAGTGGGGCTGAAAGTAGACCTCATCTCTGGGCGGGAAGAAGCGCGACGGATTTATCTCGGGGTCCTCTCGGCCCTATCCTTTGAAGGATTGCCCCATGTGATTGTGGATATTGGCGGCGGTTCCACGGAATTTATCTTGGGTGATGGCGGAGAACCGAGCTTTTTGGGCAGTGTCAAAGTCGGGGCGGTGCGGCTGACCCAGGAATATATCCACAGTGACCCGATTAATGCCAGCGATTTTGAGAAACTTCAACAACACATCCGGCTACGACTGGAGCCCGTGATTGCGGACCTCCGGCAGGCGGGGCGTTATGAACGCTTGGTGGGGACCTCCGGGACGATTGAATCCTTGGCCCAGCTCGATGCCGCCGCCGATAGTCGCCGGCCCTATACCCTGACTCGTGAACGGCTCCAGGGCTTAGTCCAGCAGTTGCAGGGGATGAGTATCGCGCAACGCCGTAAACTACCTAACATCCCCGAACGACGGGCCGATGTGATCCTAGCCGGGAGTATGGTCCTGCTGGAGACGATGAAGCTCCTGGATGCGCCTCACCTGACGGTCTGTGAACAATCCTTACGTGAAGGGCTGGTGGTGGATTGGATGGTCAAACAGGGGCTGATTGCGTCCTATGCGGGCTACCAAGCCGCCATCCGCGAACGTAGTGTTTATGCCTTGGCCCAGCAGTACCGCGCCGATGACCTCCACAGTCAGCAGGTCGCCCGTTTCGCCTTGGACCTCTTTGACCAAACCCGGATGCTGGGCCTCCACACTTGGGACCAGGACAGCCGTTACCTATTGTGGGCCGCCGCTATCTTGCACAATATCGGGCATTACGTCAGCCACTCCGCCCACCACAAACATTCCTATTACCTGATTCGCAATGGCAACCTGCTCGGGCACACCGAGACCGAGATTGAACTGATTGCCCAGTTAGCCCGCTACCACCGCAACTCCCCGCCCAAACGTCGCCATGAGACTTGGGCCGCTCTGCCCAAGGACCAACGTTTACTCGTGAGTCAGTTGAGTTGTCTATTGCGGTTGGCAACCACCCTCGACCGCCGCCGCCAACAGTCTGTTGCGGCGATTCAACTAGACCAGGAACCCAACCGCGCCTTAAATCTGCAGTTGCAGCCCGTAGACCCCAGCGATGACTGCACCCTGGAACTCTGGAACCTCACCGATGAGAAACAGGTCTTCGAGGCCGAGTTTAACGTGAGCTTGAGCGTGACCTGTGCCGTGGCTAGGGTGCCATCAAGGGCTTAATTTGCGCCATGAAGTCCACTAGGGGCAAGCTGCCACTGAGTCCCTCGACCTCCTGACGCAACCGGACATTGACCAACTGCTCGGCAACCTCTTTTTCACCGACCACGAGCATACAGGGGATTTTGTCTTTTTCAGCGGTGCGGATCTTCTTGTTGAGCCGCTCGGAACTGTGGTCTACCTCGACCCGCAGCCCCAAGTCCAGGAGTTTCTCCGCGACGCTTTGAGCGTAGCCGTTGAACTGGTCAGTCACAGGAATCAACCGTGCTTGGATGGGGGCCAACCACAACGGGAAATCCCCGGCGTACTGCTCAATCAAGATCCCGACTAGCCGTTCCAGGGAACCAAAGGGGGCGCGGTGGATCATCACCGGGCGTTGGCGCGTCCCGTCCTCCCCGACAAACTCTAGGTCAAACCGCTCCGGTAGCTGGTAATCCACCTGGACCGTACCCAACTGCCACTCGCGTCCCAGCACATCCCGGAAAATAAAGTCCAGTTTCGGTCCATAGAAAGCCGCTTCACCGATGCCTTCAAAGTAGGGCATGGCTAACTGTTCCACTGCCCGACGAATCGCGCCCTCGGCCTTGGCCCAGGCTTCCGGCGCACCTAGATACTTGTCTGAGGCTGGGTCCCGGAAACTCAAGCGGGCCTTGAAATCGCTCAACTGCAACTTCTCAAAAACCACCAAGATGAGGTCCACGACTTTCTTAAATTCATCGTCCAACTGTTCCGGGGTGACAAACAGGTGGGCATCATCCACCGTAAAGCCGCGTACCCTGGTCAGCCCCCCCAACTGCCCGGACTGCTCATAGCGGTAGACCGTTCCAAACTCCGCCAACCGCATCGGCAGTTCCCGGTAGGAACGCAGTTCACTCTTGTAGATCTGGATATGAAACGGACAGTTCATCGGTTTCATTACGAAACCCTGCTCACTGAGACGGCTCGCCTCGTCCTCTGCCATCAAGGGGAACATATCCTCTTGATATTTTTGCCAGTGCCCCGAGGTCTTAAATAGATCCACCCGCGCAATATGGGGCGTGACCACGGGTAGATAACCGCGCTTGAGTTGTTCCTTCTGCAAAAAATCCTGGAGGACCGAGCGTAATACCGTCCCCTTGGGCGTCCAAAGCGGCAGCCCCGGCCCGACTTCATCGGAAAAAATAAACAACCCTAATTCTTTACCGAGTTTTCGATGGTCGCGGTTCTTGGCTTCTTCCCGGCGGCGCAGATATTCCTGCAACTGTTCGGGGGTTTCCCAGGCCGTGCCGTAGATCCGCTGGAGCATCGGGTTCTTTTCATTCCCGCGCCAATAAGCCGCCGCCACGCTGAGTAAGTCAAAAGCCTTGGGATTGAGTTCGCTGGTATTACTGAGGTGCGGCCCCGCGCACAGGTCCCACCACTGTTCACCCAGGTAATAGACCGTGACATCTTCACCCGCCGGAATCGCCTGCAATAGTTCTAGTTTGTAGGGTTCACCTAGCTTCTCAATCTCCCTCTGTAATTCAGCCCGGTCACGGACTTCTTGGCGCACGGGCAATTTCTGGTTGACGATCCGGATCATCTCTTTCTTAATCGCCTTCAAATCCTCGGGCGTAAAAGGCTGGGGACGGTCAAAGTCATAGTAAAACCCGTCTTTAATCGAAGGTCCAATCGTCACCTTCGCCTCGGGATAAAGCCGTTGCACCGCCATCGCCATGACGTGACTGGTGGTATGGCGCAACCGTTCTAGCTGCTCCAGGGCCGTCGTCTGGAGGATATCTGCGTCCATAATTCCCTTACCAAAGGTCATCCTTAGTTTAGTAGTGGCTAGTGGTTAGTGGGTAGCTGAGGCACAGAATAGCTGGCAGGCCACGGGGCCGCTCGCTCAGCACTCCAGAGGGTCCCCCATTTACCTGTGCCCGTCAGGGTATGGGGCGGAGGGGCTCTTAATTTGCCTTACGGACCAGGAAGTTTCCTAGCACTAGGGTGTCGAGGCCGGAGCGACTGAAGGTACTGAAGGCGTTGGCGGGGGTGGTCACAATCGGTTCGCCGCGTAGGTTGAAGCTGGTATTGAGGACTAGGGGGGTGCCGGTCTCGTTACTGAATTTGGTGATGAGACGGTGGTACCGGGGATTGGACTGGGCGGTGACGGTCTGGAGGCGACCGGAACCGTCCACGTGGGTAATGGCGGGCACTTCAGCGCGTTTCTCTTCCCGCACCGGGCAGACCATCAACATAAACCGGGGCGGGTGCTGCTGGTTAACTGCTGGAAAGACGAAATACTCCTCGGTGCGCTCTGCCAAAACCGAGGGCGCGAAGGGCCGGAAGGGTTCGCGGAACTTGATCTTGACGTTGACAATCTCGCGCATTGCTGGAGAGCGGGGGCTGGCGATAATCGAACGCGCACCCAAGGCCCGGGGTCCCCACTCAAACCGCCCGTTGAACCAACCGATGACTTTATCCTGCGTCAGGTCCCCCGCCACGTGGTCCAGCAACCGTTCCTCATCCTCAAAGTGGGCAAAAGGAATGCGTTCCTGCGTTAAATAAGCATGGATTTCTGACTCGCTGAACTCCTGACCCCAGTAGGCGTGTTCCATCACAAATTGACGCGGCTGGTTTAAGACTGTGTTGTAGACGTAGAGGGCCGCCCCCACCGCCCCGCCACTGTCCCCGGCGGCGGGTTGGATGTAGATATTTTCAAAAGGGGTTTCCTGGAGTAAACGGTAGTTCGCCACGGAGTTGAGGGCGACCCCCCCGGCTAGACAGAGATTTTTGAGACCCGTTTGGGCGTGGAGGGTGCGGGTGAGGTGGAGCAGGATTTCCTCGGTGACTTTTTGGATGCTGCTCGCGATATCGGCGTAGTACTGGCAACGGTCGAGTTCTTGGTCACTGGCGGGCGACTCATTGGCGGGGAGTCCGGTCTGACGGGTGACGAAACGACTCTCCGGCTGACGCGGTTCCCCAAAAAGTTCCACAAACCGCTGCGTGAAACTCCGATTGACACTGTGATGCCAACTGAAATAATCCAGATCCAAGGTGAAGGAGCCATCTGGGGCAAGGTCTACCAGTTTCCAAATCTGGTCTACATACTTGGGCTGACCGTAGGGGGCCATCCCCATTACCTTGTACTCCCCCTCGTTGACCTCAAACCCCAAAAAAGCGGTGAACGCCGAGTACAACAGACCGACGGAATGGGGGAAGTGGACCTCGCCCTTGAGAGCCAAACGGTTGCCGTGGCCCTCCCCCCAGGAACAGGTGGCCCACTCCCCGACGCCATCCACCGTCAGGATCGCCGCATGTTCAAAGGGCGAACACAAAAAAGCCGAGGCCGCATGGGAGAGGTGGTGTTCACTGAATAAAATCTTGGCGGGGTCTAGGTCCAAAATGCTCACGAGCTTGGCCTTGACCCAGAGTTTGTCTTTGATCCAAGTCAACATCGCCTTAGAGAAGACCCCCGCCGCCTTGGGAAAGTTGGCAAGCTGGGTCAACAATAACCGTTCAAATTTAAGGAGCGGTTTCTCATAGAAGACCACATAATCCACATCCCCCAGGCTAATCCCCGCCCGCTGGAGACAAAAAGCCACCGCGAGCCGTGGAAAATCGCTGTCATGCTTACGCCGACTGAAGCGTTCTTCCTCTGCCGCTGCCACTAGTTGACCGTCTACAACTAGAGCCGCCGCCGCATCATGGTAAAAGCAGGAAATTCCTAAAACACGCATGGTTCACTTACCCCGACTGGGGTGGTCTACCCCAGGTATGGTTTAATTCTAAACTCGTTGCTTCAGGACCGGGCTGGGCTAGGATCTGAAGCGCACGGACTTGCAATCTACCATGCTGCGCGACTGGCTGCCCTATTTCTCGGCCCTCGTCCTGGGGTCAATTCTACTCCGTTTACTTTGGGACTTGGTGTGCTGGTTCAGACAGATGAAACAGGTGGTCCAGCGTAACCTTGCCATCCCCTGCCATCGCTGCCGCTACGCCAATCCTGACTTCAACTACCTCAAATGTACGGTTCATCCGGTCACGGCCTTTAGTGAGGCGGCGATTGATTGCGGTGATTTTCGTGACCAAGCCCACACCTCGCCCTACAATCCTAATAAATCTTCCCGTTAACCCTCAGCTAGTTGGGTTAGCACCTCCAGGGCAACGGCTGGGAGCCACTCCCCTTCAAATTCGCGCCCGTAATACAACCGCAACCGCAGCGTGAATTGCTGGGGTTCCCCGCTGAGATTGAGTTCTAGGGTCGGACTCTGGGCTTCGACTTGTAGGGTTTCGCTGTCCATCAGCCAAGTGGGAGCCTCAGCCAGAAGCTTAACTAAGTAGCGGGCTTGGTCTCGCAAGTCCCGCAGTTCTTCTGGGTTCAAGCCCACGCACCAGGATGGACCCCGGACTAAGTTGCCCCGCTGCCACTGCATCAGCCCGGATTCTCCCGGTAAATCTTGAGCAGGGTACTGATGAGGGCCTCGCGCTCAGGGCGGGTGAGTTGGTCCATCAGCCGTTGGTCAGCGAGGTAGGGATTGACGGGCAGTTCTTCGCGACCGGGGTATTCTTCAGCCCGGATCGGGGTCGTTGTAGCCGATGTAATCCGCCACAGTCAGCTTCCAGTCAAACCGGGAATAGGGCGAGCGGTTCTTGAGGAAGTTGTGGTAGGTTACGAGCCTGCGGATGAGGTTTTGGGTGCCATCTTGATTGACTCCGCCCTTGGGAAAGTCGGGGATCTGTTGATAGAGGGCGGCTGTCACCTGGGTCGGTGTGGGTAGGGCTAAGCAGGGAGTAGCCCAGAACCCTAGGATGATCAGGACAATTAACTTCAGCATCGGTTCATTATCTCTGATTTACGCCGTGGTGAGAGACGGCTGTACTTTGGCAGTGAGTAGAATTGAAAGTAGCGCGATTAAGGTAATTCATGGGTTTTTTAGCAGGGATTGGGGTACTGGCTTCGCTCATTATTTTCCACGAACTCGGACATTTCCTCGCTGCGCGTCTGCAAGGCATCTACGCTAACCGTTTCGCGATTGGCTTCGGCCCGGTCCTCCTCAAGTATGACTGGGCGGGGACAGAGTTCTCCCTGCGACTCTTACCCTTGGGCGGATTTGTCGGTTTCCCAGATGAGGACCCCGACAGCACGATCCCCAAGGACGACCCCAACCTGCTCAAAAACCGCCCCATCCTTGACCGCGCCATTGTCATGGCGGCTGGGGTAGTCATGAACCTAATTGTGGCCTACGCCGCCCTACTCGCCTTGGTCCTCATCACGGGAATTGAGGAGCCGGGACCGGGCCTCCAAGTCCCCGGCAAACCCGTCCCTGGTCTGACCACCGCTCTACAAGCCGGGGATGTCCTCCGTCAGGTGAATGGTCAGGACTTGGGTAGCGGTGGCCTAGACCGCCTCCCATCGCTCCTGCAAACCAACCCCGCGACCTTAACTCTTGTCCTAGAGCGCGACGGCAAACGAATTACGCAAGAAGCTACCCCTGAGGACCTGCGCGGGGTCCGCATTCTGGGGTTGGGCGGTGTGGATACGCCGGCGGCTAAGGCGGATATTCAGGCGGGTGATGTGGTCCTCCAAGCGGGCGACCAATCCCTCGGTCTCACCCCCACCGAGAGTGTCGAACGCTTCCGCACGGCGGTCCAGGCCGCTGGTCAACAACCGCTCATCCTGGTGATTCGTCGGGGCACGGAGCGCATCAACAAAACCGTAACCCCTTCCGACAAAGGACAGGTGGGCGTTTCCCTGGCCCCCAACCTTGTTCCCAATGTGGTCCGGCGTCCAGTGGAAGGTGTGGGCGAGTCTCTCGCAGCGGCTAACCAGAAGTTCTTTTTCATCACTGAATCTACATTGTCGGGCTTTGGGCAACTGTTTACGGGCAAGGTCGGCCTAGACCAACTCTCCAGTCCCGTCGGGATTGTCAAGTACACCGCCGATGTCTCCAACGACAACCCCCTCAACCTGTTATCCGTAGCAGCGTTGGTTTCCTTCAGTTTGGCCTTCCTCAACCTGTTGCCGATCCCTGGATTGGACGGTTCGCATCTGGTCTTTTTGGCTCTTGAAGCGATCCGGGGTAAGCCGGTCTCCGAGCAGATCCAGAACCGCGTCCTCCAGACCGGGTTAATATTTTTGATGGGACTCTCGGTCACGCTGATCTTGAAGGATTCCCTGAACTGGATTCTCAAGGGTTCGCCGTTCTAGTTATCCATGGAGTCCTGCTTGTGCATTGGTATATCGTCGGTTTCCTGGTCGCGCTCTCGGTGGTCTTGCTCTTATTGCGCTGGCTCTACCCGCCCGCTTGGTTGGCTTGGTTGCGCTTTATCCAGCCGGTGGGCGAGTTTATGGCGCGGCTCATTCTCCAGGTTTTCTACCTGATTTTCTCGGGTCCCTTTGCCTTGCTGGTGCGTCGCCAACGGCCCTACATCTATAAACGCCAGACCCGCGTGAGTTATTGGGAGGCGACGCGTGCCCAGACCCATACCCTTGAAGAAGTCCAGCAGCAGTTTTGACCATGCAACTCACCCAAGTCCTCCGCCATAGTTTCCAGCCCGAGGGGTTGACCTTGGCGGAGGCATATTTTTTAATGAACCAGAGGGATGCTCAGGCGATTGCTGAAATTCGGGTCGCAGCGGACCAGATGCGTTCTGAGCTTGTCGGTGATACCGTGACCTACGTGGTCAACCGCAACATCAATTTCACCAACATCTGTAACCAGCACTGCTCCTTTTGTGCATTCCGTCGGGATGAAGGGGAGGACGGGGCCTACTGGTTAGACTTTGAGCAAGTCTTAGCTAAGACTCAGGCAGGGATAGCCCTGGGTGCGACGGAAATCTGTATGCAGGGTGGACTCAATCCCGCTGCCAAAATCGGTGGGTCTAGCTTGACTTATTACCTAAAACTTGTGCGGACGATGAAGGACCACTTCCCCCACTTGCATATCCACGCGTTCTCGCCTCAGGAAGTAGATTTCGTCGCCACGGAGGACGGGATTAGTCTGGAACAAGTACTAGAGGAACTCCAAGCCGCCGGGGTTGGTTCCCTGCCGGGGACTGCCGCTGAAGTTCTCTACGAGCCGGTGCGCCGCCGTCTTTGTCCAGAGAAATTAGATACCCAGGGTTGGGTCAACGTGGTTCAAACCGCGCACCGAATGGGCTTACCCACGACCAGCACGCTCTTGTCGGGCCATATCGAGAACTTAGCGCAACGGGTAATTCACTTGGGAATCCTCAAAGCTATTCAGCAGAGTGCTTGGGCCGCTGGGGTAACGGGCTTCACGGAGTTTATCTTGCTCCCCTACGTTGGTGAACAAGCCCCCCCGAGCCTCAGACACCGGGTCGGGCGCGACCAGCCCGTCCTGGCTGATGCTCTGTTAACTATGGCGGTAGCGCGGTTATTCCTGGGGCGGTGGGTGGTCAATCACCAACCCAGTTGGGTCAAGCTCACTCTAGCGGGTGCCCGTGAAGCCTTGGACTGGGGCTGCAATGACCTCGGCGGGACACTAATGGAAGAACATATCACCAGCATGGCGGGAGCTCAAGGCGGAACTTGCCTGGACGTCCAGGACCTCATGCAAGCGATTATCCAGGCCGGACGCACCCCTCAGCAACGGACTACCCTCTATCAATCCGTGGCCCTTACGATTAGTTGAATATTTATTTGCGTTGAGCCGTTAGTTTCTTTTGTACGGAAACACACATAATGAACTATCTCGGTAGCAAGGTACAAAGTCCGTGAAACAGTTGAATCCAGTTATCTTGTCCCTGCTGTTGTACAGTCTGAGTCCCGCGCTCCTGCTCCCCCCGGTCCAAGCCCAGTCACTGTTACAGGACCGCAATAGTTTTTTACAAACCTATACCTTTGATGCCCGCTACTACCTCGATACTTACCCCGACCTCCGCCAGTCCCTCAATAACAACGAGCAGCGGGCCCGTGCCCATTGGTTGAGTAAGGGCATCCAAGAAGGGCGGCGCGGTTCACGGGTCTTCGACGTGCGCTACTACCTGAAATACAACGCTGACCTGCGCCAAACCTATGGTCAAAATTACGAAGCCGCCATGGGTCACTGGCTGAGCAACGGTCTAGCGGAGGGACGGCGCGGTTCGGCCGATTTTTGGCCCTCTTGGTATCTGCAAAACAACCGGGACGTTGCTCAGCGCGTCGGTCGTAACAATTACGCTGGAGCGATCACCCATTGGCTAAACACGGGTCTGCGTGAGGGCCGTGACGGTGCGCCGGGGTCTGGCGGCGCGGGTGGTGTAAATAACAATCCTTTGGCGAGTGACCTGATTTTCGATGCCCGCTACTACCTAGAGGTCAATGACGACCTGCGGCGGAGTATGGGCAACAACTACCCCAAAGCCCGCACCCATTGGCTCAACACTGGATTGAAAGAAGGACGGCGCGGCTCACGAGTCTTCAATGTCAAATATTATCTCGCCACCAATGCCGATCTCCGCCGCAGTAGCGGGCGTGATTACGAACGGGCGGCTCGTCACTGGCTTAAGGACGGCATCCGCGAGGGGCGGCGGGGTTCGGCGGAGTTCTGGCCTGCTTGGTACCTGGAGACCAATCTAGATGTGGCAAACAACGTCGGAGCCAACAACTACGCCGGGGCGATTGAGCATTGGGTCAACGACGGGTTTCAAGAGGGACGTAAAGGGGCACCGAGCGCGGGCGGCGGCAATAGTGGGGGGAATAGCGGCGGTCCCGTTAACCCAGGCAATCCCCGGGCCAGTAACCTAGCCTTCGATGCGCGTTACTACCTGGACACCAACTATGATTTACGCCAAAACCTGGGTAACAGTCCTCAAGAAGCCCTTAAGCATTGGCTGACCGCCGGTATCCGTGAGGGACGGCGCGGCTCCTTGGTGTTCGATATTCGCTATTACGTCGCCAATAATCCGGACTTGGCCCGTTACACCAACGAGCAAGCCCTAGACCACTGGCTCCAGGCTGGGGTCAATGAAGGACGGCGCGGTTCAGCGGACTTCTGGTCTTCCTGGTACTTGCAAAACAACCGGGATGTTGCCGCGAGTGTAGGCCGCAGCAACTACGCCGGGGCAGTCAACCATTTCTTGACCCAGGGCCGTAACGAGGGCCGACAGGGGGCACCATGACCTACGCCTGAGCAATGGTTGAGCGATAGGAAAAGCCACCGACACGGTAGTGGGTGGCTGCCATCGCCTTTTTGCATTTTGGGGAGCGGTGCAGGCTTTAGGCAAAGGCCAGGTTGAACCCCCGCGCAAAACCCTCACCGCAAACCGGCCCTAAACTCAACCCACAAACTAGGGGAGTAAGTTTTACCAAAAGGATAAGATCCTACCATTACCATCAGGTCTGGGTCATGAGTGTACGGGTACGCATCGCGCCGAGTCCCACGGGGAACTTGCACATCGGGACGGCTCGCACCGCCCTTTTCAACTATTTATTCGCCCGTAGTCAGGGGGGGAAGTTTATTCTCCGCATTGAGGACACGGACCAGGAACGTTCGCGCCCAGAGTACACCCGCAACATCATCCAGGGCTTGACTTGGCTGGGTCTGGATTTCGATGAAGGTCCCTACTACCAGACCCAACGCCTAGACCGTTACCAAACCGTGATTCAGCAACTACTTGCGGCTGGTCAAGCCTACTACTGCTTCTGTACGGCGGAAGAACTCGACGATCTCCGCACCCGCCAAAAAGCCCTCGGACAGGCGAACCGCTACGACAACCGCCATCGGGACCTGACTGTGGCCCAACAACAGGCGTTTCGGGACCAGGGGCGTGAACCCGTAGTCCGCTTCAAAATTGAGGAACCACGCACGGTGCGTTGGTCGGACTTGGTGCAGGACGAAGTGGTCTGGCAGACCCAGGATCTCGGCGGGGATATGGTCATTGCCCGCGCTGATGGGGGACCGCTCTACAATTTCGCCGTGGTTGTGGATGACTGGGATATGCAGATTAGCCATGTCATTCGCGGGGATGACCATGTGGGTAATACGCCTAAACAAATCCTCCTCTATGAAGCCCTCGCAGCTCCCCTACCGCAGTTTGCCCACCTGCCGCTCATCCACAACCCCGAGGGGAAGAAGCTCTCGAAGCGTGACGGGGCGACATCGCTGGCGGATTTCCAAAATTTGGGCTTTATACCCGAGGGGCTGATTAATTACTTGGCGATGTTGAGTTGGTCGCCGCCGTCGGACCACGAGATTTTTTCTCTGGCAGAAGCCTACGCAATGTTCGGGTTTGAACGAGTCAGTAAGTCCCCGGCCCGCTTTGACTGGGATAAACTTACTTGGCTCAATGGTCAACATCTGCGTTTGCTCAAGCCTGAAGACCTGACCCAGCGGCTCGTCCAGACTTGGACCCAAGTGGGCTACGACTTACCGAAACAACCCGAGGACGCGGCTTGGTTGACCCGTTGCGCCCAGTTGGTCGGTGAGGGGCTAAACCGGATGGATGAAGCCGCACGGGTTGCCCGTCCTCTCTTTGAACCCGTGGCCTTCACGAATGAAGGCTTGCAAGTTCTCCTCAAACCCGAAGCCCCCAAGATTCTCCTTGCCCTCCTGACGTTATTTCAAGACCCGCCCCAAGTCGAGGAACTCAAGGCCCAACTCCAGACCCTCGCCAAGACCCTCGGCCTCAAAAATGGCCCGGTGATGCAGACCCTCAGGATTGCTCTGACCGGGACGCCCCGGGGTCTAGAACTTGCACCTCTGGCCCTCCTGTTGCACCAACGCCAAGCCGTAATCCCACGCTTGCAGGTAGCCCTCGATTTGGTGCAACAATTCCAGAAAGGCACAGGCGGAGTAAAGTAAACAGGTGTGAAGCGGCTGGCCCATGACCTTTTGGTTGAGTTTTGTCCTCTGGGGGTTGTTCGCGCTCCTCCTCGCTGAAGTGGTGCGCGACGGCTATCACGTCCTCTGCCACCGGGTCCCGGGGCTGACCAAGTTACACAACTGGCACCACTTAGCCTACCGCCGGGACCTCTCCTTAGTGTCGGTAGAACTCTACCAAAAAGCGCAACTCTACCACGACATTCTGGAGTCTGCACTACTGGTAGTCGTCTTGACCGTGGTGGCGGTGGTGAGTGGGGTACCGGGGCTATGGTTGGGAGTAGTTTATGCCCTGGGTTTTTTGCTAGGAGGAGCGCGGCTGTACCTTTTTAAAACTGTAGAGACGGATTTCAACCACCTGCCGGGACCACTCACGGCTCCGCCCGCGCCCTGGTGGGTGAACCGGGCCTATCATTGGCGGCATCATTTCGATAACCCCAACGCCTACTACAGCGGGGTCTTCACGCTGGTGGACCGGGTGCTGGGGACGGCCCTCTCCCTCAAGGGTAAAACCGTGGCGATTACCGGCGCCTCCGGTGCCCTGGGTCAAGCTTTGATTACCGAACTCCTAGCGCGACGGGCACGGGTGGTGGCTTTTACTACCTCAGATAACCTCGAACTCCCTGGGGTCAAGGTCATTCCCTGGCGGTTGGGCGAAGAGGAAAGCCTACGGGCACATCTCGCCCCGTGTGATATCCTAATCACCAACCACGGGGTCAATGTCCACAGTGACCGGACTCCCGCAGCGATTCACCGCTCCTATGAAGTCAACACCTTCTCCACCCTGCGCCTGATTGACCTATTTCTCAGCACTATCGAAGGACCCATGGCCCCCGCCACCAAAGAAATCTGGGTCAATACCTCCGAAGCTGAAGTCTCCCCGGCTCTCAGCCCCTTGTACGAACTAAGTAAACGCAGCTTGGGCGAACTCATCACCCTCAAACGCTTGGCTAGTCGCTGCACCCTCCGCAAACTCATCCTCGGCCCCTTCAAAAGTGCCCTCAATCCCCAAGGCGTCATGTCCGCCGCCCAAGTCGCTCGTGGCTTCCTCTTTTGGGCTGAGCGCGACTGTCGGGATATTGTTGTTACCATCAATCCTCTGACCTACTTCCTGTTCCCGCTCAAGGAGTTGAGTACAGGTCTATACTATCGGTTGTTCACACGGGCGTAATTGGGGAATGAGTTTGATATGTGGTGAAAAGTTACGTGCTAATCAGCCCGTAAAGTCTAGAGTTCGGCAATAACCAAAACCGTACAATACCCTCCTGGAAGGGTTCCATTTTTGGTCGAAACTGACCAATAAACGGTGGCAGTAACCGAACTTTCATGAAAAACCACTTCCTTAAGTTCCATCGCAATAGGTACAAATGATGGACCAGTTGGACCCTTACCACCATTAGCTCCCGAATTTGCAATCTCGAAACTCTTGATAGCTGCAAGTCAAGTAATTTTGCTTCTTTGCAAAACCGCCTAGCACCAGCTTTGTTCACACATCCTGGCGGGTAGAGCTAAGTTTTAACCCTATTCACACGGTTACCGGATCCTACCGCAACAATCCCTATTGGTGCATAACGAATGAAATCAACGGTGTTAAAGGTGAGAATATGCGTTACCTCGTAAACAATCATCGCAGCAACAAGGCGAGCATCCTGTACCTGGACTCCTGAAACCCTGAAGGAAACTACGAGCCGTCGCCACTCTAGGTAGATAGCAGGTGAATCTGGGAGCAAGGGAAAAATTTGCTCTACACGGCGTAAGAGTCGCTCAATATCCGTTAGACCTAGCCCGAACCCGTTCTTTATAGTTGGTCGTGTTGCAACATTCCAAAATTCAATAAAGTTTTATGGTGTGGCTTGTAAGCTATGTCCGTCGGTGCGGAGTTGACGAACAGCGTTGCGAACGATTGGGTACAGCGGTTGGGTACGGTCTACGAACCGCAATAGCACGTTGGTGTCTATAAGATACACCATCGCTAAGGATGATCCTCGTAAATCCCGGCACGACTGACCGCGTAATCTGAAAGCGGCGAGACGTTTAGCCCAAAACTTACAAATAGTTCGTCAGCAAGTTGGTCCGCCATCGTTTCGAAGGTGTCGTCCGAGAAGCTAGAGGGTGCTTCCCGTAATAGAGCTAGTACGGTCGGGGTGAGAGCTTCTACCAATAGAGCGCGGACAGCCTCAGCATCGCCACGAGCGATGCGCCCACGCAACTGTGCTTCGGTATCAAGGGATAGGTCAACAGTGATCTTCATGGCTGAACCTCTCTTATCTAGTTGTACTGCACTGATCCTCAGCAGGTATCCATTGACCTACTGCGGGTCTCGATTAACCTTGGAGAAGGTCTTAATTGCCCCTCAGCAGGTGTCGCTTGACCTTAATTCAGCTCAACTTTCATCCTAAGAAGGTATCTATCGACGCTTAAAAGCTCATTATTGACCTTATTGAAGCTCGTTGTTTACTCCCGGCAGGGCAAAGTTGACTTCGGAACGTCTCGGTTGATCCCAGCTCAGCTCAGCTCAGTGTTCGCCCGCCGGGGGTGACTGTTGACCTAATGAAGGTGCTTACGATCCCCACGGGCTAACCTAGAACTATGCAACCCCTGCTCTATATTGTCCCTACCCCCATCGGCAACCTAGAGGACCTGCCCTTTGTCCTCAGAGGCCTCCAGACCGTAGACCGGATTATGGCTGAGGATACCCACCCTCAAATTGTTGCAGCACTACGCCGTTCACAAGCCCTTCAGTCACCACGAACAAAGCCCCCAATGGTTAACCGAACTCCTGGACTTCCTCGCCGCCGGGACGCAGTTAGCGTTGGTGTCGGTTAGCTTATGACCGGCATTAGTCTTTTTAGGCTGTTGATGTTGATTGAGTAAGGGGCGAGACCAGGAAATCAGCGCGTCAAGCTGGGTTAGAAAGCATTTTTGCGCAGCTCATCGCTGCTGTCGTTGTTGCCAGTCTCAGAATCCTTGCTGTTCCATAGTTAACTCGCCTCGCCTCTCTTATTTTCTCATTGACAGGGACACTAGGCAATTACTCATGGTGTCTTAAAGTTCCTTGCTATTAAACTTATTAATGAGGACAAAAACTAGCGGACCTACTACTTAAAATCCATCCAGTAGCCCCTGCCATCCCGTAAAAGAATTATGGATATGCCGAACAGACAGCGTTTACCCGGACAAGCCTACCTGTGGCTAGCCGTCATCCTTTTTGGGAGTGCCAGCCCGGTCGTGCGGAAAATCGTCGAACTCGGTGCCCAATTCCCTGAACGCAACGCCGTCTCTCTCTGTAACGTGCTATTTGTGGGGAACATCTGTGCCCTGCCCGTCTTCTTGCTCATCTACCGTAAACAGTGGACGCTGAACACCCTCCAACAGCTACCCCGCCGCGCTTGGGGTGTACTACTAGTCGTCGCCATTCTCGGGGGTGCGCTCGCACACTCGTTGCTCTTTCAAGCCTTGAGCCTAGCGCAGGTAAGTAGCGTCCTCTTTGTCAGCCGGATCGAGACCCCGATCCTCTTGGCCCTCTCAGTGTGGTTGCTGGGGGAGCGGCTTAACGCTCGGCAATTGCTGGGAGGGCTGGTTTGCTCCGTGGGGGCACTGATCCCCCTCTTGTTACCCGGTGGCAATACCCAGTCTTTTAGGATGGCGGACCTGATTCAAGTGGGGACGGGCGAGGCTCTAGCGGTCCTAGCAGCGGTCACAGTGGCGGTGGCAACTATCCTCAGTAAAAGATTTTTGACGGCGGTACCCGCTGGCGTTTACTTAGTCCTGCGGACTGGGGTAGGAGCAGGTGTATTTTTCAGTGCCGCGCTCTGGCTCTATGGGCCGCCCCATTTTGCCGATGTCCTCTCGCCGTTGTTGTGGCAGTGGATGTTGGCTTACGGAAGTCTCTTTGTTGCTCTGGCTCAACTGTGTTGGTTTACGGGTTTGCGGCGAGCGACTGTTTTGGATGCGGCCTTGGCGGGTTCTTTTGTGCCTGCCGTGGGTGCGGTCGGAGCTTACTTCCTGTTAGGAGAGATGCCCACAGGGTTACAGCTTGTGAGTGGGGGGCTGGTGCTGGTAGGACTTCTGTTATGTCAAGGTCTTAACAAATTGCCCTGGCCTCGTTTCGGGCCGGGAGTCAACCTGTAGTCTCGGCCTACCAACGGAGCAAATTAAAGTTTTCCATGTCAATCGTGTTGCGGTTGCGGTAAATCGCCAACACAATCGCGAGTCCAATCGCTGCCTCCGCCGCCGCCACCGCGATAATGAAAATCGTAAATAGCTGTCCCCGTATATTAACCGGGTCCACATAGCTGGAGAAAGCAAGGAAATTTAAGTTGACGGCGTTGAGCAGGAGTTCAATGGACATCAAAACTCGCACCGCATTACGGCTGGTCACCAACCCGTAGATGCCAATACAAAAAAGCGCGGCCCCCACAGCTAAAAAGAAATTCACCGTCAACATGATGTGTCCCAGCTTTCCTTGCCATCCTATCAGCCCGCTCCCTGGGGGTAAAGCCAAGTGCGAGGGCAACTTAAGCAGTAATCCAGGACCACCCGATGCTCGACCTCCGCATTACACCCCACCGCCCCTACCTCCAGGCTCAGTGCCCCGTCCCCCAGAAGCTGTTTCTGTTAGTCCAAGTCCAGGCCCAAGCCCAAATCCGCACTTGCCGTCCCCCCGTCGCCCTAGTTTTCGTAGTGGATACCAGTGGTTCGATGCGTGAACTCGTCACTCTGCCCGACCAGACCACCGGACGGATGGTCGAGGTGGATGGGCGACTGTACGAAGAAGCCATCGGCGGTAAAACCAAACAGGACCTCCTCCTCGCCGCGCTCCATGGGGTCGCGGACCTCACGGACTTGACCCCCAAGGACCAGTTCGCGCTGGTCCGTTTTGACGATAAGGCGAGCGTCGTCGCGCCTCTGGGCATCGCCACTGCCCGTGACCGCTTCCACCAACAGGTCGAGGCCCTCAAACATTTCTCCGGGGGCACCATGATGGGCCAGGGCCTGCGCTTGGCCCTCCAGGAACTCAACCGCGTCACCACCCCCACTAACCGCCGGGTCGTCCTCCTCACCGATGGTCAGACCCAGGATGAAGCCCACTGCCGCGAGTTAGTCCGCCAGTTCACCTACCAAAATATCGCTATCACCACCGTGGGCGTGGGGAGTGAATACAACGAGGACTTACTCGCTGATCTCGCGGCCCAGACCCAGGGCCAACCCGTCCATGTCGTTCTCGGAGCCGCCCAACCCCCCAGCATATCGGTCAGTCAACTACCCCAGTGGTTCGCTCAGCAGTGGCAGGCGATGAGCCAAGAGGTAATCACCGGGCTCACTCTCCAAGTCCGCACCGTGCGCGATGTCACGCTGGACCGGATCACTAGGGTCTACCCCTTTCAAGCCGAAGTAGACCCCGCGCTGAGCCCCGTACCCCTGGGTAATCTGGATGCCCACGAACCCAGCCTGTTCGTCCTGGAATTTTCCCTGCCCACCCGCTCCGTGATGCGAGTGCGGCTGGCCCAACTCAGTTTTAGCTATACCGTCCCCGGCCTTGACCAAACAGGCACAACGGAGGTTCAGGACGTGGTGGTGGAGTTCAGCGACGACCCGGCTGTGACCGGACAGATAGACACCGAGGTAATGGGCTATGTCCAACAGCGCAATCTGGACGCCCTAGTCCAACAGGCCACCCAACAGGCTCGCCACAACCCCCAGCAGGCCGCCCACACCCTGACCCTAGCCCGTCAGATGACCCAACGTCTCGGCAATACCACCCTCACCCTGGCCCTCGACCGGGCGGCTCTTGAACTCAAGCAGACCGGGACCCTCTCCCCAGATACGACGAAGACCGTTCGTATTGGCGTGAAGACCCAAACCCTGAAGCTGGGCAGTTCCGGGGCTAATCTCCCTGCCGAAGCCGAGATCCGCCGCTTAACTGGAGCCTAAGTTGTTACAAATTTTAACAATAGGGGCTGGTTGGGGAGAAACCCCCGACTTATCCCCAGGTTTTCCACAGGTTTTCCACAGATAAAGTACGTTGAGCGTTCTTTTTGCGGAAATAAAAGGGGCAACTCTTGCGAGTTTTCTCAACAAGTAATCATGGCGAAATATTACGAAAATAGCCTCAAAGATACGGACAGACCGTAAAACTTTCAGTGTCTTAGGTGAAGCCCAGGTTAAGAAGACCGATTGACAGGCCCCGTTCCAGACCGCTATCAATAATAGGCACGTAGCGTTCGAGACCAGTTATGCAAAGCTCCATGGTCAGTGTCCTGGCTGAAATCCCTGAGGAACTCCACGACACTCTCCAGCACTACCTTGAAAATCACGCTGACTGGGACCAGAACCGGGTCTTCACAGCGGCTGTCTCACTCTTTTTACTGCAAAATAGCGGCGGCGACCGCCGCGCCGCCCGGACTTATCTCCACGCTCTTTTCCAGAAGACCTCATAGTGGTGGGGTCTCAGTTGATCCCTGAGGACAGGTGCTAGGATCAGGAAGCTATTTGGACACCCCTGGTGAGCGAGCTTTCTGCCGATGTTGTGATAATCGGTTCGGG
Organism: Candidatus Cyanaurora vandensis; assembly: GCF_013285555.1. Taxonomy (GTDB): domain Bacteria; phylum Cyanobacteriota; class Cyanobacteriia; order Gloeobacterales; family Anthocerotibacteraceae; genus Cyanaurora; species Cyanaurora vandensis. The sequence goes on along the minus strand of NZ_JAAXLT010000111.1, from coordinate 2,784 downwards.
CTTATCCGGTCTGGTCCTGGGGTATCGTCTACAGCGGTTGGGTCTACGGGTCTGTGTCCTGGAGCCCAGTCCCCAGGGTCCGATTTTTTCAGTTAATCAAGGAGGGTTCCTCGTTGAGCGGGGACTCGGCGATCTACTCGCTACCCCCCAAGTCATGAACCTACTGACCGAATTGGGATTAGCCGACCAACTTGTATCGGCTACAGTCAAGCCCGTGCGCTATCTCTGGCGTCAAAATCGGCTCCAGCCTGTCCCGGACCAAATATCCGCCCTCCTGACTACGCCTTTGTTAACTCCCTTAGCAAAACTACGCTGTCTGAGCGAAGTATTTGTCAAACCGGGCCAGACCGAGGAGACTGTCACTGAGTTTGTCACCCGTCGTTTTGGCGAAGAGGTAGCCCAAATTATCTGTGCGCCGATTATCCAGGCCGTCTACGGCGGGGACCCCGGTCAACTCAGTGCTGAAGCCATCCTCAAAACCTGTGTCGCCCAGGAGCGGAAACACAGCAGTGTCCTGCGTGCTTGGCTGGTGGGAACGAAGACCGTCTTTACGCCCACTGTCTCGCTCAGCCAAGGGCTCCAACAACTGATTACGACCCTCATCCTGCAACTCAAACAGAGCTTTACGCCCAACCAAACCGTCCTGCGTCTACAAAAGCTGGACCGAGGCTATGAATTGCTCACCACCACGGGCGAATCCCTCCGTACTGAGGTCTTGGTCCTCGCCACCCCCGCCTATAGCAGCGGCAACCTCCTTAAACCGCTCCATGCTGCCCTTGCCCGCAAACTTTTGAGCATCTATTATCCGCCCCTCGTGACCGTGGCCTTGGGCTATCCCCAGGCCACGTTAAATCATCCCTTAGAAGGTTGGGGCCATCTCATTCCCAAGGGTCAAGGACTCAACACTCTAGGGGGAATCTGGTCCTCCAGCTTATTTCCAGGCCGCGCCCCGGCGGGTTGGCACTTGATTACCTGTCTTTTAGGCGGAGCTGCGGACCCCCAAGCCCAAGAGCTAGAAGAAGAGGATTTGGTCCGCGCCGCCCACTGTGATCTACAAAAAATATTTAAGATGCGCCAAGAACCCCGCCTGATTGACTGCCACCGCCGCCCAGCCAGTCTGCCCCAATACTGTCTAGGCCACCCGCAAAAGGTAGCCCAGATTGAAAGTGGACTCCAGCAAATGCCGGGGCTCTTTTTGTGTGGCAATTACTTAGCGGGAATTTCCCCGAGTGAGGTCATTGCTCAAGCCACTGGCGTGGCTCCCCGCATCCATCAGTACTGGCTGAGCCAGCAGCGCGTACCGGCGTTTTAGTACCGATAGTGAGCAAAGGCTTTGTTAGCCTCTGCCATCCGGTGGGTCTCTTCCCGTTTACGGATGGCGTTACCAGCCTCGTTGGAAGCGTCCAGGATCTCGTTGGAGAGCTTGTCAATCATGGACTTACCGGGCCGTTTGCGGGCTGCATCCACCAACCAGCGCAGGGCCATGGAGGTGCCCCGCTCGGAGCGCACTTCCACCGGGACCTGATAGGTCGCCCCACCGACCCGACGAGCTTTGACTTCTACTAGAGGCGTGGCGTTACGAATGGCGTTGTTGAAGACTTCGATTGGCGGTTTACCCGTCTTCTCTTGAATCTTCTGGAACGCACCATACAGGAGTCGCTCGGCGGTCGCTTTTTTGCCACTCACCATGAGTTTGTTGAGCATCATGGTCGCCAGCCGTGAATTGTAGGCCGGGTCGGGTAACAGGGGGCGTTTGAATTTGGCAATAACCCGGTCGCGGTCTTGACCCACCGCCCGTTGAATTGCCCTTGCGCGTAGTCTAGACATCCCAAATTCCTCGATTACTTAACGTTTTTTACCGGCAGCCGCAGCGGGTTGACCGGGTTTAGGGCGTTTGGTGCCGTACTTGGAACGACTATTCTTGCGGTCCTTAACGCCAGCCGCGTCGAGGGTGCCCCGGATGATGTGATAACGCACGCCCGGCAGGTCCTTGACCCGACCGCCCCTGAGCATGACGACGGAGTGTTCCTGGAGGTTATGGCTAATCCCTGGAATATAGGCCGTCACCTCAAACCCGGAGGTCAAGCGGACCCTGGCTACCTTGCGGAGAGCGGAGTTGGGCTTCTTGGGGGTGGTGGTATAAACACGAGTACATACCCCACGCCGCGCCGGACAGGCTTTGAGAGCGGGAGACTTCGTTTTGGTACGGAGCTTAGAACGCTCCTGACGCACGAGTTGTGCGATGGTTGGCATGAATTTTGCTTGGGCGACAGTCCCCTAGTATATTAACTACTCCAGACCGGGGTCAAGCTAATCCCCAAATCAAAAAATAAAACAAGTCCCCTAGACTTAACTATCTAGGGGACTTGAGACCAGCAGTCCTGACCGTCGGCAGGATCTAGTTAGGGGAATCAGACCTTGAGTTCGAGCTTTTTCTTAGCTTCGAGGAGGACGGCCCAACGCGGGTCAATCGCCCCGGCTTCCTCAAGATCACGGTAGCTGGCACCGCCGCCACTATTACCCACGGCGTTCCCCTGACGACGGGATTCAGTCCGGGTATTGCTGGTGCTGGTGCTGGTGCGCCGACCACGGGTATTTTCCGTGGCAGCAGCTGTGCGCGGGACCCGCGCCGCTGGGGTCTGGATGCTCCGGCGGACTGGAGGCTGGGGACGCAGGGCGGGGTCGGTGTTAGTTTCTTCGTCGGTCTCAGTAGGAGCGGTTTCCTCATGAGCAAGGGTGGCTTGCACCAAGGCCGGAGCCGGGGTGGTTTTTTCGGTACGGGGG
>NZ_JAAXLT010000110.1 GCF_013285555.1 Candidatus Cyanaurora vandensis | reverse complement strand
GTCCCAATCCCCGCCACCACCGAGAGTAAAACCACCTGTACCTGTTGAAATAAACTCAACTCCACCCCAAAAAACTGAGCCAAGAACAAAACCGTAATCCCTTCATACAAAGCCGTCCCGTTCTGATTCGCCGTCGAACCCACAGTCAAGACAAAGTTAGTAATATCACGGTTAACTTTGAGTGTGTCGGCAGTGACGCGGATGGAAGTGGGCAAAGTTGCACTTGATGAACTCGTAGAAAACGCCGTGAGCATCACCTCGCGCAGGTCCTTAAAAAACTGTACCGGGTCACGCTTGGCCCCATAACGCACAATCAAGCCATAGGTGATAAATTGATGGATCGCTAGGGCCGCAAGGACGACTAGGACATATTTCAGTAACAAGCCAATCGTGGCAAAACCCAAGAGCGTTGCCGTCTTAAAGATCAGGCCCGCCACCCCAAAAGGGGCCAAGTTCATCGCGAAATCAATAATTTTCATAATGACGGCATAAACGCCTTGGAGGACCTGTTTCAAAGGCTCCACCTGGACCGGATCACTCAAAGCCATCGCCACCCCAAAGACCACCGCAAAAAACATGACCGCCAGTAGCCCGCCGCCTTGGTAACTGCTGTTAAACACCCCAGCGGCATCGGCTAGGGGATTCTCAGGGACCAAGAGGAGCAGGGATTGGAGTGCGGACTTAGCTTCACTGGCATTGGTGACAATCTTGGAAATATCTTTATTACCCGTCAAAGAAGTCAGTAAATCCGCACGGACGCTCTCAGGAATCCCCGCTCCCGGCTGAAACAAGTTCACGAGCACGATCCCCGTCAGGACCCCCACCCCCGTGATGACCAGCGTAAATAGCAAGGTTTTCGTACCAATCCGCCCAATCTTCCGCACATCGCCTAGATCAGCAATCCCGAGAATAATCGCGGTGAAAACCAGGGGGACCACGACCATCTTGACAAACCTTAAAAATAAATCCCCCACCGGCGAGGCGATATTATCCACCACCCACTGCACCCGCGCATCCCCCGGCAGGAAAATCTCACAGAGTAAGCCCAGGATAAGCCCGACCGCGAGACCGATAAATATTTTAGTGTGCAGAGGTAAGCGATTCATTACAGAGACAGGATAGGAAAGTATACTATACCCCTCCTACCACCCCCAGGTCCCTGGTGCGCCCTTAAACGGTCCCACAATCGCCTCAGTAATCCAACCCCCATAAAAATCCCCTGGTTGAGATTGGACACGTTCGGTGTCTACATAGGCTTCTACCTTGCTCGGATAAAAAGCCAAGTACCCCGTAATGCCCTGGAAAGCCGGACTGGGAGCCAGATAGGCCCAAGCGATATTGCGAATTTGCGTATTACCTAGGTCTAGATCGTAATACTGCGCTACCCCTTTCCATTCACAACCCGTGCGCTGCGGATTTAGTTGCAGATAGCCTAGCTGCACATCCTCGGGCGGGAAATAATACACCGGCGGATGACTCGTCTCCAAAACGCGCTGCGTCTGGGTAGAACTCGCAATCACAACCCCCTGCACCATGACTTTTAAATTGTGGGGTGAGGATTCGAGACGGGGCGGACGAGGGTAGTCCCAGACGGATTCTTGACCGGGACCAGGGGTAATTTTTAGCATGGGACCACTCAGCTACCATTCCCATTTTCCCTCATCTCGCTTTCCGTAAAGGACCCTAAATAAAAGCTACGCACTTCCCTTGATAGTAAGGATCCAAATTATTTTATAAATTTGAACTGACGCAAAGGGGGGAGCCGACCATGCAGATCAAAACAAGTACCTATCGGTTTGCAGTTGAGTCGTTTGATACGGAATCGATTGTCAAGTTGGAATCATTTTATAACTCCCTCTCTAACTTAGAAATGCAGGGTCTCTTTGCGCCCTTGACTCCGGCAGAGTTGGCAGAACTGGACGACGATGAGGATAGCGAGCATTAAAAAAACCCAGGTTGCCCTGGGTTACATTATCTAGGTAGTTGGGTCCTCTTCAGTCTCAACCGGCACTGAGGGCGCGAACTGCCGCTCTAGCTCCATCCGTTGCTCAACCCGCCGTAAAAAATAACCCGTCATCATCGCTGAGGCCAATAACCCCGCCAGATTATCGCGGTTAGTCGTGATCTCGACGCCGAAGTGTTCGCTGGGTAACCCTCCCAAAAGCCCTTGGACATTCATACTCACCATCTGTTGCACGTCGGTGGAGACGGTCTGGGCAATCTTCGCGAGATCCTCGGGGGATTGCTGGTAGAGGTAACGTCGCAGACCGTTGGTGCCTTGCGGCTTGGCTGCTTCCGAAGAAAGGTCAAAAGGTAGCATGGCTGTTCCTCCGTTGCCGTTGCACTACTTGAGTGCGGTCTTGTCAATCCGTCTTAGTGTAAGTATAACAGTTCAGTGCAGGAAGTGGCGCGTTCCGGTCATAACCATCGTCAAGCCGAGTTCATCACAGGCGGCAATCGAGTCGGAGTCCCGTTTAGAGCCGCCCGGTTGGATCAGCGCTTGTACGCCATGCCTAGCCGCCAGCCGCACGGTGTCATCAAACGGAAAAAAACCATCACTCGCCAGGACCGCACCCTGGGCTTGGCTCCCCGCCTGAGCGAGGGCGAGTTGGGCTGAACCGACCCGGTTCGTCTGGCCCACCCCAATGCCCAGGGTCTGCTGGTCGCGCGTCAGGACAATGGCGTTGGATTTCACCTGTTGCACGACTTCCCAGGCAAAACTCAGCCCACGCCACTCGTCCGGGGTGGGTCGGCGTTGGGTCACAACTTGCCACATCGCGGGGTCATCGGGCTGGGTCGCCGTCGCTTGGACCAAAAGACCACCACTGATGGCTTTGAAGTCCAGAGGCGGAGCAGTCGTCAAGTCGGGTAGAGCCAACAGGCGTAACTGGGGTTTGCGCTGGAGGATAGCCAGGGCTTCGGGGCTGAAGTCTGGGGCGAGGACGCACTCCAAGAAGGTTTGCACCAACTGTTGGGCGGTGGCTTCGTCCACGGGCTGGGAGAGGCCGACAATTCCCCCAAAAGCCGAGACACTATCGGCGGTATAGGCACGGTGGTAAGCAGCGGCGAGGGTTATGCCCAGAGCCACGCCGCAGGGGTTGGTGTGTTTGATGATGACGGCACAGGGCAGGGGGGCAAAACGGGCAACGAGGCGGCGGGCGGCTTCGAGGTCCACTAAATTGTTGAAGCTGAGTTCTTTGCCCTGGAGGATGCGGGCGGTGGTGAAACCCACCGCCTCTTGACGGTACCAAGTCGCTGGCTGATGGGGATTCTCGCCATAGCGGAGGGGCTGATGTCGGGTCAGGTGGAGGTTCAAGGTCTCCGGTAGACGGCCCTCCCCGGCGAACCACTGGGCAATGGTCTGGTCATAGCTGCTGGTATAGGCGAAAGCTTGCTGGGCCAGGGTCCGTCGGTAGCTCTCCGTCAAACCTTGGGTCAAATGCTGGCTGAAGTCGGGGTACTGGTCCGGGTGAGTCAGGACGCTTACCTGAGTGAAGTTCTTGGCGGCGGCCCGAATTAGCGCAACCCCGCCGATATCAATTTGTTCGATGGCCTCTGATTCGGTCACCTCTGGTTGTGCAATCGTTTGGGCAAAGGGGTACAGATTGACAACAACGACGGCAATCGGGCTAATCCCGGCCTGTTCCAGTTCCGTCCGCTGGTCCAATCGCGCCAAGATCCCGCCATGAATCCGGGGATGTAAAGTCTTCACTCGACCCCCCAAAATCTCGGGCGACCCCGTGTAGTCCGCGACCTCCGTGACCGTAAAACCCTGCTGCTGTAAATAATGGGCCGTCCCTCCACTCGCCAACAGGTCCAATCCTGCCGCCACCAACGGACCCGCCAACGCCTCTAAACCCGTCTTATCCGCCACGCTCAACAGTGCAAACATTGTCATGTCCAGTTTTTTCCAGCTTAGCCCCACCCCGTCTTCTCAAAAAGTCCCCCTAAAGCCCTGGCTCGAAGCTGTCTCCGCGCTATGAGTATGGGATTGGCTCCGTAGTGGAGACGGTTCAAGTCTTGGGGTTCAGAGTGGAGCCAGTCCAGACCCACCAACCTTGATTGACCTATCTTTTTAGGGGGATCTGGGGATCGCTTGGCTAATGCATCATTCCAAAATGGACGTTATCCAGCACTAAAATGCCTCTCCCCAACTGATAGGGTTTGGATCATCTGGCATCTTGCCGTATCCAGATGGAAGGGTAGGACTATATATTCCGTTCACGTTAAGTTTCATGGTGATAGCTCAATGTAAGCATTTGTCTAAAGCTGAGTGCTGAGCGTAGTTCACCAGCCATAGCGCAGGGCTTCTAACAGGGCACGGGCTTTAGTGAGGGTTTCTTCATATTCCAAAGCGGGGATGGAGTCGGCAACGATACCCGCGCCCGCTTGGACGGTGAGTTGACCTTTAGACAGAACCATCGTGCGGATCGTGATAGCGGTGTTGAGTTGACCGTCGAAACTGTAGTAACCGTAGGCCCCGCTGTAGGGACCGCGCCCACTGGGTTCGAGTTCGCGGATGATCTCCATCGCTCGAATTTTAGGGGCACCACTCACCGTCCCCGCCGGAAAACAGGCTTTTAACAAATCCCAGGCGGTGCACTCTGGGGTCAACTCCCCGGTCACATTGCTGACCAAGTGCATCACATGGGAATACCGCTCCACGCTGAGCAGTTCATTGGTCTGGACAGTGCCCCAACAACAGACCCGGCCTAGGTCATTGCGGCCTAGGTCCACGAGCATGATGTGTTCCGCCCGTTCCTTGGGGTCCTGGAGTAAGTCTTCAGCGAGTGCAATATCCTCGGCGGGGTCCTGTCCCCGGCGGCGCGTCCCGGCAATGGGGCGCACAGTGGCGAGTTTCGTGGTCCCGACTTGCTCTAGTTTCACCATGATCTCGGGACTAGAGCCAATCAACTGGAAATCGCCAAAGTTGAAATAGGCCATGTAGGGCGAGGGGTTGATGACCCGGAGTGAACGATAGAGGGTGAAGGGGTCCTGGTGGTAAGGCACCCCCAACCGTTGCGAGAGGACGACTTGAAAAATATCCCCCGCCCGGATGTATTCCTGAGCCGTGCGGACGGCCTGCTCAAAGTCTGCTTGGGTAAAGTTACTGGTGGGCGTGGGCAATTCCCGTCTCGCCCGCCAATCCAGCACAGGCCAGGGTTCACTGAGCGGGGCTTGCAGACGGGCAAGCAGAGCATCCAGTTGATGTTGGCCCTTAGCGTAAACCGTAGCGGGGTCGCCGGTGCGGGTATCCACCCAGACCACCGCCCAGATCTTGCGTTTCACTTGGTCAAAAACTAAAAGTTGGTCTACCTGCATCCACATCCCATCCGGCAATTCCGTGGGGTGGACCGGGACGCGCTCCTCAATCCAGGGCATCAACTCATACCCCCAATACCCAAACAAGCCCCCCAACGCCGGCGGCAACTCGGGTCTGAGAACGGGCTGATACTCCGTGAGACAATCCGTCAAAATCTGCCAGGGGTCGCCCTCGTGGGTGCGGATTTCGCCGTGGCGGTAACACTGTTCGCTCACCGCACCCCGACTCGTCAGCGTCCAAAGCGGGTCTGCCCCCAGAAAACTATACCGCCCCAACCGTTCACCGCCCTCAATGGACTCCAGCAAAAAACTGTAGGGACGACCCTGACAAACCCGGACCCAACTCGAAACCGGGGTCTCTAAATCTGCCAACAGTTCCCGGTAGAGCGGGATGAAGTTACCTTGTTCACTAAGGGCACAAAACTGGGTGAATTCATCCATGGGGTCATTTTGCCACAAGTCTAGTAGCCGAAATCAAACAGAGGGTGTCACTAATTGCTAGCCGTAAAGATAGGCTTTTTGACCGTTGAACTTTAGCATGAAGACAGACCTTAACTAAACTGACCATGAACATTGCTCACCGCCTCCAGATCATCCCGCCCTATCTATTTGCTGAGATTGACCGCAAGCGTGATGAGGCCATTGCGCGCGGGGTGGACATCATCAATATGGGGATTGGGGACCCGGACAAACCGACCCCGGCGCCGGTCTTGGCGGCAATGCACCGGGCGGTGGACGACGCCAGTACCCACAATTACCCGCCCTACGCGGGGACCAAGTCCTACCGGGCGGCGGCTCTAGCTTGGTTTGAACGGCGTTTTGGGGCGGGGGGGCTGGATGTAGAGCGCGAGATTATTGCCTCCATCGGCTCCAAAGAAGCCATCCACAATACCTGTCTGGCCTTCGTGGACCCAGGGGATATTGTCCTGTATGCCGATCCGGGCTATCCCGTCTACCGGACTTCGACACTTTTTGCCGGTGGTGAACCCTACGCTCTACCGCTCTTGGCGGAGAACCATTTTCTGCCTGACCTCACTAAAATCCCCGCCCAAGTCGCCCAAAAAGCCAAACTACTCTGGGTCGGCTATCCCAATAACCCCACCGGGGCCTTGGCGGACCTAGGGTTTTTCGAGGAGTTGGTGGCCTTTGGCAAGCGGCATGACATCTTAATCTGTCATGACCATGCCTATTCCGAGATGGCCTACGACGGGTACAAACCCCCCAGCATCCTCGAAATTCCAGGGGCACGGGAGACGGCGTTAGAGTTCCATTCGCTCTCCAAGTCCTACAACATGACGGGTTGGCGCGTCGGGTTTGTCGTCGGGGCGGCGCAGGGGGTCGGGGCCTTGGGGCGCATCAAGAGCAATGTGGACTCTGGGGTTTTCAAGGCCATCCAGGCGGCGGCAATCGAAGCGTTTGCAACTACTGAAGACCAACTCCAGACCTTGATGGGGGTCTACCAACAACGGCGCGACCGGGTGATTGCGGGCTTGCAGGGGTTGGGCTGGCCCATCACTGCCCCCAAAGCCACGCTCTATGTCTGGGCACCCATCCCGCCTAACTACCAGACTTCGGCTGATTTTGTCACCGCACTCTTGGACCAGTGCGGGATTATTGTCGCTCCGGGTAACGGCTACGGGACCTACGGGGAGGGTTATTTCCGCATTGCCCTGACGGTGGAGGATGACCGCATTGAAGAAGCCATCCGGCGTATGGACCAAGCTGGACTCCGGTACGACCCAGCCTAATGGGTAGCACAGGGGGGATGACTGTTATCCCCCCGCGCCGCAGTTCAATGAACTATGATCTACTTAACACAACGTTATAATTCGCGTCGCCTAGAGTCATCTGGGTGTGCCATTCCCACCATGACCACCGCCTCGCCCCTACCGCCCGCTGCGGCCCTAGATGTAGCCCAAGGGTTTCTACAACTTTTCCAGACCCAAGTGCAGGTGCGCTACGAAACCCCTTTACCCATCGGTGAGGGCTGTCTCTTTGTCGTGGGTAACCACCGCAGCTTCTTGGATGCGCCACTTTTAATGGGGGCCTTGGGCCAGCCCGTTCATATCGTCTGTCATTACTACCTCAGCCAAGTGCCCTTGATCAACGAATTGATTCAGCAACTGGGGGGTGTCCATCTGGGTCAGGGCGGGCAGGGCTGGGGGCAACTTTTTCGGCAAACCAGTCAATACTTGCAGCAAGGCGAACACATGGCGATTTTCCCGGAGGGCGCAGCGCGGATCACGCGGCTGGGATTGGCGGACCAACCCAGCGAGTTCAGCCGGGGCTTTGTCCATCTGGCCTTGCGGAGTGCGGTGACGGAATTGCCCTTGGTCCCGGTGGCGATTGTCTCGCGGCGAGAACAGAGCGGGCCGCTATTTCCCTTATCGCTATTACAACTCTTTGATAACCGCGAACCGACTTTCCAACGCCCGGGCTGGCATCCCTACGTCCTCTATGAGCGCGTCCTCTTGATGGTGGGCCGCCCCCGGCGTCTGACCGCTAGTGAACAATACGGCTATCGTCACGGGAATGCCCGCCAGATTACGGCCCAGCTAACCGAGGAATTCCAGACGCAGACCCGGATTTTGACGGCACGGGGGTACCAGGAGCGGTGGTGAAATCGGTGCGGCCTGTCCTGATTTACCTACCCGGTCTGGATGGGACGGGCAAGCTTTTTTATCAACAGGAAGCCAACCTCGCGCCCTACTGTGAAGTCCGGGTTTTGGCGGTGCCTCTGGATGACCGCCGGGATTGGCCCGAGTTGACCCAGCAGGTCCTAGACCTACTGCCGGGACCCGAACAGCCCGTAATTCTCTGTGGGGAGTCCTTCGGGGGCTGTATCGCGTTGCTCGCGGCCCTCGCTTGGCCGGGACGCTTCCGACATTTGGTCTTGATTAACCCGGCGACTTCTTGGCGACGGCAGACGCTACTCCAGCAGGGAGCCCAGGGGTTGAGTATCTTACCAGCGTTTACATTCCGGTTCGCGGCGTTATTTTTCATGCCTTTTTTAGTAACGGTCAGCCGGATGAAACGGGAGGACCGCCGGGTTCTGTTGGCAATCCTGCGCTTAGTCCCGGCGGAGACGATTATCCACCGCCTCAAACTCTTGGATAGTCTGAATGTAGACGATGAATTACACCGCCTGACCCTACCCGTGTTATTGGTGGCGGGAGCGGCGGACCGCTTGTTACCTTCCTTAGCCGAGGTCAAGCATTTGGCTGAGTTGATGCCCGATGCCCGGATTGAGGTGTTGCCCTACAGTGGACACGCCGTTTTGATTGAGAGCGAGATGGACTTGGCGCGACTATTATTGCAGTACGACTTTTTGATGAGGACCGAATGACCACGCCACCCAAACCCCCACTGGACCTACCCTGTACTGATCCCGATACCCGCGATATGCTGCAACGGATCATGAAGGATTTGCCGCCCAAACCAACCCCGCCCAAACCCTAGATTCAAAGTGTTTTCAACCTTAATAGATAGACGGTCACGCCCAGGGCAACAACCAACAGACCAAGGCTAATCCAGAGTTCAGTGAGGGTGGCGGCGTAACCGATGCCCAGCCACATCAACCCAATCGCCAGGACTTTGGAACGTACCGTCATGCCCTGCTTTTCTTGAAAATCGCGGATGAAAGGCCCGAAGAGCCGATGGCCCACCAACCAGCCGTAGAGACGGTCGGAACTGCGAAAGTAACAAGCCGCCGCCAAGAGTAAGAACGGGGTGGTCGGCAGGAGCGGGATAAAAATTCCCAGCACAGCGAGGGCGACACAGAGGCTGCCCAGACTGAGGAGGGTCCACTTTTTGAGGGTTTCCATCTATGACCAGTACTTTTGGAGGAGGGGGGCGAGTTTCGTCCGGGTGGCGGCGGGGACATTTTCAGGACGGGTGAAGAGGCTGTCTTTCAGCGCGGAGTGGGCAGCACAGACCGGCAGAGTCTGACCGAGGCGAGGGATAAGGGTCTTAAGGATGTGTTGGGCGGTGGTGACATTGCGGTTGAGGTAGTCAATCACTTGCTCCACCGTGACCGCCGCCCGGTCCGGGTGCCAGCAGTCGTAATCCGTGACAAAGGCCAGAGTGCAGTAAGCCATTTCAGCTTCCCGGCAGAGTTTAGCTTCTGTGGCATTGGTCATACCGATAATAGCCATGCCCCAACTGCGGTAAACCCGCGACTCGGCATAACTGGAGAAGGCGGGGCCTTCCATACAGAGATAGGTCCCAGCGGGATGGACCCGTGCCGCGCCGAGGTCAAATTCTGCACAAACCCCAGTCGCCAAGTCTACGAGTTCAGGGGCCACCGGGTGGGCCAGACTGACATGGGCCACTAAGCCCTCCCCGAAGAAAGTCGCAGCGCGGTGGCGGGTCCAATCGAAGAACTGGTCGGGTAGGACGATATCCATGGGCCGGTAGGTCTCCTGGAGGGACCCGACAGCGGCGATGGAGATGACGTACTCTACCCCCAGGGTTTTGAGGGCATAGATATTGGCCCGGTAGGGGACCTCACTGGGTAAAAGCCGGTGGTGGCGACCGTGACGGGGTAAAAAAACCACGTCCACCCCCTCTACCCGCCCAGTCATCAAGGTATCCGAGGGTTCACCGAAGGGCGTAGGGACCTGAATTTCTTGGCAGTCCGTCAACCCGCTCATCTGATAGAGGCCGCTCCCCCCTATCACAGCAATTTTGACCGGGTGCATACTGTCCTTGAGGAATTTTTTCGATTTTATCCCACTGCCCCGCCCTTAGCCCCCTACCCTCGGGCGACAGAGCCGGCTGGCAACGCAGGTAAAAGTTAATCCATCTCAACAATCCAGTAAACTCAATGGAATTCTGGCTGGAGACCGGGGATGACCTTACGCCGTTCCATGACTTTCATTGATGGGGCCGCGCTGATTGTCGGGACCACGATTGGCTCAGGGATTTTTGCCAGTCCCGGTAAGGTCCTGGGGTCCGTGGGATCGGTGGGGCTTGCCATGTTGGTCTGGGTGGTGGCGGGGCTATTATCCCTGGCGGGTGCCCTTTGTTATGCCGAGTTGGGGGCGGCCTTGCCGGTGTCGGGCGGGGAGTATGTTTATTTAAGGAAGGGCTTGGACCGCTCCTTGGGGTTCATGTTCACCTGGACCAATTTCTTTGTGTTGAAGAGTGGTTCCCAGGCAATTATCAGTATTGTTTTTGCCCGCTATTTGGGCAGTGTCCTGTTGGGACTAGACCCGCGCACCCCCAACCTAGATAGTGATTGGCGGTTGAAAGCAATTGCGATTACGACCCTACTAGTGTTGACTTTAATCAATTGTTTAGGGGTGCGCTGGGGGGCCTTGGTCCAGGTTATTTTCACGGGGTTGAAGTTACTGGCTTTGACGGGGATCATCATCTTGGGGCTTGGGGCTTTGGTTACAACTGGGGGAGCCGGATTCAACGACCCCTTCACCCCCTTTGCCGTGCCCCCAGCAGATTTCAACTTGGTGAGTGCCTTTGGTCTAGCGATGATCTCCGCACTCTGGGCCTACGACGGTTGGAACAATTTGAATTACGTCACTGAGGAACTACAAGCCCCCGAGAAAAATCTCCCCCGCGCCATTATCTCCGGCATTCTTGGCGTGATGGCAGTCTATATTTTGGCGAACTTGGCCTACCTAGCGGTCCTCAGTCCCCAACAGATTGTGACGTCTGGGGCGGTGGCGACGGAGTTTGCGGTGCGGGTCCTGGGTCCGGTGGGGGGGGTCTTAATTCCGCTTGCGGTGGCGGTTTCGACCTTTGGCTCGACGAACGGTTCGCTCTTGTCGGGAGCCAGGGTCCTCTATGCTTCGGCGCGGGATGGACAGTTCCCAGGATTTCTAAACCGTTTGAGTCCGCAGGGGGTGCCGGTACTGGCGTTGTTGGTCCAAGGGGTGTGGGCGGCGGCTTTGGTAATTCCTGGTAACTTTGGGACGCTGGTGGATTATTTTGGGTTTGCGGCTTGGGCTTTCTATGGACTCGCGGCGATTGCCTTGATGCGATTGCGGCAGGTGGCCCCGGACTTGCCCCGTCCCTATCAAGTCTGGCCCTACCCACTGATACCTTTAGTGTTCCTAGGCGTGTCGGGCTTCTTGGTGGTGAATCTGTTGCTTGAATCCCCGCTCCAATCCGGTCTAGCCTTAGGGTTTATGTTGCTAGCCCTACCCGTCTACTGGCTTTTCTTCAACCGTCCTACTCAAGCCGTCCCCCTCAATCCCCCTTAGCCATGCCCCATCCAAAGGATAGGGGGCTCTTTCGGCGGCAGCGAGGGTCCCAGAAAGTTCTGCCGGGTCTATTCCGTGAGGCTAGCTTTCCATGGTGAAGGCACAGGTGGGTAATGCCTAGGAAGGGCCTCTTAGGATAGAGAAGTAAGTAGGAGTGAATCCATGAAACTGTGGTTAGCAGTGGGCTTGGCGTTGACGTTAAGTGCGCCAGTCTGGGGTCAGGTCAGTGGTGCGGAGCAACAACAAGCCGTGTCTATCACCGTCTATAACTCGAATCTCGGCCTCGTGCGGGATGTGCGGACGCTCAAGCTCGCCAAGGGAGTCCAGGCCCTTAAATTTTCTGGGGTGGCCTCTAAAATTGACCCGGCTACGGTCTACCTCAAGTCCCTTACCAACCCGTCGGGCTTGAGCATTCTAGAGCAAAATTACGAGTATGACCTACTCTCCCCAGAGAAACTCCTGGATAAGTACGTCGGTAAAAAAGTCACGCTAGTCCTCAAACAAACCCAGGACAGCACGGATAAGTTTATCCCCACCGAGGCGACGTTACTTGCGAACAATGAGGGCCAAGTTTGGCAGATTGGGAGCCAGATTGTCACCAACCCGACGAACATTGCTGAAATTCGTTTCCCGCAACTCCCCGAGGGGTTAATTGCTAAGCCGACCTTGGTTTGGCAATTAGACAACAACAATAGTAACCCCCAGACGGTTGAAGTTTCCTATCTCACGGACGGCATTAGCTGGAAAGCTGACTACGTGCTAGTCCTCAACCCCGAGGAGACCCAAGCGGGGCTAAATAGCTGGGTCACGCTTGAGAACAACAGTGGTACAGAATACCGCAATGCTCAACTGCAACTAGTGGCGGGGGAGATCAATCGGGTCAACCTTGATAGTCAGCGGAGGATAGTACAGCAAGAGAACACTCAAACCACCTATGCTTCCGCTGCGCCTGCCTTCAAACAAGAAAATCTTTTTGAATATTACCTCTACACCCTCAGCCGTCCGACCACCCTCAAAAACGCTCAAACCAAGCAGATCAGTCTCCTTGAAGCTCAGGGTATTGAGGTGCGTAAACAGTTCATTCTCTTGGGTCAGCCTGGGTATTATCGAGATTACAATCAGCCCGGTGAACCAATCCGTGAAAAAATCGGGGTTTATATTGAGTTCACCAACAGCGAACAAAACAAGCTAGGTCAACCGCTCCCTGCCGGTATTTTTCGGCTCTACAAAGCTGATAGCAATGGCGGGCAACAATTCCTGGGGGAGGACCGCATCAACCACACACCGCGTAACGAAAACATCCAAGTGAAAGTAGGGGACGCTTTTGACGTGGTGGCGGAGCGTAAGCAGACGGATTACAAACGAATTGATGACAAGCAGACCGAATACGCCTACGAGATCAGTCTCCGCAACCGTAAAAAAGAAGCGATTACGGTGGTCGTCAATGAATTTATTAGCGGGGATTGGGCAGTCCTGGCCTCCTCTTTTCCTAGCCAAAAGACGACAGCGACGGCAGTTCGCTTCAATGTCCCGATTCAGCCCGATGGTACAGCGGTGCTTACCTATCGCGTGCGGGTGCGGTACTAGGCTCGTAGAGTCAAGCCCAACCGCGCAGACGATAGACCCAAAGCCCCAGCCATTCCTTGAGGGCCACGGTGGAATCAGCCAACGCCTCAGCCCTGGGCAGCCACTGAAAAATCCCATCCGGTTCGCCCCAGCCGGTCAGGTAATCCGTGGGAGCAGGGATGACCGTGAAACCCGCCCGTCGAAACACGGCAACCGCGCGGGGCATGTGATAAGCCGAAGTTACCAGAAGAATTTGCCCCCTGAAACCAGCTAGCTGCCGACGGGTGAACTGGGCATTTTCGTAAGTATTGCGCGACTGGTCCTCGACCCGAATTACCGTGCGGTCTAATCCCCATTCCACCAAGAGTTCCCGTGCCGCTCGGGCCTCGGGGACTTGCGCCGCCCCAAGAAACTCGATATTCCCGCCAGTAATGAGGACCCAGGGGGCTTTTTGGGCACGGTACAGGCGCAGGGCATGGAGCAGACGGTCACTCGCTTCCACCAGTTCGCCTTGACTGTGCCGGGAGCTAGGACTACGCATCGCCCCGCCTAAAACCACCATGCCCCCAGCGCGGGGAGCAGTGATAGGGTCCAGGGTAGGAAATTGATTTTCCAGAGAGCCAAGCAACGCCTGAGACACCACCGGGGTACTGAAAATAACCAGAATTGCGAGGGCCACCAACCCTAAGCCCCGTGCCAGCCGAGGAAACCGGAACCATAGCTGACTCAATGTCCAAAGCACAATACTCAGCCCTAGGGGGTAGAGGAGCAGGGACAAAATCTTACTTAGGTAGAGTGACACTGAGAAAATACGCTTGTTATGGATTCGCAACTGTGCATAAATCGGCGGGGTCGGGGTATCTAGAGACGTGGCCTTACTGAGGACCACAGGCCCTATGTCTATCTCTTAGCCTAACCTCCTATACCCTGCCGTCGCTCCCCGGACGGCAGGGTCCCCTCCGGGGCAGTAATCTAAGTCGGTAGAGAAGTTAAACTCAAGGTCGTGCGTATCGTCATTTGACCTTGGTCCTCTTTTCAGGAATTTTACCGATGAGCTTTGCCCCTTTGAATCTACACCCCGACCTGCTGCGCGGGGTTGAAGCCCTGGGGTTTAGCCAGCCCACGCCTATTCAGACCCAAGCTATCCCCCCGGCTCTAGCCGGTCACGACCTACTCGCTTCAGCGATGACGGGGACGGGTAAGACAGCAGCCTTCCTATTGCCCATCCTCCAGCGGTTGCTCCCCCAGTCCACAGGCACCACCCGCGCCTTGGTCCTGACCCCCACCCGTGAACTGGCGATCCAGATTGCTGAACAACTGAACCAACTCGCCCAATACACGCCCCTGCGCGGGGCAACGATCATTGGCGGGGTCGCGATGCCGCCCCAGGTACGGGCCTTCAACAGTGGGGTTGAAGTCCTCATCGCCACCCCCGGACGGCTCCTAGACCACTGCACCCAGCCCTATGCCAAGTTGACGGGCATTCAGGTGTTGGTCTTTGATGAGGCCGACCGGATGCTGGAGATGGGTTTTTTACCGAGTATCCGGCGGATTCTCAACCATCTCCCCCGCCAGCGTCAGACCCTCTTTTTCTCTGCAACGATGCCCAAGGCCATCCTGGGCTTGGCCCGTGAGATTCTCCATAACCCTTTGACAATTAACCAGGAGCAACCCGCCGCCCCCGCCACCGGGATCACCCAGCGGGTCTACACCGTGGCTCAGGACCATAAAGCTGCTTTCCTCGCCGCCCTCCTGACCCAAGAAGCGATTCCCCGCGCTATCGTCTTCACCCGGACTAAGCACCGCGCTGACCGCTTAAGTAGATCGCTCACGGCAGCGGGGATTGAGGGTCAACGCATCCATGGCAACCGCAGTCAGGCCCAGCGGACCCAGGCCCTAGAGGGTTTCAAGCGCGGCGAGTTCCGGGTCCTGGTGACGACGGATATTGCCGCCCGTGGGATTGATATTGAAGCTCTGGGTCATGTCATTAACTTCGATGTACCGGTGGCTGCCGCCGACTATATCCACCGGGTCGGACGCACCGCCCGTGCCGAACGAACCGGGGAGGCAATCACCCTAGTTGCCCCAGAGGAAGAAGATAAACTCAAAGCCATCGAACGGGCTTTAGGAAAACGACTCACGCGCCAAACGCTACCGGGCTTCAACAAGGCCACTATCACCGCCCAGCCCCTAGAGATTCCCCTGGGTGAACGACTCGCCGCCCACCGCACCGCCCAAGCCAGTGCCAGAGCCAAAACTGCCGCTAAAACCACCCGTACGAACCCAACTGCCACCCCGCCAGCCGCCGCCAGCCGCCGTGTTCGTCCCCGTACCGCTGCTAAAAAGACCCAGGGCCGCTAGTTTTAGGGACGGCTTGACGGGCTTTGGCCCCTTGGCGGGTGCCCCGGTATTGCATCTCGCGCTGGATTGCTTCGAGGACCTTGCGTTTGTCCTGGGACCACTCCGGCGCAATTAAAAGATGTTTGAGGCCGTCCCCAGTCAGACGGTGGATCTCGACTTCCCAGGGTAGGAGTTCGAGGGAGTCGCAGACCCAAGTGACGTAATCTTGCTGGGAGAACATCGGGATTTCGCCCCGGCGGTACTGCTGGGCCATGACGGAGCCCTTGAGGATGTGCAGGGAGTGAATTTTAATTCCCGTCACGCCCAAGTCCACGAGTTTTTGGACTGACTGCAACATCATCTGCGGAGTTTCGCCGGGTAGACCATGGATCAGATGCCCGCAAATATCCAGCCCCCGCGCCTGGGTCCGTTGCACCGCATCACTGTATTCCTCGACGGTGTGAGCGCGGTTGATGTAGTCCAAGGTGCTGTTATGGGCACTTTGTAGGCCGTATTCGACCCAGAGGTATTTCTGTTGGGCAATCTCCGCTAGTAGGTCTAGCACGGAGTCTGGGACCGCGTCGGGGCGAGTACCGATGGCGAGTCCCACTACATCTGGGTGGTCAAGAGCCACCTGATAAACTTCCCGCAACCGCTCCAGAGGTGCGTAGGTATTGGTGAAAGCTTGGTAGTAGGCGATGAATTTCTGGGCCTTACTACCAAAACGGTCCTGCCATTTCGCTATTCCGGTCGTCAGTTGTGCGGCTAAGGGCATGGTGGGCGGGGCAATCTGGGCCGAGGAACCGGAGGCATCACAGAACGTACAACCACCCCAAGCCCGGTTACCGTCCCGATTGGGGCAGTTAAACCCAGCGTCCAGGGTCACTTTGAAAATCTTCTGTCCGAAACGACGTTTGAGGGCTTCGCTGTGCTGGTTGTAGGGCAACATTATTTGGTTTCGGTGGGTGCGGGCCGGAAGTTATCACCCCCGCGCAGGTTGAGGACCTGGACGAGGGCGAGGTAGCCGACCGCAATGGCGATGGAGATGGCTCCCGTGAGGATGGCAACCCATTTGGGGCGGTCCATGGGTCTTCCTGAGCGATGTCTACAGGATAGCCTCTGGCTGAGGACGTTAAAATCGAGGGAGTGCCGGGATAGCCCATGGACAAGATAAGGCTGGGGATGGCTCTGTTGGCTCTGGGGGGCCTGGGGGTCACGGGGTATCTGACCTACGAAAAGCTGATTGTCGGGGCGACGGTGGCCTGTGGGGAGGGCGCAGGCTGTAATGTGGTCCTCGCGAGTCCCTACGCGAGTGTGTTGGGCTTGCCGTTGGCGGGATTCGGGTTTGGGCTCTATGCCGTCATCCTGGCGTTTGTCACGTGGCCTGGAGACGGGGGGGGCTGGCGGTGGCCTGGGCTGTGGGCTTTAACTACGATGGGTATAGTTTTCAGTGGTTATTTGATGAGCTTGTTGATATTTGAAATTAAAGCTTTTTGTCCCTATTGTTTGGCCTCAGCGTTATTTTTAACAACCCTGTGGCTGACCGTCCTCTTTACGCAGAAATGGTCCCGGAGTCAGGCTGGAACGAATTTAGGGCTAGGCGTGGCGGGACTGACGCTAGTGAGTAGTTTGCTTCTATATCAGATTCAGAAAAACACGGTACCGCCGCCACCCGCCGGGGGCTACTTCCTCAACGACCAGGGTACTTAATTTTTAGTAATAAACTGAAGGCGTAGTGGCAGGGGACAAACTGATGGCTTCAGCAAAGGTTGTGGGGCTCTTCCGTGTAAGAGGTGTATAATGGAGTAGTCGCAATCAGTTGAATCATGGACTTCACTGTCGAGACGCTCCTCACTCTTCCGGGTGTTATGG
>NZ_JAAXLT010000109.1 GCF_013285555.1 Candidatus Cyanaurora vandensis | reverse complement strand
TCAATTGGGGCGACTTGTAGACTCGCCTCGCGGTCCGTGGCTGGCTTGCCAGTTGCAGGGCTTCTGAAAGCTTCTCCCTTCAGGGAGGAGTTGTTTACATTCGTCGAGAGGCCCTGCAAATAAGCCGAGAAATTATCCTTGATATCGTTAGGACGGCGAATCAGTTCATCTAACGAATATTCCAAAGTGTTATAGAACTTTTGTCCGGCGGCCCGCATCAAGAGCGCGTTGCGCGTCTGCTCCGGGACGACCTTATATTTCTGTGCCTCCTCGCGCACTGTCTGTCACTCTGCCTGCAATACACAATCCAGACGACGCAACAACGTACAAGGTAGGCTCACATCCTCGTAATCCTTGGCCTCATAGTCATCCTTAATCAGGTTAGCGATCTTCTAGAGAAACTCAGCGATTTCGGAATGGTTCTACATAAACTAGTTATCCACCAACACGTAACCAAACGCCACAGAGCTGTTCATGAACTGAGACAACGCCTAGACTCCTTGCCTAAATCTTACCAGTGCTGATAGGGTAAACGCGAATAGTCCCACAATGCACTACCGAGGTCCAGTCCACCTACTTATTATTAGCGACCTATGCCACCCTGTCAGTAACGAGCGTCAAGCAACAGTGTACGTTACAAAACTTCTTCAAGACTTACCCGCTAAACCTATCAATAGGCAGACCTAGCTCACAGCCACTCTGCAATACCGTTTAATAGTCAATGCATATCCTTATGGAAATTGCTGTTTTAATCCTCCAGCAGTTGACTTAAGGAAAGCATCTTTTTGGAGACAGAACATGCAAGCTGGAGACACGAAAGCCAACGTCAACGCCGTTGTTGCGGGGCTGTTTTATGATTCTGCAAGTACGCAGGCCGCGCTGACAGACCTACGTGCGGCTGGTTTTAGCCCTGAGACGATCGGTCATGCGTCAGAAATGGGTACGTCAGAAATGACTACCAAGAAGGAAAAAGGCGGCTTCCTGAACTCGTTGTCGAACTTTTTTGGCGGTTCGTCGCAGCCGTCCAGTTCTGCTCAGTCCATGTCTACCACTAGTTCTACTGATGTCCATAGCAGTTTGATCGGTATGGGACTAGATGCAGAGGATGCCCGTGAACTTGAGAGCCGTCTTGAAGATGGTGGCGTGCTAATCATCGTCCAGGCGGGTAAGAAGGGAATGGATGCCTTGGAAATCCTCAAACGCCATGGTGCTTCTCCGGCAGATATGGAACTTAACCATGGTTCCACCTCCACACAGGAGACGATGACTGCTGAGAGTCCGCAACGCCTCCAACTCCTCAAAGAAGTCCTCAAGGTCAACAAGGAGCGGGTCCAAAAGGGTGAAGTACGCCTGCGTAAGGAAGTGATCACCGAGACCAAGACGATGGATGTACCCGTCACCCACGAAGAAGTTGTCATTGAGCGGCGGCTGGTGACCGATGAGACGACGGCGACAGGTCAGATTGGCGACGATCAAACCATCCGCGTTCCGCTGACGGAAGAGCAAGTGAAAGTTGATAAGCGCGCCGTGGTGACGGAAGAGATTCTCGTGGGCAAGCGTGAAGTTGAGGAAACCCAAAAGGTTTCCGAGACGGTGCGCCGCGAAGAATTACGGACGGACAGCCAAGGCAATGTCATCGTTCAAGACTCCAAGCGCACCAAGCCCTAACCGTTCGTGATGTGGATGGCCCCTGTAACTGGGGGCCATCCACATCAATGTAAGTCAGCTAAAGCAACACAGAGGTTACAGCGATGAATCACCCTCAACCTGAGATCCAGTTCCCATTTGAAGATGGGACCGGACTAACCTCACCACCTACTGCATCCCAAACCGGGGACCCAGCAGAAGCTATCCCAGTGATCCCTCAGCGCATCGAATTGTTGGCTGAACAACTGGAAATAAGCAAAGAAAAAGTCGAGACTGAAGAAGTAATCGTCCGTAAAGAACCTATTACTGAGATGCAAACCATTGAGGTTTCCTTAACCCGTGAAGAGCTCGTGGTCGAATACTATCCAGCTACAGCAGATGGCCTGTCTGAGGTGCCAGAAGTTACCCGCTATCTGCTGAGTGAAGAGCAGTTCGTGATTGAGAAGCAGACGATTATTGCCGAGGAGATTTTAGTTAGCAAACGCAAGATTCAGCGGACCGAACAAGTTTCGGAGGAAGTACGTCACGAGGAGTTACGTGTTGAGGGTGAGGACGAACTCGCTTAGAACATGAGGCCGCTAGGATAGATGGGGTTTGGTGAGGTTGAGCAGTGCGGGTTCGCTAGGTCCGACAATCGTGACTGTGGGTCCAGGGGTGAAGTATTGACTCGCAACCCGTTGGACTTCCTCCGTCGTAATCGCCTTCACTCGTGGCGCGTACTGCTGGTCGTAATCCAACCCTAGCCCCAACACCTCATAGATGCCCCAAAGACGGGCAACCTGGGCACTGGATTGTTTGCCCAGGGCATATTGACCCAGGAGTTTATTTTGAGCCACCCGCAACTCGTCGGGGGTCAAGGGCGTATGGGCCAAGCGCAGAGCCTCCGACCGCAAACCATCTTCCGCAATGGCGAGGTTTTGCGGCGAAGTACCAATGTAGGTGATGAAGTGCGAAGGTCCCAAGCTTGTCGGGGTGAGGGCAGACACCTCGTAAGCCAGCCCCTGCTTTTCGCGTAACTCGACAAAGAGCCGACTTGATAACCCACTACCTAAATAAGTACTGATGAGCTTAAGGACCGGATGGTCAGGATGATGAATACCTACGGTCGGATAACCCAAGAGGAGCGTACTCTGCTGCGTATCCTGCGGTAAAAACTGACGGCTCTGCTGGCCTTGGACCGCCGTGAGGACGGGCAATGGACAGGGTACTGCCCGCCAATCGCCAAAGTACTGCTCCACTAGAGCCAAAACCGTGTCCGGTTCCAGATCCCCACTGATGCAGAGGACCAACCGCTCCGGGACACAACTCTCCCGGTGGAAGGTTTGCAGGTTTTCTCTAGTCAGAGCCGCCACCGTCTCAGCACTACCGAGGTCTAGGAAACTATAGGGATGGTCCGCGCCATAGAGTTGGGGGCGCAGGTGGTTATAGGCGACAGTGAAGGGTCGTTCCTGTTGGGAGCGAATGGCAAGCAGGGTATTTTTACGCTCTAGCTCTACTTCAATTTCGGGGAAGTCCGGTTCGCGCAGCAGTTGGGCGACTAGTGCTAAGAGACCCGCGAAATCCGGCTTGAGACAACTCAGCCCCAGCAAAAAGTAATCGGGATGGGTATCGGTCCCTAGACTGGCTCCCACCGCTTCTACTTTCCCGGCGATATCCTGGGAGGTCAACCCCGCACAGCCCTTGGGCAGGACTGCCCCGACGAGGTGGGCCAACCCCTGGGTCTGGGGAGTCTCCAGAGAAGCCCCACCCAGCCAAAATGCTCTCAGGGCAACGATTTCACCCGCTGTGGGCAGGACAATCAACCGGATGCCCCCGGTCAGGTTGGTCCGTGTAGGTTGGTTCATGGGGCTAAGAAGGTAAGGACTGAAGGATTGCGGCCCAAATATTGACGGGCAACCTGTTGGATCTGAGGCTCATCCAAGCTCACGAGGAGGTCTCGGTACTCCTGCACCTGTCCTAGTTGGCCGACGGTACTGTAGTAGCCATAGAGGGCGCAGGTCTGACTCGGGGTCTCCGTGCCAAAGACAAACTCACTGAGCAAAAGCCGACGCGCCCGCTCTAGCTGGTCTACGGGGATGGGCTCCTCACAGAGTCGTTGGACTTCTTCTCGGATCACCTGTTCGGTATCGGCAAGGTGTATACCCGGCACCTGTGCCCCAATCACAAAGAGTCCAGGGTCATGCTGAACAGAGAAGTAGCTATTGATATTGCGGACCCAGCCCTTCTCCTCACGCAACAGGCGCACCAACGTTGAGGTCCGGCCCGTAGTCAACAGCGTACTAATAAATTCCAGGGCAATACTATCGGCTAAATGGGTGATATCCGGTCCCATCCAAGCAATCAAAAGTCGGTTTTGTTGTAGCCGAGCCAGGGTATGCTCAACCCGCGTCGTGACGGGATTGAGCCGGGGGGTTTCTGGAAGCTCGACGGTCTCACTGCCTGTGAAAGCTCCCAAAGTCTCGCGCCCAATTGCCAGCAGAGTTTCCGTGGGTAGTCCCCCAGCTAGCACTAGGTTCATGCGCTCCGGTTGATAACGGGCACGATGAAAACTCCGCACCCAGTCGGCGGTCATCGCCATTAAATTCTCAGGCTCCCCGAGGACTGGACGGGCGTAAGGATGGTCACCGTATAAGGTCCGCGCTAGGGTCTGGTAAATCTGACGGTCAGGATTGTCGTTGGAGCGACGGATCTCCTCAAGAACCACTAAACGTTCTGCATCAAATTCCGTGGCCGGGACCGCTGGGTTACAAACCAAGTCCGCAAGTAGGGGCAGGCAGTCGGCTAAATCTTCACGAGCTACGGTGATGTAGTAATGGGTGAAATCCATACTCGTTGCCGCATTAGTGACCCCGCCCCTCGCCTCGACTAGGTAATCAAATTTACCGGGCGGCAATTGGTCGGTTCCTTTGAAAATCAAATGTTCCAAGAAGTGAGAAACACCCTGATACGCAAGGGGTTCGGTCCGGGCACCACTCCGCACCCAGAGGTCTGCTGTGACCACCGCTGCTTGGGGTTGGGGAATGGCAAGGAGCGTCAGACCGCTCGGTAATACTTCGACACCAGTAGGCTTTAGTTGCATCCTCCCATAGTAACTGCCTCGCTAACCCTGTGGGATAAGATGACGTCACCGATGGGCTGAGCGATGGTTGCGGTGGTCTACAGTGACGAATTCTTGAAACACATCACTGGACGGGTACATCCCGAATCCCCCGCCCGGGTCCAAGTTTGTGCCGAGAGTTTGCGTGAACTACCCAGTCTCCACTGGCTCGCCCCCCGTCCCGCCACCATGACCGAACTCACTTGGGTCCACAAGCTTGAGTACATCAACCTAGTCGCGGCGATGGCCCAGCGGGGCGGCGGCAGACTGGATGCGGATACCCCAGTCAGTCCCGCTAGTTACGAAGTTGCTCTGCTCAGTGCCGGGGCTTGGCTGGTGGGGATGGAGCGGGTTCTGGCAGGAGAACCGACGCTGGTGATCGCCCGTCCGCCGGGGCACCATGCGCGGCCCAGTACGGGCATGGGGTTCTGTATTTTTGGGAACGCGGCGTTGGCGGCTTATTTCGCGCTTCATCAGGGCTGTCAACGGGTCGCCATCCTGGATTGGGATGTCCACCACGGCAATGGTACGCAGGAGATGGTCCAAGCCGACTCCCGGATTGCCTTTTGTTCCTTGCATCAAGACCCCGCCTATCCCGGCACGGGCGCAGCCACGGAGCGGGGCGACCACGGCAATGTCCTTAATCTGCCCTTGGCTCCTGGGAGTGATGGGGCGGTTTATCGGCAGGTGTTTACGAACCAAGTAGAGCCTTTTTTGAGAGCCTTTGCCCCAGAAGTATTGATTATCAGTGCGGGCTTCGATGCCAACCGTGCGGACCCTCTAGCTCAAATGCTCCTGGAACCAGCGGATTACGGCTACTTCACCGAGCGTTGTCGCACCCTCACGGACCACATTTTAGTCGGGCTGGAGGGGGGCTATGACTTGGGGGCGACGCGAGATTCGATAGTGGCAGTGGCGAAGGCGTTGCTAGTTTAACTCTGCATACTCTGGCTCTGCCGTTGGGATTGGGACAGGGGGTAACTGAAATAGATGTGGTGGATCTGTTCGCCAATCTGATTGAGTTGAGTCTCCACTTCTTGTAGGTAATCCACCACTCCCTGCACCCCAATTTCTTGGGAAGTGGTGTAGGACAAATTGGCTTGGAGTCGTCCGGCGAACCGTTGGGCCTCATTGCCGTAGCCGAGTTCCTTGGGTCGGGCGAGGGCGGCGAGATCGGCTTGGACAGCGGCGACGGCAAACCGCACCGAACGCGGTGAGTCTGGGTGCAGGACCAATAGTTCCACCACGTTTTCTGGGACCAGGGTGGCGCGGTAGAGCTTCAGGTACATCTCAAAACAACTAACTGAACGCAGCAGTGAATTCCACTCCTGGGTCTGCAACATGCCTACGGGTTTAGTTTGCAAGTGGTGATAACGAACCCGCAAAACTCGTGCTACCTGAAAAGCCCGTTCCAAGAAACGCCCGAGCCGAATGAAGTGCCAGCCCACCCCACGCAACAGTGTCCCGTGGACCAACCCATCCAAGAGTTGAGCTTGGTCTTTGATGCGCTCATAAAAACTCACGGCCTGCGCGTCCCCCATCCCCTCCCAGTGGGTCTCGCGGACTTCTAGGTACAAACGGTTGAGGGCCACCCAGAGTTCGGAAGAAATCTGGTCACGGATACCCCGGGCATTTTCACGGGCCTGGGTCAAACAAGAGAGGATGGAGTTGGGGTTCTGGGGATTGAAGGTCAGGTAATGCTCAACTTGGGTACAGCCTAGGTCTGAGGAAGAGCGTTGATAGTTCTCCAGTTCGCCCGTCACCTCCAGGACCATTCCCCAGTTCCCATTCACATAATGGTCCAACTGAGTCTGATAGAAATCCGCCACCACCCGCGCATTGCTCTCCGCCCGCTCGATATAGCGGCCCATCCAGTAATGATATTCAGCGATCCGACTCAGCATAGAACCCACCCCGCGAGGTTTGGTTGGCATAGTCAATGATAAAGCTCCCCTGCTGTACGAGGGGAAAACGAAGCCCTCTCTAATTTCAGTTCATGAATAGCAGTCAGCGACAGGGCAGAACAGGGCTTCTAGATTGGGCATGGGCGGTTCTTCTGGGTTATTTGTTGGTACGCCAGCTTAGGGAACCGCCTGCCCTGATCCCGAACTCACGTTGATGAATGTTTTGAGTTAGCGACCGACCGGGGATTCCGATAAATATTTAAGGATACAATTGCGCCTCCAGGCAGAACAAGACCCTAAGTATTTACGTCATAACTACAGGATGTCCCCGGTTAGTACCATGCCCCTCGACCCTCTAGCAGTCATCAGTCAGCAAACGAACGCGCTCACAGCCCGTGTTGCCCCAGCCTTACGGGAAACGGCTGACCGGGCTTACTCGACCACCCGTCGGATTAACCACATCGTCGGCAAACAGTTGACAGAGTTGCGTCAAAACTGGCTCCTGCAACAAATCACCCAACGACTTGGGGCCAACTGGCTATGGGACTTACTTAACACCGTAGATTTCAAAAAAGTCCAAGCCACTGTCGAGAAAACCCGCCGTGCGTTACCGGGGGTGACTAACGCAATTGTGAGCAGACGCTTGGTCGAACAGAAATTGGTCTACGTGGGGGGCCTGGGTTTCGTCTCGGGGGTACTACCTTTCAACGTGCCCTTTATCGCGCTAGATGTCGTGGGGACCCTCAGGGCCCAGACCGAACTTTTATATGAAATTGCCTACGCCTACGGGCTCGACCTCAACGACCCCGCCCGTAAAGCCGAGGTGTTGTGGGTCTTGGGCTTGGGGCTGGGGTCTGAGCAACTCATCAGTAGTGGCCTCAAGGTTTTTGAAAAGACTGCTGTCCCCCGCCTGACCCCCATCCTCCTCGAACAGTTGGCCCGACTCATCAGCACCCAACTTGCTGAGAAACTGGTTACTCGTCTGGTGCCAGTGGTCGGGGCATCCTTAGGTGCAGGAGCTAATATTACCTTCATGTACCTGCTGGGTCAGACCGCCATTAATTTTTATGAGCGCGAACGGCAGACCCCGCTAGGTAGTTAGGTCATAGTTATCCAGACTGCATCGAGAGAAAATCTGGGCGTTTAATCCACTCACCTGACCCCGCCTCCACCGCTCGGCCCCAGCACAGGCAATCATCGCGGCATTATCTGTACACAAACTCAGGGGCGGGAAGATAAACCGCCAGCTTCGTGTCTGGGCTAGCTGGGCAAACCGCTCGCGTAACCGCCGATTGGCACTGACCCCGCCCGCCACCACCAGAGTTGTCAACCCAGTATGTTCAAGGGCGGCTTGGACCCGTTGCGCCAAGATTTCCGCCACCGTCCACTCAAAAGAAGCTGCTAGGTCCGCCCGGTCCAACTGTGGGTCCTTTTGTAAGAGACGGGCCACCGCCGTTTTGAGGCCACTGAAGCTCGTATCGAAGCGATTCTCCACCGTCCCACGGGGCAGGATGTAACGGTGGGGGTCGCCCTGGGCAGCAAGTTGTTGAATCGCTGGTCCCCCCGGATAGCCCAACGCCATCAGACGAGCCACTTTATCAAAAGCCTCCCCCACCGCATCGTCACGAGTCTGGCCCAGGGTTTTGTAGACCCCATGGTCATCCACCCGCACGACGCTCGTATGTCCTCCCGAGACCAAGAGACACACGAAGGGCGGCTCCAAGTCCGGCTCGGCTAGAAATGTGGAATAGAGATGCCCCTCTAGGTGATGGACCCCCACTAGGGGTTTACCGTGCAACAATGACAGGGTTTTTGCCGCTGTCACCCCCGTCAGTAAGGCCCCCACCAACCCCGGTCCCAGGGTCACAGCAATCGCATCCAGGTCAGCCCAGTCCGTCCCCGCCTGAGTCATAGCTTGGTCTAGGACCGAGTTAATACTCAAAACGTGTTCCCGCGCTGCCACCTCCGGGACTACCCCCCCAAACCGTTGATGCAGGTCAATCTGGGATGCGACCACCGAACTGAGGACCCGGCGGCCCACGACCACGGCGGCTGCCGTCTCATCGCAACTAGTCTCAATCCCCAAGACCCTAGGCCCCATCTAAGTACCTACTGGTTAGGGAACCGTAGCTCTCAATCCGGCGGTCCCGCAGAAAAGGCCAATTTTGACGGGTCTCCTCCAGCCGTCCCAGAGGGCACTCCACGATTAGGTTTTCCGCCTCATGGTCACTCCCCCGCGCCATAACTCGACCAAAGGGGTCACTGACAAAGGATTGTCCCCAGAACTGCAAATCGCCTTCTTGACCTACCCGGTTGACCGCCGCCACATAGACGCCATTGGCAATGCTATGTCCACGCTGAATCACTTCCCAGGCCGCGTGTTGGTCCTCGTTGAGTTGTTGATCCTGACTGACATGCCAACCAATCGCCGTGGGATAAAAAAGGACCTCTGCCCCCGCCAGGGCCGTGAGCCTTGCCGCCTCTGGGAACCACTGGTCCCAACAAACCAAAACCCCAACTTTGCCATGGTGGGTGTCGAAGCATTTAAATCCTAAATCGCCAGGCGTGAAATAGAACTTCTCGTAAAAGCCGGGGTCATCGGGGATATGCATTTTGCGGTACTTCCCGAGATAAGCTCCGTCTGCATCTAGGACCGCCGCTGTGTTGTGGTAGACCCCAGGGGCACGCCGTTCAAATAGAGAACCGATGATGACAATTTGGTGATGACGGGCGACCTGAGCCAGCCGCTCGGTCGTAGGACCAGGAACGGGTTCAGCAAGGCCAAAACAAGCTGTGTCCTCGCGCTGACAAAAATACTGAGAGCGAAATAATTCCTGTAGACAGATAATCTGGGCACCCTGCTGAGCAGTGGCTTCAATCTGTTGGATTGCCCGCTCAGTGTTGGTTGCCAAATCGGAACCACAGGCCATTTGAATCAACCCCAACTTGACCGTACGTGCCATGAACCTACCCGGCGGGATACATTTCTATCATAGAGAACGGCGACGACTGACCACCGCATGGGCCAGAGCCAGCTTGTACCAGGGTAAGTACGGGTACTCGTGGTGTTCCCAGTGGTAGCCGAAGTGATAGCAACTGAGAAAAGACCAGAGGGGCGAAAAATTGTTACTCATGGTCCGGTGGCGGTTGGTATAGCCCGTGACTGGACGACGGTGAGGCAAAAAGATCCCGAAATAAAATAGTTGCACCGAACTCAGGACCAGGGGTCCCATCCAAAAAAGTAATAAATTTGCTACGGGTACTTGACCCAACCACATTAGCCCATAAAACACCCCGTTAATCCCCACAATCATTGGGACACTCTCGCGGCCCTTCAAGTAGTTCCCCATGAAACAGGCATACCAGGGAAACCAGCGACGATGTTCACCCATATAGAAATCCGGGTCCTCCGCCGTAGCCGGGGTGCGATGATGTTGCCAGTGCTTAGTGCAGAGCTTCTGGTAGGGCAAGAGCGCGTAGAGACCCACGGCTAGGGTACCCACGGCGTCGTTGAGCTTACGGTTCGCTCCATAGACACTTCCGTGCATTGCATCATGGGCCGTGATAAAAAGTCCCGTGTGCAAAAAGACCCGCCCAAAAAACAACGGTACCAACCAGAACACTGGGACCGCGACCAAATCCAACTGTAAAAGCCAAACTAAACTCACCGCCCACAGCCCAATCACTGTAAAGGCAGTGACTAATCCCCAAGGGGAATCGGGATGGCTGGGCGGTAGATGGGGGGATGGCGGGACTGTCTCTCGAATCGCATTCAGCACCATGTCAGCTTCATCCCTGTGCAGCGTATAAATCCCGGTATCCTTCGACAAGATCACGGAGCTTGTTTATGGGCTAGTCCTCGGTGAGGTTTGAGCCACTAGTAAATCTTAAGAGCTTGACCGGGAGGACCTGTCCATCGTAAGTAAGGAATCTACCCCTTCCTCTAGAGGATTTACAGCGGTATAGCTCTCTCTTAATAGTTTGCAACGTTTTGTAATTTAAGTTAAGTCCTCCTTGGTAAATAAATTTACGTCCTCCGTTTACCATAAGGTCAGAAACCGTGAGGTATTGGTATGGCGACGACAAACCCGTTACCCTTGGGTGCCAGCACACCCATTTTTGGGGGTAGCACTGGGGGCCTGCTACGCAAGGCTGATGTGGAAGAGAAGTATTTAATCACCTGGGCGAGCAAAGAAGAGCAGGTCTTCGAGATGCCCACGGGTGGAGCAGCAACGATGGTGGCGGGTCTCAACGCCCTCTATCTGGCCCGCAAGGAACAGTGCCACGCTTTACATCGCCAATTGATCGCCAAATTCAAAATCCGCGATGGCAAGATTTATCGTGTCTTCCCCGATGGCGAACAAACCTTGATCTTCCCGATGGATGGTGTACCCTCCGAGAAGGTCAACGCCGGTCGTGAAGCCGTGGGTTATGTCCCCCGCAAGATTGGCGATAACCCTAGCCCCAGCCAAGTCAAGTTCACAGGCCAATCTACCTACGAACCCTAAATTTAGTTTTTCTGTGTAAAGGTGCCTGACTCAGGCACCTTTTTTGTGTGTAGTCAGTCGTCCGTAGTAGTTGTAGCGATAAAAAGTGGGTCTGGACTGCAGTGGGTAAGGGCCAGCCAGGGAGCTTAGCCTGGGTTATCGGCGACCGTAGGGCTGCCACGTTGGTCAAATTATGGAAACACATTAAAACTTGGGGGAGC
>NZ_JAAXLT010000008.1 GCF_013285555.1 Candidatus Cyanaurora vandensis | reverse complement strand
GAAGCCAAATTCATTGACTTTTCTCAATCGCGGGCTTTTCTAACGGAAGAGTACGTCGTTTTTGATTTCACCGAGCCAACGTGAATGCAAACCTGCCCGTCCCCGTGGGCAGCACCCGCGACCAACTGATCGAGAAGCGGTAATGGCTCAGCCCCAGTTCTTTGATCAGTTGACAGTCTGCCTGCCAAGGATGGTAATGCTCACAGGCCACATCCCCGGTCTCGCCCTGGTTTATTTTCCCTGGCGTATGGGCGAAAGTATCCCAGATACTGGGCCTCCGCCCGTCCGTCTGCGTCGTCCCATCAAGCGGGTCAATGGCCCAGGTGGAAGGGCTCGTGCCCCGCTGACCCGACTCCTCAGCAAGGACCGCATAATCCGGGAAATACCCCCCCAGGATTTTGAGGATAGTTTGCTCGGTGTGGGTATCGGCCTCACTGACAGAGGTTGCCGGGGGACTTTTCGGTGATGTTACTGAGTCGTCCCCAGTGCTGGCGTAACACTTCTCCCGCTGCCAACGCCGCCGCTGTCGCCGCGCTCAACGGTTCTTGCCAGGGCATCACCTACTCCGTTTGGACCGCCTCTAGGGTATCAGGACGTAGACGGCGGAACCACGGCAACTCGTAGTAAGCGTAGTACCTTAAGGTCGAGCATCCGTCAAACCTACCCATTCAGAGAATTGGCGGTCAACAGACGCTCGCCTCGTTAGCTTAAGGACGCGGACCGACCGTTGACAGCACCGGCGCAATGCCCCCACCCGCCAGAAAGATGTCTTCTGCAATCTGGAGGCCGAGGGGAACGCCGCCAATATATTTGTCGCCATCCTGCCTTGTGATATCGGCGGTGCCATCTGCTGTTACGGCAAAAGCATCAAACACCCAGTGGACCCCAAGGTATACCCGGCTACGCCCGTTTTCCTCAATCATTTGCGCTAGACCGCCGGGAAAGTCGCGTAGATGGCGGGGCCGGACTGTACCTTTGTTGTCGGTGCTGATGCCGTTGAGCTCGTCGGACACGAAACAAAGGCCATCGAACAAATTGTCACGGCTCAACGTGCCGTCGCTCAACCTACCCCCTTCGTTGTAGAAGAGCCGCGTGATATGGAAGGCGGCAGCGCCGAAGGTCGCGTGTCCCGAGGGGTAGGCGGGAAACGGTGGGGTGAAGTTCTTGCCCAGGCGATTGGTCTGAGGTCCACCTAGGGGCAGCCACCCAGTATCACAGCCCTCAACAATATCGTTTTCGCACGCAGTGGTTGCGGGTCCCATGGAGGTATCGTGTTCACGGATACCGAGGACCGGTCGCCAAAGATCATGAATGTACTTCTGGTCCCACGCAAGCATCGCGGCATCAGCCATCGCGACGTTCACGAAGGCAAACAAGCGGGCATTAGCGGCAGCCGAGTTAGCGCGGGCTGTGGCAACCAAGCGGATGATCTGGTTATACAAACGCGGCGGCGATCCTAATTGAGCTACCCCGTCGTAGGCCCAGAAAACACCGATCAAAGTTTCATCCACGGTCCGGGCCGCAACACCTGCTGGGAGTGTTCCCATGAGTTCCGGTGCGATACCTTTGCCACGCACCTCCCGCAGGGCATTTCGGTATTCATCATTAGCGAAGGGCGGGGCGGCTAGTTCAAAACGCTCAGTGACAGCAAACCCCTTAGCGTTCGCGCCATAAAACGCACCATGGAAACCCTGGCCGGGGTTATCGGGATCGGGGCGATGCTTGCCGCGTGCCGACGAGGGCACATAGCCCGGACTGTCGCCACTAGGGTCGCCTGCTCGGTCAGCCAGGATTGCCTCGGCCACAGCCACCCCAAAGCTCGTGCCTGGATCGGACGGATCATCGGCGGCAGCAAGCATAAGATCAAAGAAAGACCGCTGTCCTGGAAACAACTCAGACAGAGCTTTGTGCGCCGCCGCTGCGACAGCCGCATCAATTGAAGCACCAGCAGGGGGTGCCGGTGGGAGGGCCAGGTAACGCGGCAGGGCCGCCGGTATATCGGTTCCGGCATAGGCGTCATACATCGCTAGATGAACAATCGCCAGCGCGCGTGCGCTACGCGTTGGGCCGGTTTGTTCGTTTAGTCCGTTGGTATGGCTTACCCGGTTTGCTTCCAAGGCGACCAGATTCCATAACAGAATAGGGTCATTCATATCGTTTTCTCCTTTAGACAAGTATTTATTCTTGCCAGATGTTGATAATAGGACCATAAATTAATCAAGGGGTAATGAGAGGGTAACGAAAGAGATAGAACTTATCAATAAGAAAACACCTATTACTGATTACCCTCCCTACGTCCATTAAAATAGTATGAATACGCCTAATTGATTAAGTATCAAGACGTAGACGCTGGAACCACTGCTGCAACTGTTCGCGGCAGGCCAATTCCTCGACTCCAGCTAGGACGGTGAGTGGGTGACAAGAGCGTGGGCTTGCCGGTAGATTCCAGACAGTATGGATGGCTCCAGCTTGGGGGTCATCGGCTCCATAGACCAAGAGACCCACGCGGGCTTGGACGATGGCCCCGGCACACAGGGCGCAGGGTTCTAGGGTGACTCTTCAAGGTGTGTACTCCGGTCAAACTTGGTCCGGGTCTACACCCAACTCTCGCAAACGAGCGCGGAGAATTTCATTAACACGCTCAGCCTCTCGCCGCGCTTACTTCTGGTCGTCGGGGTTAAACAACTTCTCCCCCGTGTCCAAATGATAGAAGCCAATCACCGCCCCTCCAATCGCTAAACGCAGACCCAGCACACTAGAGCAATAGTCCCTAATGGGCAGGTAAACCCCTGCCGACAGACGATAGCCAACCAATGGTTCCTTAATCCATTCCCCCTTGGGGTCAAATAACCAATACTCCCGCACTCTCAGACGGACATAGAGGTCCTTTTTCCTCCCTTGGTCATCCTTGCATGTACTTTCGGAGGTCATCTCAAAGACCACAGCAGGGACTTGTCCCTCTTCCCAAATCATGTAGCTATCCCGTCCGCCCCCAGGCACGTCCGGTATCACCATCACATCGGCGGCAACACAGGCTTTGGCGTTGCGCTGCTCATAGAACAAGTACTGGTTGGCGAGAAAGTCCCCTCACGCTCTGGAGGGATGTTCTGCTCTTGGGCCAAAGTTTTGAGGTAGTCTTCCAGCACCAACAGCGTCACGAGGATGACCCAGGGTCTTTTCTCCCCCGCTCCGATTTATCCGGCCCTAGAGGAAACCACCCTGGCCTTCTCCTTGAGCAAGTTGCATGAGAATCTAGGCGCGGATGACCCCTTGGTGCAAAAAGTGTTGGGGAAAGAATCCCCCGAAGACCTCGCGCGGTCCCTAGTCCAGGGGACCAAACTCGCCGATGTCAGCCTGCGGCAACAGTTATGGAAGAACGGAACCGCTGGCAGTGATGACCCGATGATCCAGTTGGCCCAGCGCATTGACCCTGAAGCCCGCGCCCTGCGTAAGACCTACGAGGATAAGATTGAATCCACCCTCAAAAAGAATAGCGAACTCGTTGCCAAGGCTCGTTTCGCCACTCAGGGGACGAGTACCTACCCCGATGCCACCTTCACCCTGCGCCTGAGTTATGGTTCCGTCCAAGGCTACCAGGAGGGTGCACGGTTCAGCCCGTGACGTTTATCGGGGGCGCGTTTGACCGGGCGACCGGGAAGGACCCCTATGCCCTACCTGCCAGTTGGTTAACTGCCAAAACCCAAGTCAACCTAGGGACCCCGTTTAACTTTGCTGCCACCACCGACATCATCGGCGGCAACTCCGGCAGTCCGATGGTCAACCGCCAAGGCGAGGTCGTGGGTCTAGTTTTCGATGGCAATATTCAATCTCTCGGCGGTGCCTTTGGCTTTGACCCACGGGTGAACCGGACCGTCGGGGTCCACAGTGCCGCTCTCCTTGAGTCCCTGCGCTCGATCTACCGGGCTGAACGCGTCATCCAGGAACTCCAACCCATCACCACCGCTCGCGGGAATTAAGTAGCCCCACTAGTAGGGGACCAAGGCGAAAAAGTTGAAAAGACATTCTTGCTCCCCCTATCCTGCTTGCCTATGCTCGTCAGGGTACGAGGGAGGCGACGGCAATTACTGCTTCACTGGCTCTAGTAAGCTTTGGAGTTCGCCACGGTAATAGAGTTCACGCAGGATATCTGAGCCGCCGACAAACTTGCCGCCGATGTAAACCTGGGGGACGGTCGGCCAATTGGAGTATTCCTTGATCCCTTGGCGAAGATCTGGGTCTGACAGTACGTCCACAGTTTCATAATCTACCCCGGTAGTCTCCAGAATCTGAACGACAGCCCCCGAAAACCCACACTGGGGGAAGTAACGGTCTCCCTTCATAAAGACCATCACGGGGTTACTGGTAATCAGGTCATCGAGCTTCTTTTTGGTCAAGTCATTCATTGCAGTTTCTCCCATTGGGCCGGGGTGTAGGTTTGTAGAGCTAAGGCGTGGATGCGTTCGCGCATCAAGTCACCGAGGGCCGCGTAGACTAGTTGGTGTTGTTCAACGAGATTTTTGCCCTCGAACTGGGGAGCCACCACAAGGGCTTGGAAGTGATCGCCCCCGCCCGTCAAGTCGCGGACTTGGACTGTGCCTGTGGGGAAAGCTGTGTTCAGGGTTTGGGCAATCGACGCGGGGTCCATGAGCATTCCAGACATCTCCTCTCATTGTAAGACTTCCCGCTCTACTACTAAAGGACCAGGGAAAAGTACAGGTACCAGAATCACAAACACAATTCATCATCGGTATAACAGGCCACTGTCCACGCTTAGAGAAGGTCAGCCCATCCTTAGGACTGCAATGGCCTATGAGTCATCTTTACGCGTACGGCCCGACCCATTTCTAGCGAGAATGTTTGTGGGGGCTAGGCAGCCTTGGCGGAGGGGACTCATCGTGATAGGGTGTCAGGCCAGAATATCTACTAAGTTAATTACAGTAAGTATTATGACCTAAAGAATATTTGAACAGTTTAATTTTTACGTTTTTTCCTTGGTTGTTGTTACTGGGGGATCGTTCTATGTTGGTTTCACTTTGTACTACGGTGAGGAGTCCTAATGTCCCACATATTCATCGTTGGTATGCCCCGCTCGGGCACCACACTCATGAACTCAATCCTGACCGCCCATCCCGAGGTCGTCATTGGTCCAGAAACTCACTTTTTAGACCGTTGGATGCTGCGCTATCCCCAGCTAAATATGAGCCGTCCCGCCGATTTCCGGGTATTTTGGCAGACCTTCAAGGACACGGTTGAGTTTGGTCAGTTGGGTATTGAGGCAGACCGGGCTTTAGTGCGTTTAGAGACGATGGGGACCCTCAGCTACCAAAAAATATTTACTGGGGTCATGGAAGAATACCTCGCGCTCGTCCAGAAGCCGCGCTGGGGTGAGAAGACTCCCGACCACTATCGCCACCTCGGGACCCTCCTGGCTTGGTACCCCACGGCGCGGGTACTCTGGATGTTGCGTGACCCCCGTGCCGTCGTCGCGTCTCTCGCCAAGATGTCCTGGTCCGGTGAAAAACCCGCTGTCGTCCATGCCCAGAAGTGGCGCGAGAGCATGGATCTGTTGAAGCAGTGGGGCGGGGATGAACGGGTGCGGTTAGTACGCTACGAGGATCTGGTCACTAATCCTGAGGGCGAAGTCCAGTCCATCTGTTCTTTTTTAGACCTCGCCTTCATCCCAGCCATGATTGAGGCGAAACAATCCTGGGGCGACAAACGCTACAACACGAAGAGTGCTGCCCTCAAACCCATCTCCCAAGATAGTCTCCAGAAATGGCGCAAGGAACTAACTTCTAATCAAGTCGCCGCTGTCGAACACATTACCCGTCTAGAGATGGTTGAATACGGCTATACCCCAGACACCGAGCGGATGAGTCCTTTCCAGTTTGCCGAGCTACAGTTAGTCAAAAATCTTTACAAAGTGAAACGGCAGGTACAACTGCGGACGCGCCGCATCAACAACCTTAGTAAAGCGCAGCCCGTGTCGTGACTTCCCGTCTCAGCCGTCTTCATATGATGTATGACGGGAGTATGTCAGGATAAGTACGATAAATGGAAAATGGGATGAGAACCGAAAAAGACTCCCTAGGCGAACGGCAGCTACCTGACGACGCCTACTACGGCATCCAGACTCTGCGGGCGGTCGAAAACTTTCCGATCAGTGGTCTCAGGCCCCATCCCACCTTTACCTACACCTGTGCACTGATCAAACGGGCCGCCGCGCTAGTGAATGCTGACCTCGGCTGCATCCCGGTCCCATTGGCCCAGGGGATCGAGCAAGCCGCTACCGAAGTGATGGCGGGTAAATTCGCTGACCAGTTTGTGGTGGATGTGTACCAAGCCGGGGCGGGTACTTCCCACCATATGAATATCAATGAAGTCATCGCCAACCGTGCCTTAGAAATCCTGGGTCAGGCCAAGGGAGATTACCAGACTCTCAGCCCCAACGACCATGTGAACTACGGGCAGTCCACCAACGACGTGATCCCTACCGCCATTCGTCTCGCCGCCTTGATCCTACTGCGGGATTTTTTACCCCAGATTGAATACTTGGCTGAGGCCCTGTACCAACGCGGAGAGGAGTTTGCAGGAGTGGTCAAATCCGGGCGGACCCATCTACAGGATGCTATCCCCGTCCGTTTGGGCGATAGTTTCCAAGCTTGGGCCGATATTGTCCTCGAACACCACCATCGGCTCTACGCTGTCCAGGGTGAACTCAAGGCCCTCGGTCTCGGTGGGAGTGCCTGCGGTACCGGCCTCAATACCCACCCCCAGTTTCGAGAACAGGTGATCGGGGTATTGGGTGAACTGACGGGTTTCCCGCTGCGACCCGCCCGTAACCCGATGGCCTCGATGCAGAGTATGGCGGCTTTTGTTCAGACCTCAGCGGCCCTGCGTAATTTGGCCCAAGACCTCACCAAACTCGCCAACGATTTACGTCTGCTCAGTTCAGGACCCAACACTGGGCTCGGGGAGATCAACTTACCCGCCGTCCAACCCGGTTCCTCAATCATGCCCAATAAGTACAACCCGGTCATCCCCGAGATGTTGAATATGGTCTGCTTTCAAGTGATGGGTAACGACACGACGATTTTGCTCGCAGCCCAGGCGGGACAACTAGAACTCAACGTAATGATGCCCCTCATCGCTCACAATTTACTACAAAGCCTAGAACTGATGACCACCAGTCTCCGCACCTTCCGGGTCCGCTGTGTTGAGGGGATCACCGCTAACCCCCTGCGGTGCCGTTACCTTGCTGAACGTTCCTTGGCCCTCGTTACTGTCCTCAACCCTTACTTGGGCTACCTCAAAGCGGCGGAAGTGGCCCAAGTGTCCCAAATTAGTGGTCGTTCTCTGTCAGAGATCCTGATTGAAAAAAATTATCTCAACGAGAGCAAGCTAGCTGAATTACTGAATTTAGACGTCATGAGCCAAATGAATTTCTCTTAAAAAGAAGCCATCACCATCGCGGAAGCCCAGAACATTCCACCGACAACCAGGGTACTGAGGACCGCCCCCGCAAACGCCCAGTGGTGAATGGTCCGCGAACGCATTGCCCAGAGCCCAATAATCAAGAGTAGTGCCCCGACCCCAAGGCCCCAGAATAAGCCCCAGAGGGTGTGCATCTGTCCGAGAGCTTGGTCCATCACGACCTGTAAATTCTCAGGACTCTCATCGCGCATTACCCGTCCCCACCAGGGAGTCAAGCCCGTACCCCAGATGTAGACGTCGGTGAGCGTAGTCCCGACGAAAGAACCCAGGTAAAAAGCACTGCCCACCCGAAAATGTTGGTAAGCAAGCATCGCAATCGGTATTCCCAGGGCCTCCACTGGCAAATGCCACAAGGGGTCTTCACGCAACCAGCCCCAGTACAGCCCCCCGCACCACCAACTCAAAGTAAAACCAAAGAGCAGACTACCCAAAAGCCGGGTATTGGGACGAGTTCGTAAACGGTAACTCAAGAACAACCAACCCAGGGTCAAGGCCAGACTCCAAAAAGGCGCAATGCGAACCAGGGGAGCCTGGACAAATACCGGAATACTGACCAAAAAAGCCGCTACTCCAAAAGCATAGAGTCTGGGTTTAATTGCCGAACGCTGGGCTAGAAGTAGGGAGGTCAAGGGCTTGCCTGGATTGACTTTACAAATATTAACACGGGTATACAGAGATTAATCTTCGTCTTAGTGGTGAATTTAGCTTGGTTTTAGGTAATTTGCTACAGGTTAGTTAACGGAAGCTTAAAGTCCGCATGAAATAATCACATTTGTCATTTCTGGTCTATCCTTCCATGAAATCCTTCTTCCCAATCGCTCGTCTAGGTTTGGCAGCGGTGCTGTCGCTGTCTACGGTGGCACAGGCGGCACCGAAAGTTATTCTCATCTCGCTGGACGGGGCCACCAAACCCGTCGTGGATTCCTACTTCAGTAGTGGGGTTCTCGATCAGAACGTGGGGCTCGGTGTCCTGCGTAGTCATGGTACTGCCGCTAGACGCAACATCACGGTCGTCCCTTCCCTCACCGCACCCAGCCACATCGCCATTGCCACAGGTTCCATTGCCTCACAGAACGATATCAACGCTAACTCCTTCCATCTAGTCAATAGCAACTTCACTACCAACATCAGTGGTTTTGGTGCGCCGATTGGCGGCTATACCCTGGGCAATCCGCCCGCCCCTGCCACCACCCCGACCGCTGAACCCCTCTGGGTCCAACTCCGCAAACACGGCAAAACCGTCGCCACTGCCACTTGGCCCGGTGGTGATGGCGTAGATGTGAAGGAACCCAGCAGTGGGGTCATCGTCCAACCCGCTATTCCCACCCGCACCGTGGACTACACCGTGCCTTTCGGGTCCTTTGGCGGCATCGGGGCCAAGGGCTATGACTTGGTGGGTGGTTTCGCTACCGCCCCCCAGACCACCGTGGACCAACTCACCGCCGCCGGGAAGGCTTCCTTTAGCCCGATCCAGCAGACCAT
The DNA here is from genome assembly GCF_013285555.1 of Candidatus Cyanaurora vandensis. Taxonomy (GTDB): domain Bacteria; phylum Cyanobacteriota; class Cyanobacteriia; order Gloeobacterales; family Anthocerotibacteraceae; genus Cyanaurora; species Cyanaurora vandensis. The sequence continues at coordinate 11,446 of NZ_JAAXLT010000008.1, read as the reverse complement.
CGCACCTCTGGATACTTTCTCCGTGAGCGGTGGACCGACCTATGTGATCCAAGTTGCGGCCCTCGATACCAGTAACGACAGCACGGTCAATTACGACACCCTAGTTTTCTTTGATACTGCTAACGGCATCCAGCCCGGTCCCTTCAGTCTGCCTGCCACGGGTCCGGCCTACGTCAAGCTCAACACCTCTGACCAGTTTTACCTAGAGGGCAGTCCCAACAAAGCGGGCTTGGCTTTCTATGTCACCCTGCTCAACGCCGACTTGTCCCAAGTCCGGGTCGCCCACTCCTCCGCCAACAACATTCCCCGTAACCCGACAGTCCTCGCCACCGTGGACGACGTGAACAACAACGTCGGGTTCTGGGCACCCCAGCCGGACTTCCGCATCCCTGAGCGGATTAGCCCTGGTTTCACGACTTTCCCTGATGCTGAACTTGAAGTGATTTACCAGGACCAAGTGCGGACCTTTGTGCAGTATCAGACTCAAGTAGGGCTACGCGCCATCGCCCAAAACCCCAACGCCGACTTGGTGATGATCTATATTGAGCAGCCCGACGGCTCCGGGCACCAGTTCACCCTGACGGACCCCCGCCAAGCCACTTGAATCAGTGACCCCAATTCGATTGGCACCGGCCAGGACCCGGTTAAAGTCGCCCGTTACCAGAACTACGTCCAGACCGCCTATCAGATTGCCAATAGTGCAGTTCAACAGGTGATTAACGCGGTCGGGACCGATGACACGGGCACCCCGAACAGCAACATCTTGGTCGTCTCCGACCACGGCATGGCCCCCTTCCATACCGCCGTCAACATGAACCAATTGCTGATCAACGCTGGGCTAGATACCACCAAAGTACGGGCCGTCACCAGTGGACCCGCCGCCAACGTCTACATCAGTCTCCAGGGCCGCGAACTCAACGGGACCGAGGACACCACGTCCTACGCCAACCTGCAACAACAGATCGTAGACGCGCTGAAAGGCTACCTCGACACCAACGCCACCTACACCGACGGTAACAAGGCCATCTTCAGCGACATTATCTTCGCCAAACGCCCCCTCCCCGAGGGCTTTGGGACCAGTCGCTTGATTGGTCAAGATGCAGGTGATGTGTTCGCCATCCTCAAACCGGGTTACAACTTCGACGGTACCCAGGTCCCTGTGGTCATCCGCCAAGGCGATCCCGTCGTGACCACGCCCGTCCTCTCCGTACCCAACTTCTATGGAGCCCACGGCTACAACTCAGCGTTACCCCTGATGAGTGCTATCTTCTACGCCGCCGGACCCAACATCATCCAGGGACCGGACCTCACCCAAGTAACGAACATTGACATCGCCCCGACCATCCTCAAACTGCTCCAAGTCCCCCCCGCCGCCACGGTTCAAGGAAAGGTCCTCGACATCCTGAAGTAGACGTAGCGTACCCTGGCAAAACCCCCGCTTGCGTTGGGGGTTTTGCCTTCAGTTTACCAAGTTGACGAAATTGACAAGATTAGCTAGAATTGGGCAGCTGATTTCTTAAGGTTGTAGGTCGTGATTCATCGGTTGACCAGGGTTGGTCTTAAGCGAAATAAAAACATGAGCAGCGCATTTACGAAGCCACCCAAGGCTGATCCCGTCAACTTGTGGATTGATACTCTTTCCCCTGCCCAGCAAGAAACGTCGCAAGCCTTGAGACGCTCTTCAGAAGCGAAACTGCAAACAACGCTCAATCTTATTCTAAATTTGTTGAGGGAGTACCTGAAGACGGAATGCCCTGAGCCTTTAACCCGTTGGCTGGGTAAACGCTTACTAATGAATGCCGCACCGGATCCCAAGGAAGCGGCTTATGCTCGTGGGGAGCAAGTCAAGCGGGAGTTAATTGCGGAAGAAGGAGGTTGCTGGAGTGCGGCTGAAGTAGCAGAATATTTGGGGTTAACCCGTCAAGGGGTAGACAAGCGGCGGGCACAAGGTAAAATCCTTGCCATCACCCATCATAAGCGTGGCTATCTCTATCCAAAGTGGCAGTTTGATGTACCGGGAATCGAACTAGTTTTCACCGCCTTGTCCGATGAAGATGACTGGACTAAAATGCTTTTCATGTTGGGAAAAACGCCTCGCTTTGAAGGTAAAAGCCCCTTACAAAAATTACGAGAAGGTCATTTAACCGAAATTCTACAGTTTGCTCAGCAATGGGGTGAAACAGCGGCTACGTGACCCTTCCTGCTCCCCATCCCCTCCCGCCCGACGACTTAAGCACAGCGAGGACTACCTTTATTCCAGTGGAAGGGACTCTTTTATCGCATCCATAAAACTAAGCGAGAAGCATTCGCGTATCGGCTCGGCGGTGATTCACGATACGATGACCCGAATAAGAATTTTGGTTGCATCTATGCTGGTGGTAGCGTTGAAACAGCCTTAACGGAAACTGCCATTTGGGAAACAGGGAAATGTGCGCTCTCTCAAGGCTGGCTACAGAGCCGTACCCTATCAATTTTTTCAACTCAACGCCCGTTAAACCTTGTGGACCTCACCCAAGGACCCAGCTTATACAAACTTGGAGCTGATGCTGAGCTAAGTGTTGGACGCGACCGAGTTCTCACTCGAACCTGGAGCGAAGCATTTCATGCCCATCCTTGTAGAATTGATGGCCTTGCTTACGTCGCTCGACATGGACCACGGCAGGATTGCTGCGCTACTTTCGACCGAGTTATAGCGAATTTGGAGATCGAGAACCAGTTTGGTTTGTGGGAATATCATTTGGGTGGTGGCCTAGACGAGTTCATCGAGAAATATGGGATTCAAATTTTGTCCTAGAGATTGGCTTAGCTTAATACCTGCTCTAGCTGACCAAGGGTAAGGAGCAGAGGGTAGCCTTCCTAGAGATTTTGCTTGGTCTCATAAACTTATAAATCATAGACTCCCAGCTGACCTTACTCATTGATCCCGCTTGGTGCCGTTGACACTCGTTTATAAAATTTGATAAATTGATTTACTGTCGCCTTTCACACGGAGAGGTAGAGGGGCTCGGGGTATCCGCTGTTCCACCAGCCGACGAGGGTACACCACCGCACCCCCACGGTCGGCGACAAAAACGCTCACCGCTGCATAAAGACAAGGATGTTACACCATGGCTCGCGCTAAATTTGAACGGACCAAGCCCCACGTCAACATCGGCACCATCGGTCACGTTGACCATGGTAAGACCACCCTGACCGCTGCTATCACCATGACCTTGGCAGCCCTGGGTAACGCCAAAGCTAAAAAATACGACGAGATTGATGCGGCCCCCGAAGAAAAGGCACGGGGCATCACCATCAATACCGCTCACGTCGAATACCAGACCGATCAGCGGCACTATGCCCACGTGGATTGTCCTGGGCACGCGGACTACGTTAAGAACATGATTACCGGGGCCGCTCAGATGGATGGCGCGATCCTGCTGGTGTCCGCTGCCGATGGACCGGAACCCCAGACCAAGGAACACGTCCTTTTGGCTCGTCAGGTCGGCGTACCCGCGCTGGTTGTCTTCCTCAACAAGGCCGATTTGATGGAAGGTGAGGATGAACTAGTGGAACTTGTCGAACTCGAAGTCCGTGAACTCCTGAGTAAGTACGAATTCCCCGGCGATGACATCCCCATCATCAAGGGCTCTGCTAAAGAAGCTCTAGACTTCATCCAAGCCAACCCCACCACCAAAAAAGGCGGCAATAAGTGGGTGGACTGCATCTATGAATTAATGGATGCGGTAGATGCCAGTATCCCCACCCCCGCTCGTGAGACCGAAAAACCCTTCTTGATGGCAGTTGAAGACGTGTTTGCGATCACAGGCCGGGGTACAGTCGCCACGGGCCGGATTGAGCGCGGTGTGGTCAAAGTCGGCGAAGAGATTGAGATTGTTGGTCTACGCGACACCCGCAAAGCCATCGTCACGGGTCTGGAGATGTTCCAGAAGACCCTGGAAGAAGGGATGGCTGGGGACAACATCGGGATTCTATTGCGCGGTGTCAAAAAAGAAGACATTGAGCGCGGTATGGTCTTGGCTAAACCCAAGAGCATCAATCCCCACACCCAGTTCGAGGCCCAGGTCTACGTCCTCTCTAAGGAAGAGGGCGGACGGCACACCCCCTTCTTCCCTGGTTACCGCCCCCAGTTCTACGTACGGACCACGGACGTAACTGGGAGTATTACCCTACCGGAAGGGGTGGAGATGGTGATGCCCGGTGACGACATCCAAATGATTGTCGAACTCATCCAACCCATCGCTATCGAACAGGGGATGCGCTGCGCTATCCGCGAGGGTGGACGTACCGTCGGTGCTGGTGTCGTCGCTAAGATCCTCAAGTAGTTCATGACCCCATGGCCCCTGATACTGCCCGGTCCGCCGTCCGCTATCAGAGTCCGTGGGGTTTTGCTCTTTTTTTGACGGCTCTCATTATAGCAGGGGTGGGTATGGCCTATTGGGGCTACAACCTGGGGCAACGGGCAGCAAAAAACGTCTCAGTGCCCACTTCCCTAAACCTAGTCCAGCCCTCGGCAAATCAAGAAAAAGCCGAGGGTTTTATTCGTGAATTTGATGTCTTAGCACGGTTTCAGCAACAGGAGCAAGATATCCGTCGCCAAGGCTTGGGTCCGGTCCCTTTACCGGATGCGGACATTCAGGCTAGTACAGGTGTGAATTTAGAAGAATCAGATATTCTCGAGCCCGCTGAAGTAGTAGCTGCCCAAGAACAGGGGCAAGCGTCCCAAGAAACGACTAGTGCTGGGGTGAATCTCCGGGTCGAGGATGTGCAACGCTTAGCGAATGCCCTAGTCTTAGAGCTTAACCTGACTAATCAGGGCGGTACGGATCGTCGTTTCCTCTATGGTGATGCTTTCAACCTTCTAGTCGTCTCCGATGACCAGGGCCGCCGTCTGAGTACCCTGACGACGGGTTTGCCCGGTGATCTACCGGCCGATGGTTCTACCTATGCGGGGAGTATTGAGGTCCCAATTGATGAACTAGGCGAAGCCCGCTACCTAAGGGTGAGTTTGGCAGATTATCCAGACCGTCAGGTAGATCTAGTAATTGGTTCCCTGAAAGTCCCTCGCTAGTCTCCGATACGCTAAAATAAATAAGTTTTACGGGATGTGGCTCAGCTTGGTAGAGCGCTGCGTTCGGGACGCAGAGGTCGCAGGTTCGAATCCTGTCATCCCGAATCCCTATAGTTTTTTCGAGTGAAGTCTAACTATCGCGTCTCTTAATGAGCAGTAGCTGAAGACCTGACCAGCATTGTGTAAACTCCATCTATGAAAACAGACAGCATCTTCTACTAACTGTTTCTGGCCTTCCCGGAATTCTTCTTTGAATTGATTGGTCAGCCTGCTACCACGGCGGCAAGCTACCAGTTCACTGCTGTGGAGGTTAAGCAGACTGCTTTTCGTTTCGATGGCATCTTCCTGCCCACGGACTTACACCAACCGCTCTACTTTGTCGAAGTCCAGACCTACTCTGACCCCTTGTTCTATGCCCGCTTATTTGCTGAGATTTTCCTGTATCTCTACCGTCATGCTCCCGCCCAGCCTTGGCAAGCGGTCATCTTATTTGCCACCCGTAGTCTGGAGCCGACCCAGGCGCAACCCTACCTAGCACTGCTTGCCAGTCCTCAGGTGCAGCGAGTCTACCTGGATGAGTTGGGCGATAGCGAGCAGTTGGGGGTGACGATAGTGCAGTTAGTCGTTGCCCCTGAGTCGGTAGCACCTGCCCGAGCTAGGACGTTGTTGGTGCAGACCCAGGCACAAGTCCAGGACCAGAGCTTGCAGCGTGAAGTAATAGAATTAATTGAGACCATCATGGTTTACAAGTTTCCTCGTCTGAGTCGTCAGGAGCTAGAAGTGATGCTCAACCTCGATACACTCAAGCAGACCAAGGTCTATCAAGAAGGTCGTCAAGAAGGAGAAGAGCAGACCAAATTGCGGCTGATTCCTGTGCTACTTGCCCGTGGGCTGAGTCCCGCTGAGGTGGCAGACATCTTAAGCCTGACCCTAGCCCAAGTCATAGCCCACCCCGAGCAGTCCTAGGGGTTCTTGTATTAAACGACTATGTAGGAAGACAGGCTCTTCTACTAACCATACAGGCTCTAGGTCGTCCTCCCTCCTGGGATAGGTCTTAGCCTATGATGGGCTCAGCGAGGGGAACTGCCCATGACCATGATTGAGACCCGTGCTGACCGCATGGTATTGAGCCTCGGTCCCCATCACCCTTCTATGCACGGGGTGTTGCGGCTGATTGTGACGATGAACGGGGAGAACATTGAAGACTGTGAGCCTGTCCTGGGTTATCTCCATCGCGGTATGGAGAAGATTGCCGAGAACCGTACTATCGTTCAATACCTGCCCTACGTGACCCGCTGGGATTACGCTGCGACGATGTTTACCGAAGCAGTGACGGTCATGGCCCCGGAGCAGTTAGCGGATGTGCCCGTCCCGCGTCGTGCCCGCTATATCCGTGTCTTGATGATGGAATTATCGCGGATTGCCTCCCACTTACTCTGGCTCGGTCCCTTCATGGCGGACTTGGGGGCCAACACCCCCTTCTTCTATATCTTCCGGGAACGGGAGTTGATCTATGACCTCTTTGAGGCAGCGACCGGGATGCGGATGATGCACAACTACTTCCGTATCGGCGGCGTGGCGGTGGACCTGCCCTACGGTTGGGTGGATAAGTGCCGGGATTTTTGCCATTACTTCGGTCCTAAGGTGGATGAGTACGAGCAACTAATTACCAACAACCCGATTTTCCGTCGGCGCGTCGAGGGTCTAGGCGTGATCTCGCGGGAAGAAGCGATTAATTGGGGACTGTCGGGGGCGATGCTCCGGGCCTCGGGGATTGACTGGGACCTGCGGAAGGTAGACCACTATGAAATCTATGATGAAGTGGACTTTGAAGTGGCTTGGGCAACCGAGGGCGATGTCTTGGCGCGGGATCTTGTCCGCCTCAAGGAGATGCGCGAAGCCAATAAAATCGTCCTCCAGTGCTTGGACCAACTCCCCGGCGGACCCTACGAGAACCTGGAAGCCCAACGGATTACTGGCGGTCCCAAGAGCGAGTGGAACAGTTTTGATTACCAGTTCATCGGCAAAAAATCCGCACCCAACTTCAAAGTCCCCCAGGGTGAACACTACATCCGGGTCGAGGCGGCGAAAGGGGAGCTCGGGATTTACCTGATTGGTGACGGCACCACTAACCCTTGGCGTTTCAAGATCCGTCCGCCTGGATTTGTGAATCTGTCGCCCTTGGCCCAGATGATCCAAGGTAACAAGATCGCTGACCTAATGGCGATTCTGGGTTCCGTGGATATCATCATGGGCGAAGTAGACCGCTAGTTGACCGCGTAGTAAGCCGTGAGCATCTGTTGGAGCGGTTCTTCTAAGCTCTTGGGCATGGTGAAGAACCGTTTTGAGGAGGTGTCCATCTGCTGATTCGCCAGATAGGTGGCATGGAAGAGGCCGCGCTCCAATTGGCACCAACGGTAGAGTCGTGTGTGCTCTTCGAGAGTGAGCTCTGGGTTCTGGCGGGCATAGATGGCTAGAACCTGGGTTTCAAGTTCCGGGGTGGCCTTGCGTAACAAGGTAACGAGGTCCATGTGGGCCACACCTAACCCAGCCCATTCCCAATCCAGGACCTTGACTTGAATGGGGGCAGTGCGGCGGAGGATGTTGGCGCAATAGAAGTCGCCGTGGATCGGCTTGAGGGCCTGATAGGCATAGAACTCGGGGTTGTTGTGGACTTTGGCGATCTTGGGCCAGAGGCGGGTAATCTCGTTAACCGTGGTATTGACAGAGCGGCGGGAGAACCGTTCAAAGGTTTTTTGGGCCTGTTCGCGGAGCGCGGTGGAGAAGTTGCGGTCATAGCTGAGTAGTTTGCCCTGACCGGACAGTTTTGCCCACTGACCCAAGAGCCGATGGAAGGTCCCGAGTTCAGCGGCGACCATCAGGGTAATCTGGGGGGTAGTTGCGTTCTGGTAATCCGTGTCTAGGTCTTCAAGTAAGTATTTGTATTGTTTACCGGGGCTGACTTCTTGACAGTAGTAGGCTTCAGGTAGGAAACGGGCTAGACTCGCTTGAGCCTTGGTATAAACCCAGTATTCGGGTGAACCGGGCGGATTGCCGAGTTCGGCTACCGCTGGGACGCGCTCGGGGCGATAGGTGGTGTTTTTGTAGAGCAGGGTCCAGGTGCGGTCTCGCTCAGCAGTCAAGTGGAGCCGGTAAGTGAGGCTATCTTTCCAGGCTAAGGACGAACGGTTGGCCTCCACGGTCAAGTTCGTGTGGGCGACGCGCAGTAAGGGCCGGTCTAGGTGTTCACGACACAACTCATCCAAAAGGGTGAAGCTGAGTCCCTCGGGTAAACCAGAAATTAGCGTTTTTTGTAGTTGTCTAATCACCAGGGGCCTCATGCACAACGCTGGTATAGGTTAGCGAGTGTTGCGAATTTAGTCAAGGGCGGGCGGTTCCTACGGTCTGGAGAGGGATTTGGTAAGATGAAAAGACCTCCGCGCAGTGAGTGTGGGATGAGAAACAAAGTAGTAGCGGCCCTCCTAGCTTTTTTCCTGGGCGGATTCGGCCTACATAAGTTTTATCTAGGCCAGACGGGATGGGGCGTACTGTACTTGGTCTTCTGCTGGACGCTGGTTCCAGGGCTGGCTGGATTTGTCGAGTCTATTTTGCTACTCCTCGCCTCAGACCAGGACTTTGACCACCGCTTCAACCCCAATATCTTGCCGTTCTATAGTGGGAATCCCGTCGAGCAAGCTTTGGGCTTGGAACGCTTGGCGGAGTTACACGCTAAAGGCTTAGTTACCGATGAAGAGTTCGAGGCTAAGCGTCGGCAACTCCTGGAGCGCATGTAGTGCGGCGACTATCTACCCCGAGTTGGTTTTATACAGCGGCGATCCCCGGTCTGGGTTGGCTCACCCTTCTAGTGGCTGGCTACCGGAGCCGAGACCGTTGGGCGGTTTCCTTGGCCCTAGCCTACGGTGCGGTGGGGTTTTTGGGAGTGAACTTAGGGCTAGAGGGTGTATTTTTTAGCAGTTGGGTAGCGGGAATCGTCCATTTAGCGTTGATTAAAGACGATTACACAACTCGTTTACAACTAGCCCAACCCAAGACTGGGATTGGCACGACCCAAGAAGCGTTCTTGGCCCAAGCAGCAGGTTTACGGGTAGACATCAACCAAGCGACCCAGGATGAATTGGTCTACCGTCTCAACCTCTCAATTCTCCAAGTCAACCGGATCTTGGCCTTACGTCAAGCCGGGATGATCTTTACTTCGATTGAGGAATTGGCTGCCCAAGCCGCGATCCCGCTCACTAAACTCAAGGTGGTTGAGCCGATTTTGTGCTTCGCCTACTATGACCCTGAGACTATCACAGCGGCCTGGATGCAGGTGAACATCCTGACGGCGGCTGAAATTAGTCAGCAGTTTAACTTAGACCCGGATTTAAGCCAGCGGCTAGTGGCTGAGCGAGATGTCCACGGGGCTTTTACCTCGCTGGTGGATCTGCGCCAACGGGTCAGTCTGCCCTATAACGAGTTCCATAAGTTGTTTTAATAACCCTCAAGGCTGGACTTCATGCCCATTTAGAACTTGTTGGACTTGACGTTCCGTGTAGAGCGTAATCCCCTCGATCCGTTGGACATACCCGTAGCAGACCGGGCCAAGTTTGAGGGCGGCTTCCTTAAGTAAGGCGTTAGACAATCTTTTTAGAACCCCGAGAGCGGGCTCTAGGCAGTAATGCAGGAGGCTCCAATACAGTTGGAGTTGTCGCTGGGCTTGCTGTAACTGCCCTTCAAGCTGCTGGTTACGCTCCCTTAAGAGGGCACACTGTTGTTCGAGGGCGGCAAGACGGAGGTTTACGGCGGAGGGGTCAGACAGCAGGGGTAGGGGATGCATTTCTGAATGCTGCATCGGGACGGCTTTCCTTTGGGTGGTGGCAAGGGCATAGATGTTTATAGTTCTTAGCGTTAAATCCGACTATATCTAATCTATCTCAGGGTAGGGATTGTCCAGGTGGCAAGGAAACGGGAGGTTATTCCTCGGGGGGAACAGGCTGGACGACCGGGAGACGGACCTGCTCAATACGGCTGACGGGGGGGAGCCAGGGCCGAGCAACGCGCTGAAACTGGCGAGGATTACCAGAAACACAGAAACGGTAACGGGCTGGGCCACTATGGGTCAATCCCAACACCTTGAGTTCTTGGCTAGCGGCGGTCACGGCGGAGCGGGCGGGGTCCACACGGGGGATGGAGCCTAGGTGCTGGGCCACGAGCGGTTCGAGCAGGGGGTAGTGGGTGCAGCCATAAACTAGCACGTCGAGGGGCCATTGTTGGAGGGGCGCGAGGTATTGGGCCACAATCCGCTGGAGCTGGGGGTGTTGGGGCGCCAAGGGGTCCATCGCCCCAGCTTCAATTAGGGGGACAAATTCGGGGCAGGCTACGACTTGGACCAAGGCACGGGGGTCGGCTTCCTGGATCGCTTGTTGGAAAGCTCCACTTTTGACCGTGGCGGCTGTGGCGAGGACCGCGACTCGTTGCCCCAGTTGGACCGCTTGACGGGCACCAGGCAGAATTAGGCCCAGCAGGGGCACAGGCACCTCGGCGCGGAGACGTTCCAACACCAGGGCCGTACTCGTATTACAGGCCACAATGATCATCTTGACCCGGCACTTGAGCAACCAAGCGATGATCTCGCGGACAAAGACTTCAATCTCTTGGGAGGAGCGCGGGCCATAGGGGACACGGGCGGTATCCGCGAGATAGATAACGGATTCCTGGGGGAGTTGGGCCTGGAGTTGCCTGAAGACGGTCAAACCGCCCAGGCCACTATCGAAGATACCGATGGGTTGGTTAGCGTGGATCGGGTACAATTTAACGTTTTCCTCGAAGATAGCGGTCTATGGCCCGAGCTAGGCCCGTGGCAAGTTTCTGTTGGCGGTTGTCGTCCACCAATTGCTGCACTTCAAAAGCATTGCTCACATACCCCCCTTCTAGGAGGATGGCAGGCATGGTGGTCTGGCGGATCACGTGGAACCGGGCCTGACGCACCCCCCGGTCCGGTCGCCCGGAAACTCCCACCGCCGCCCGGTGGATCAAGCTTGCGAGACGGGCACTGCCAAAACGGGTGTAGTAGGTCTCGATCCCCTGCGCCCAGGGGTTGTCGGAGGCGTTTTGGTGGAGGCTCACGAAGAGGTCGGCGCGGGCTCGTTCAGCTAAATCTACCCGGCCCTGCAAAGGAATAAAACGGTCATCCTGGCGGGTGTAGCCGACGCGATAGCCCAGGTCCACCAGTTCACGACCGAGCCGCAACGCGAGCTTTAAATTGATATCTTTCTCTTGGACACCGCCCACGCCTAGGGCACCGGGGTCTGAACCGCCATGACCGGCATCCACAAAAATCAAGGGCTTCCCGGCGTTGAGGGGGGAGGGGTCAGG
>NZ_JAAXLT010000108.1 GCF_013285555.1 Candidatus Cyanaurora vandensis | reverse complement strand
GGTGGGGACCGAATTTTTCCGTCCAGGTCTCAGCTTGGGTCACGGGATTGGTCTGGCGGCGGTGGGTACCCAGGCGTTCGAGGATGGCTGGGCTAAACCCGGTCACCTGTCCAAGTTCGGGTAGAGCGGCTTGCCAAGCTTGTTCAAGACTGCCAAAGTATTCCTGCAACCGCCGCAAACGATGGGGACCCACACCTTCTACCTGTTGCCACGCCAACCAATAGGCCCGCTCGCTAGTCATTGCCCTAAGCTCCTGGAGTACCGAGCATTTATAACCCAGTCTGTGGGCGTGGCGCGGGTTAAGGTGAGGGGATGCAGGTCAAAAATATTAATTTCTGGTTGGCTGCACTTTTGGCCTTGGGTATTGACCAGGGAACGAAGTTTTGGGTGGTGGCGAAATTGCCCTTGGGGGAGACGGTCCCACTCTGGCCGGGGGTTTTTCATCTGACCCATGTGACCAACCGGGGGGCGGCGTTTAGTCTGTTTGCGGAGGCGGGGGTAAACTTTTTACCCTGGGTCTCGGTGGGGGTGAGTCTGGTCATCGCCCTTTACGCGCTCTTGGGTCCGCGCCTTAAGCCGTGGGAAGCGGTGGGTTACGGGTTGATTTTGGGCGGGGCGGTGGGGAATGGGGTGGACCGGGTGCTGACCGGGGCAGTGGTGGACTTCTTGGATGCCCGGATTATTCAGTTTGCGGTTTTTAATGTGGCAGATGTGGCGATTAACCTGGGGGTCGCTTGTCTGTTGTGGGCTAGCTTACGGTGGGAGAAGACATAAGTACCACTCCAGTAATCCCAACCATCAATTGTTCGAGAGTCGTTGGAATTTCCGTACTGAGTCCTTAGAACTAGAGGAACAAGACAGAGTGGCAGTGGCAAGTAAAGGCTATTCTTGCTCCTCCTACCCTACTTATGGGGTAGGGGACGGAGATGGTTCTCGGTTTAATTTCACCTTAGAGCGGCAGAATCACTATTTTTACTCAACCCCGACTCCCATGAGCGATGACTTGCCGGAAGAAATCCACTAAACGGTCAGCGTGATAATCAAAAGTGAACTGTTCACGAACCTGCCAGACGTTTTCTTGAATCGCGGTCAGTCGGGTTGTATCACGCAACTGACTCCCCAGCTCCGCCATGTCCTGACAAAATAACCCTATGTCCAAACGGTGCGCTAGGGTCTGAGTCGCCACCACCGCGCCCTGGTTGTCGTACTGGATCACGGGTAGACCCGCCACTGCCAAGGTTGCTATCCGCGCCGGATAGTTGAGGTCATCCCAACAGGCCCGCCGTAGGTCGCCACCATTGTTACTCGGTAAAAAGTGCAGCCAGCCCGCATCGTACTGAGAGAGTTCGCTCACCCAACGGTCTTGACCCACGTGGGAATGGAGATGGAGGTAGCCCGCCGCCAACCCCTGGGCCTCCTCAGTCCACTGCCGCCACCCCGAGTGGTTCACATCCCCATAAAAATGTAAATGGATATCCTGGTCTGCTAATTGACGGACTAGTTCGGGTTTGAGACCAATGGGCCGACCGGGGACCACCGTGTGAAACCCGCCTTTAGTCGTCGATAAACGCTCACTACGCGGCTGGGTAAACCAATCTGCCTTGGGTAAATCCCCATCTAGGAGTAAGGTTGGCTGACTCCTCACACTGCCAGGGACCATCTGCTCAAACCAATCCCGTTGCTCCGGGCTGATATAAATTTGTCCAGCCGAACGCGTCTGCAAATCCACCAATTCAGGCCAACTTCCCATCGCCCGACACAACCAGGGCCCCTCCTTGAAGTGCCAGACCAAAGGAATCCCCAAGTCTGCCATCAGGACCTCATGAGCAAAGGGGACCGCCTGCCAGTTGAGGAGGGCATAGATTAAGTCGGGCTTGAGATGGCGAATCGCTTGCCGCCACTCTTGGCGTGGGACCTCTGTGACGTGTCCGAAGGGGAGGGGGCCGACGGTATTAAACCACCAAGGCTTGGGCGTCCATAGACCATACAACTGATGACCCCGCTCCTCCAAGGCCAAAATCCGCTCGGGATTGAAGGCCAGTTCGCCCACCAAAAGGATTTTTAATCCATCGGGAGCTGGCGGAGTTGATGGGCGTTCGCGCCAACATCGGTAATGACTGGGCTCATCGGTGAAATTGCCTGCTGTCGAGTGAAAACAGAGCGGATGGGCGACTCCATAGTGCTGGCGGTAGGGATTGAGTCCGCCGCCCAGGGGTTCGAGGATAAATTTGTGGCGTTGCTGGGGATGGTCTACCCACTCGGCGGTCACGCATTCTGTAGCGACGCGGGCTATCGGTAGCGCGGCCTTAGTCCAGAACATCCGCTCTAGGTCATTCGTCACGAGTTCAATGCGTTCAATCCAGCGTTGGGGGGTGCGCCGATGCATGACCTGGACTAGTTGTAGACCCCGCTCTGGGACTGGACCGTAAGTGGTCTGATGTTGGTGGTATCGCACCCCGCTATAGGCCAACATCGCCTCAGGATGAGCGGCTAAAACAGCTACCAACCGCGCCAGATGTTCAGGGTAAAAGAGGTCATCACAGGGTAAGTAGGCAATCAAGTCGCCCCGTGCTTGGTCCAATGCCCAATTGAGTGCGGCCCCGAGGCCCCGGTTCGTCCCCAGCCGAAAATGACGGCAGCGGGGGTCCTGGGTGGCTTGGTCCAAAATCCGGCAAGTCGTATCGGTGGAACCATCATCCACTGCTATTAATTCCCAGTCTATGAAGGTCTGGCTGTAGAGACTCGCAAGAGCCGTGGGCAGAAAAGCGGCCTGATTAAACGCGGGCATCAGGACTGAAACCGTACCCATCGTCCCTCAGATTGCTGTCTAAGAAGCATACAGGCAGAGCTCGTCCATGACTATCTAACTCCAGATAGAAGTATGGACAAAGATTAGGGCATAAGCAGGGGATTGAGTATCCCTGGCTACAATTTGTGGTCTCATATGTGCTTACGATCACTTGGCTTAGGGTCTTAGGTTTTCACAAGGAGCATTTCAGATGGCGCAGACGCCCCAAGAAGTCATGCAAATGATTGCAGATAATAATGTCGAACTCGTTGACTTCCGGTTTGTCGACCTGCTCGGGATCTCGCAGCACGTGACCTTTCATACCAGCATGATTGAAGAAGAGACTTTCACCGAGGGGCTAGCCTTTGACGGTTCGAGCATCCGGGGCTGGAAAGCCATCAACGACTCCGATATGTTGATGATCCCCGACCCCACTACGGCGGTCATGGACCCCTTCACCCAAAGCCCGACCCTGAACCTTACTTGTAGTATCAATGAGGCTCGGTCAGGTATCCCCTATAACCGCGACCCACGCACCATTGCCCAAAAAGCCGTCACCTATCTCCAGTCCACGGGGATTGCCGACACCGCCTACTTTGGCCCCGAAGCGGAATTTTTCATCTTTGACGATGTGCGCTTTGACCAGAACACTAACTCCGGCTACTACTATGTGGACTCCACGGAGGGGAACTGGAACTCTGGGCGCAGTGAGACCGGGGGGAACCTCGGTTACAAACCCAAAAATAAAGGTGGTTATTTCCCGGTCCCGCCCACGGACTCCCAGCAGGATATCCGTAGCGAGATGCTCCTCACCATGGGCAAGATGGGCGTACCGATTGAGAAACATCACCACGAAGTCGCCTCCGGGGGTCAAGCGGAGTTGGGCTACCGTTTCGCACCCTTGGTTCAGGCCGCAGATTTTATGATGACCTACAAATATGTCATCAAAAACGTGGCCCGTAAGTACGGCAAAACCGCTACCTTCATGCCCAAGCCACTCTACGGCGACAACGGTACGGGGATGCACACCCACCAATCGCTCTGGAAAGACGGCGTGCCCCTTTTCGCCGGAGATGGCTATGCGGGTCTGAGTGAAATGGCCCTCTTTTATATCGGCGGTATTCTCAAGCACGCCCCGGCACTCTTGGCCTTCACCAACCCCTCGACCAACTCCTACAAGCGGTTGGTTCCTGGTTACGAGGCCCCGGTAAATCTGGCTTATTCCAGTGGCAACCGCTCCGCCTCGATCCGTATCCCCGTCACCGGCACCAACCCCAAGGCCAAACGGTTAGAGTTCCGGTGTCCTGATGCTTCCTGTAATCCCTACTTGGGTTTTGCGGCGATGCTGTTGGCGGGTCTGGACGGGATTAAGAACCAGATTGACCCCGGTGATTCCCTAGATGTAGATATCTACGAACTCTCCCCTGAAGAACTCGCCAAGGTCCCCTCGACCCCCGGCTCCCTCGCTGAGGCCCTAGAGAACCTCAAGAATGACCACGAGTTCTTGTTGGCTGGCGATGTCTTCACCGAGGATTTGATTAGCACCTGGATCGAGTACAAGCTCAGTAAGGAAGTCATCCCGATGCAGATGCGTCCCCACCCCTACGAATTCGAGCTTTATTACGACGTGTAATCCGTCTTACGTCCGCGCCGGGTCCTAGTAATGGGACCCTTTTTTAGTTGTGACTAAAAAAAGAGTGTTTTTGCTCCACCTATCTTGATGGGGGACAGTCGGGGATGTACTAATGCCAAGTCATCTACACGACATGGGAAAACAGAATACTTGGTGTAGCCTAGCCCATGACTACTGAAGTGAATGCCGTTGACCCGGTGTCATTATCTTCCTACGGAGCCTACCATGCCTTCACGCGCTAGTGCACTAGCCTTCGTCCAAGCTCCCGTTGCAAACATTACACCCAATTCATCCCGAGTCACTACGGCTTTTCGGCGAGTTGCACTGTTCATGGTTTTGCTGTCGAGCTTACTCGGAGCTGCTTCCGCTCAAACCCTGACCACGCTAGTTAACTTTAATCAGACCAATGGACAGACGCCTGCTGCCGGATTGGTCCAGGGCACAGATGGCAACTTCTACGGCACCACTCAGCGCGGTGGTAGCACCAATCAGGGTACGATCTTTCGGATGACTCCCAGTGGTCTCCGCACTACCTTAGTCAACTTTAATATTGCCAATGGCGGCTATCCCACGACTGCATTGATCCAGGGCACGGATGGCAACTTCTACGGCACGACTCCCCAGGGTGGCAGTTCAAGGGGTAGTGCAGGGTGTTTTCCCCTTGATGGCTGTGGCACGATATTTCGGATGACCCCGACGGGCACTCTCACCACGCTGGTCAACTTTGATGGCACGGCTGGACGCTTTCCTGATGCTCCCTTGGTCCAAGGCAGTGATGGCAACTTCTACGGTACAACGGGTGAGGTCGGCACGGTGTATCGGATGACCCCTGCGGGCACCCTCACCACCTTGGTCAATTTCAATGGCTCTAATGGTTCGTCTCCCTCGGGTGGATTGGTCCAGGGCAGTGATGGCAACTTCTATGGCACTACCTACTCTGGCGGACTTTCTAACTTCGGTACGGTGTATCGGATGACCCCGACGGGTATCCTGACCACGCTGGCCAACTTTAATGGCTCTAATGGCTCCTATCCTGCTGCTGGTTTAGTTCAGGGTAGTGACGGCGACTTCTACGGCACTTCTTCCCTAAATGGCGGTTTTGGTCGTGGCACGGTGTTTCGGATGACCCCCACAGGCACCCTCACGACACTAGTCAACTTTGACACTACCAATGGTGATAACCCCTTTGCGGCTCTAGTGGAGGGCAGTGATGGCAACTTCTACAGTACAACGGGTGCTGGTGGTAGTCCCGGTTTTGAGGGCAAGGGTACGGTGTTTCGGATGACCCCAGCGGGCACCCTCACCACCTTGGTCATCTTCCTTGGCCCCAATGGGAGTCGTCCCACTGCCGAATTAGTGCAGGGCAATGATGGCAACTTTTACAGCACCACCCAGTCCGGTGGTAGCTCAACGAGTTGTTCCGGTGGCTGTGGCACGGTGTTTAGCTTAGATGTAGACCTAGCCCCGGCTACGCCGACCATCACCGATTTCACCCCCACCAGCGGACCCCCAGGGACCCGCGTCATCATCCAAGGCACCAACTTCAATGGAGCTACCCAAGTCCAGTTCAATACCCTCGTGGCTAAATTCATCGTCAGTACACCCACTATCATTCTCGCCACGGTGCCCACGGGAGCTACCACTGGCCCCATTACCATCACTACGGCGGGGGGAACAACCACAAGCGACAGCGTGTTTACGGTGGTGGGTGGCCCCGCCATTACTCTGGTTAACTTTGATACCACGAAGGGCAGCTCGCCCTCGGGTGGATTGGTGCAGGGTATGGATGGCAACTTCTATGGCACCACCCAGTACGGAGGGAGTTCAACGAATTGTTCCGGTGGCTGTGGCACGGTGTTTCGGATGACCCCGGCGGGTATGGTCACAACCCTAGTCAACTTTGACGGGATCAATGGCAACTCTCCGGCGGCTAGTTTGGTGCAGGGCACAGATGGTAATTTCTATGGCACGACAGCCGGGGGTGGTAGTTTTGGTGCAGGCACGGTATTTCGGATAACCCCCACAGGCACCCTGACGACCCTAGTCAACTTTGATGACACCAATGGCAGCTCTCCCTCATCTGCTTTAGTTGAGGGTAATGATGGGAACTTCTATGGTGTCACGCGGTTCGGCGGTAGTCTTAACAATGGCACGGCCTTTCGGATGACCCCCAGTGGCACCCTCACTGTTCTCGACAACCTTGAAGGTGCTTATTCTGGCTTGCTTCAGGGTAGTGATGGTAGTTTCTACGGTACGACGGCTACGGGTGGCAATACTGGTTTTGGCACAGTATATCGGGTGACTCCCAGTGGCATCCGCACTACCCTGGCGAGCTTTGGCAATGGTAAGGGTATCTTTCCCTATGCGCCCTTGGTGGAGGGTAGTGACGGCAACTTCTACGGTACAACCGAAAAAGGTGGTGGTTCAGCCAATTGCTTGAATGGCTGTGGCACGGTGTTTCAGGTAACTCCCACCGGTACGCTTACCACCTTGGTTACTTTTGATGGCAGTAATGGTGGCTATCCACGAGCTAAGTTAGCGCGGCTCAGTGATGGTAATTTCTACGGCACGACCTCAATTGGCGGTAATGCCAAGTGCCCCACCGGTTGCGGGACCGTGTATCGGGTAACCCCTAGTGGTGTGCTCCACACGCTGGTGAAATTCGATATCAACAATGGTCGCTATCCAGTCGCTGAGGTAGTGCAAGGCAGTAATGGTAGCGTTTACGGCACAACCTTCAACGGTGGCAATTCGTTAAATTGCTTCAATGGTTGTGGCACGGTGTTTCGGCTAAACGAGTCTCAACCAGCTCCCGTCCTCAGCAAGACCGCTGGGGGTAAGCTTGACCCAAACCTACGCCGGTAAATGAGTTCATAGCTAGCCGACATTTGAATCAAGGAATTGAGGGGGCGGTGCTAGCCCCCATTTTTGATGGTAAAGACGCTCTCCTCACAGAAGACAGGCGCCACGCGGTCTTGGCGCATAAGCACTGACTTTTTCAAACCGTCTTACTGGACGGCTGGTGTGGGTAGGGCTTAAAGAGGTCGCCTATGGTACAGGCCAAACCATCTATCAACTCCAGCCGGGGCTATGCTCTGGGTGGTTGATGCAGCAACTGAAGCACCCGGCTAGGCCCATGGCTCTTGCGTAAGTCCTGACTAGGTCAGCTCCCGACCACTTTGAGGAATTCTTGGAGTTGACTTGGGTGCCATAGTGTTGCACTCAGTTGGACACCATGAGGTTAGGAACTAGAAATTAGGGCTACCTTCCTGCCAGGACAGCGATGCGTTACGATAATCGCTAAAAGGACTGACTCTGTGGAACCCTACATCGCCGCTGCAATCCAGATGACCAGTACGCCCGGCATCCAGAGCAACCTTGCCCAGGCTGAACAACTGATTGCTGAGGCGGTTAGTCGTGGGGCCTCCCTGGTGGGACTACCGGAGAACTTCGCCTTCATGGGGCCGGAGCAAGATAAGATTACCAAAGCCGAGACGATTGCCACCTACGCCGAGACTTTCCTACTTGAGGCCGCTCGTCGCCATAGTATTACGCTGTTGGGAGGCGGGTTTCCGGCTCCAACGGGGGATGGAAAGTTATTTAACACCGCGCTCTTGGTTGCGCCCACCGGCGAGGTGATCGGCCGCTACCGCAAACTCCATCTCTTCGACGTGAACCTGCCTGATGGCAACACCTACCGCGAGTCCGATACGGTCGTTTCTGGAACCGAAGTTGTTTTGGCGGATGGCGGACGACTGGGGAAAATCGGTCTCTCCGTCTGTTATGACCTACGGTTCCCAGAACTCTATCGGCAATTGGCCTTGCGGGGTGCGGAAGTCATCGTCGTCCCCTCAGCCTTCACCGCCTATACCGGCAAGGACCACTGGCGGCCCCTACTCCGGGCACGAGCTATCGAGAATACCTGCTACGTTATTGCCCCGGCCCAAGTCGGTGAACACTACGCCCGCCGCCAGACCTATGGACACGCGATGATCTTGGACCCCTGGGGGAATACCCTTGCTGATGCTGGGGATGGCGGCGAGGGGATCGCCTTGGCTCCCATCAATCCCGAACGGCTGGCCCAAGTCCGCACTCAGTTGCCCGTTTTGGACCACTTCCGGTTGATGTAATCCGGTGAACAGTGGGCTGAGTCGTCGCGTCAGATAGCTTGTGACGGTCAACAAGGAATGAAGATGCGAACAATCGTCGGACTTGTCTTGCTCTTGGGTCTGACCCTGCCGGTCTTGGCCCAAAGCAACACCCCAACCTACGCGCCCCAGGACAACCAACGCGGCATGGGCAAAATGCGGCGTGGTCTAGACCAACTCGAACTCAGCCCCCAACAACGTAAACAGGTTCAGCAGATCATGGCGAAAGACCGTACCCTCTTTGAGCAACAGCGCAACCTACACCAACAAATGCGGACTGCTGAGGCTAACGGCGACACCGCCACCGCGCAACGGCTCCAACAACAGATGCAGAACCTCAAACCCCAGATGAAGGCTTCCCTGCAACAACGCCGGGGTGAGATTGAGGCTGTGCTGACCCCAGCCCAACGCCAGAAACTCGCCCAGACCCGTGATAACCGTAGAGAGCAACGCCAAGGAAATTTCTGATGTTTCTGCCCGTGGCTCTTTCCTCATGAGGAAAGAGCCACGGATTTTTTTGTGTATGGCTAAGCGGTAGGATTGTCAGCCGGCCCTAAAACAGGGGTATGCTATTGAGGCTTTTCAAGCTGCCGAGTAAACCTATGACAGAAATCCCAAACTTCACCATTGCCCGCGATATTCTTTACCGACAGGTGGAGCAGGAGGCTGTCTTACTCCACATTACTTCTGGGATGTACTACAGTCTTAATGAAACTGGAGTCTTGTTTTGGGAGGCCCTGCGTGACCAACCCCCGACGCAAGCGGGTCTACAAATTGTGGAGCGGATTGCTCAAGATTATGAAGTAGACTCGGCTCAGGTTGAGCAGGACTTGATGCTCTTTTTGAAGGACCTTGCTGAGTATGGGATCATTACTTGGACTGCTCACGAGCAAACTTGAGGGCTTGGGCCTGCGGTTTTGGGCCTTTGGGCAACTGTGGTGGGTAGACCGCCATCTCCATGCTTGGGCGGTCCAGGCTCTTCAGGACCCCCTCCCCAGTCAATACCCAGAACTCACTCCCCAGCAATGGCGGGCGATCCAACGGCGGGTCCGGGTCCTCTATCTAGTCGCGCCCTTTCACCCAGTCCGCCCCCAGTGTCTGCACCGTTCGTTGGTGTTGTATCGCTGGTTAGTTACCCAGGGTGTTGCGGCGCGTCTGGAAGTCGGTTGGGGTCAGCAAATCGGTCACGCTTGGGTGAGCTATGGCTCGTGGATCTTGAATGACCAGTCAGATGTGCGCGAGACTACGCCGCCCCTCCGCGCTGTTTGAGCAGTTTTTTGAGGGGATGACCACAGTCCGCCACGGCGGGGGCCAAGTATTGATGCCACAGTTGCCAGCCCCAGGCCGGGTCCTCTAGGCGGCGTAAAGGTTGGATGATCCGCAGCGTCTGACGGAAGTTCTCGGTATACTCTTGCACAAAAAGTCGCTCTAGTAGTAAGTTGTAGCCCGGTGTGGCGCGGGCGAGGTGGGGCTGGCCGAGGGTAGGGAAGCAAGCGGGTAACGGGACTTGGAGCAGTTCATGGGTGAGACGGAGAATATTTACTAAGTGCATCAAGATGTGGCGGCGGCGAGCGCGGTGGACGACTTCCTCCCAGTCCAGACGGTCTGCCCAGTGGCTCAGCAGTTGGGCGACATCCACCAACCCCGATAGATAAATCTTGAGGTCCGTACATTGGTGGGCAACCAGATGGAGTAGGACATCGGTGGGGTCCGGTTGCTCAAAACCCGAGCTTGAAGACTCGGCCTGTTGCCATAACTCCGCCATGGACCAACGGGTATTGTTGATGACCGGGATAAATAACTGCCAGTGTAATTCCACCAGCACCGGCGGGATCTCCGGGCGGGTACCCATTAAAGGGATGGCATTGAGGGTGTAGTTATAGAGGGGCTGCCAAAGGAACCGATAGGGCTGGGTAGTTTGGTAGCCCGCCGCTTGCAGAGCTTGGTAAGCCGGGTAGAGGTCCTCAAAGCGCACCAGGATATCTAGGTCCAACATTTGACGACGCAAGAGGTAGTCGGGGAAGCACGCAATGAGTAAGGCCCCCTTGAGAGCCATGACCCGCAGGCCCTGTTTCTGCAGAATCTGGGTAATCGAAGTTAAGAGATGGCTAATGGCAAGGTTATGTCCGATATTGCGCTGATAGGTCGCTTTGAGGTGGGTTTGGGTCGCCGGGGTGAGCCGGGTGAGGGTATCCGTTGCGACAAGATGCTGATAGACCAAGGCTGTGACCCGGTGGTAGTTGAGCCGATGACAAAAATGCGCCTCATCAAGGGCAAGCTCCGGCACGGGCTGACCCCGGAGACAGGCTAGGAGAACTTGGTCTTCAAGGCTTAGAGTTAGCTTCATTGGTAAGTCAAGGTACCGTCACGGTACGCGAGGCCCAGGGATTTTTGGAAGCCCCACCAAGCCGAGAGCAAAACCCCCAGGGTGAACCCAGCGAAGACTAGACTCGCCCCTAGGTTAAACTGCCCCTGCATCGCACTCCGCAGACCCACCATCCCCTGGGTAAAAGGAAAAAACTGGACCACCGTGGCTAGAGGGGCAGGGAGGAGAGCCACCGGATAAAAATAACCCGCCCCCAAGCTACAGAGTGCGGTGACTAGACTCCCCAAGGGTGTCGTGACTTTATACGCTAGGGCCAGACTCGCCATCCCTAATCCCAACCCCCAACCACACAACCCATGGACTGCCAACAAGAATCCCAACGCGCCCCAGTGGACCTGAGCAAAGACCCCTGGATCTACGACCCAGGCTACCCCAGCAAAGAGCACCATCCCCACTAATTCCGTCAAAATACCAAAACTGGAAGCAGCAACCAAGATCGCCCCGATTGGCGTGGGGCTGGTCAACAAAGGCTCCAGAGTCCCCTGGGTCTGGGCATAGTAGACTGCTCCCGGTAGGGCTGCCATCGTCACCACCAAGAGTTGCAGGGTGAGGGTGCCCACCAAGGCATAGGCGAAATAATTGCCGCCGTAAGGCGTGAGGGCCGGATTGCCATTAAAGAGTTGGGCGGTGAAAAACGTACTGAAGACCTGAAGGAATAGCGAGCCCAACCGTCCGATCCAAAAAGGTCCGTAGCGGTTCTGCTCCAGGAAGTCCCGCCGGACAAAAGCCCCCAGGGTCTTCATCGTCCCTCGACTAGAGCGGTGTAAATCGTCTCTAACGTAGGGGGTTGGATGGCACCAGCCCGCACGGTCAGTCCCGCCCCCCGGAGACCCTGCAAAATCTGTTGAAAGGTCTCGATGCTGTCTTGCTCCACCCGGAAGGTCAACTGCCCGGTTGGATGCTGTGTAGAGGTCAGTAGGGTCCAGGGTAGGGCGAGGTCCTGAGGATGACAGAGCTGAGTCAGCTCCACGGTCACCCGGTCCTTGAGATCGAGGGTCTGGGCAATCTGGGCGAGATTGCCTTGGGCGAGGACCCGGCCCTGTTGTAAAAAAAGAAACTGTTCGCCTAACCGCTCCGCCTCAGCGAGGACTTGGGTGCAGAGGACAACCGTGATCCCCGTCCGGCGCAGGTCTTCAATTAGCGTGTAGAGTTCCTGGCAGCCCGTCGGGTCTATGCCACGGGTGGGTTCATCGAGTAACAAAATCTGGGGATTAACCAGCAAGGCCCTAGCCAGCGCGAACCGTTGCCGCATCCCGCTGGAGTACATCTGGAGCGGTTTATCCATCGCCCCGCTTAAACCCACTTGCGCCAACACTGGCTCAATCCGGTCCAGCGGTACCTGGTAGAGGGTGGCGAAAAAGTTGAGGTTCTCACGGGCGGAAAGGCGGTCATAGCAGCCGCGCTCTCCCGTGCCCACGTAGGCGACTTTTTGCCGTAACTGTGGGCTGTGGCCTTGGCTATCTTGACCCAAGACCTGGACTTGGCCTTGGTCCGGGGTTAAGAGGAGAGCTAAAAGCTTAGTGAGCGTCGTCTTACCCGCGCCATTGGGACCGAGGACGGCGAGACAAGAACCCTGAGCTACGTTGAGATCGAGGGGGGCAAGCACCTGTTGGCGGGGCCGAAAGAACCATTGGTGGGGTTGACGGAGCAGGTCCCGCAGGCGCAAGTGGACGGGGAAGGATTTACTGACCTGGGATAGGGTGAAAGCCCACATGATTAGCTGTACTGTTTCACCAGGGATTGCACATAGTGTACCGCCTGTTGGGGGTTGAAAAGGTCCGGGTAACGGTGGTGGAGTTGTGCGCTCAACTGTTGGATCGTCCACTTGCCGTCGCAATGCTCTAGGACAAAACGGGCCGCCTCCCCGCGCACTGTCCTTTGGGGCCGATGGTCCAGGCTTGACCTATGGAGGGTCTGGGGAGTCAGGGGTAGCCCGAGGAAGGTGGAATGCCGACGGTGGGTGGTAGTAGTCTGGACCTCCCAACTCCAACAACCCTGGGGCGGACGGACCAACCGGAAGGTAACTTCTTCGCCGACGGTCACGGCGATGGGCGGGTCCAGGGGTAAAAAAGCGGCGGACCAGTGCAGGGGCGGGTCCTTGGGTGAGGTGGAGAGCCAATCCCCCAACCGCAGATCGAACCAACCACACCAGCCGTGGCAGAGTCCGTCCGCCGTAATCGGGTAGGTCACTTCCACTTGACAGTGGGTGTCTTGGGCCGTGGTCAGGTCCAGTTCCCACAGGGGCAGGGGCTGGGCTAGGTATTGGGCCTGGGCTAGGTGTTTGCGCTCATAGTAAATCTGTTGGCTCGCGTAGGCCCGCCCCGCCTGCAAATCCAAGCCCAGGTGCGGCTCAGACCAGATCGCTACTTCCTCAGCATGGAGCCGGGGAGCACTCACCGGGACCGCTACCATTACCGCCCGGTCAGGGATCATCCGGCCGCCGGGTTTGAGGTAACGGTCGCGGGCTAAAAACAATAGGGGTAACAGGTCCTCTTCCAACAAAAAATTCCCCGTGAAGACCGAGACCAGTACATCCACGGGTTCCGGGAGGGGGGTCGTCTCAATCCAACCCTGACGACAGACGACTTGCGCTTGCCGACCCTGGGTCCGCACGAAGTCCGCCGCCACCCCCAGCACATCCTCGGGTTCAACGAGATAAACCCGTTTAGCCCCTAATTGGGCCGCTAGTAACCCCAGCACGCCCAATCCCGCCCCGAGGTCCAGAACCACACTCTCGGCGGTGATGACTTGGGCTAACGCCTGTTGATAGGCTCGGTTACGCCGTTCATCCAGGGCCATGGACCGCTGACCGCCCAGGAAGGCATAACTCATCGGTCATTCACCAAAAATGTATAGACCCCGGGCAAACGTTTAAAGTCGCGGGGATAGTACAACCGCTTGACCGGCACCTGGGTCACTAGACCCACATAGGCATCCAGCAACGACGGGTCCTCAGCCAAGCGGTAGCTAAAACTTTGGTAGAGCATATTACCGAGGAGTGCGTGGTAACTGTGGGTCAATAACGCAAAAACCGCCTGACTCGGCGGGACTGTCTCACTATAAATTCGCCCGTCCGTACTCTCCTCCAAGAGATAAATAGTACGCAGGGGGACGGGTTGTTCTTGGAACTTAGCTTGGAGATGCTGGGGCTGGTAGTGGATTTTCAGACCACTGAGGGCAAGCGCCTGTAAACCTAGTTGCTGTCCGGTCTGGGGCAGGAGCTTGAGCCGGGGATAACCGGGCTGAGCCAGGGCTTGAGCATCCGCCGTAAAGACATCATCGGTGATTAAACCGGCTCCCTGCAATAGACAATAGGCCGTCAAAGTAGACTTACCGCGCCCCGAATCCCCAACAAAAGCTACCGCCTGACCCGCGAGGTCCACAGCGTTGGCATGGATGGCAATCTGACCCTGGAGGTTTAGACAAACGCCTAGGGTGAAGGTCGCCACGGGTAAAAAGAAATGCTCATCGCTACTGTCTGCGACCATCCAGACCTCAGCCGCCCGTCCATCTGGGTCCAGCCAAAGTCCCACATCATCAAAAGGATAGGCCCAATACCGCCCCCGTTCGTCTACGCCCGAATCCGGCTCCACTAGGGCTGGGACAACCCGCACCGAAAGTTTAATCTCAGCAAAAGCTCGCTTGAGTTCTCGCTGGGCAATTTGTAAAAAAGTGGTGTTCAAAACTTAATCAAGCGAGGTTGGACGGTCCTAGGATATCAGGGGAACTCCATTCATACTCAACGAACCATCAGCCATCGTGCCCGTGTTCATCGCCTGGGTCAGGTTGGCTAGACTCCCAAGGCGCGTGACCCTGGGAGTGATGTAAGGCTTTTTGCATCCATCCATAAATTCATCCTTGTCGTCTGGCAAAGCTTTTTAGCTTAGCTCGCGGTTGTCATAGCCATGCTGTCGAACATCGACCCAGTGTTCATAGCTTGGGTCAAGTCAGTCAGGCCACCGAGACGGGCAACCTTGGGGGCGATGTAACTTTTTTTGGGGTCCATATCAAAAATCCTCCGGGTTTGTAGTAACTTACCATGCTCAATTTACCCCGTCAATCAGACGTAATCCTGGACTCCCTAGAAGCCGCTTGATTAGACTAGGCACAATCCAAAGGTCCGTACAAACCGTACTTAATTCTGTCTCCCTCCTGCTGCCGGAGTTACTGTGGTCAAGCCATTATTACTAGTGTTGAGCTTCGTTGGGGTGCTCGTCGTCTATCAGTTCACGCCGCTTAGTCAGTGGTTGAGCCGTGAGGCGATTACGGCAACCCTCGCGGGCTTGGGGGTCTGGGCACCCTTGGGGTACTTGGTGTTAAAAGCTATTTTTACGGCGGTGGGGGTCCCGGCTTCGCTGTTAACCGTGGTCAGTGGGGCCTTGTTTGGGGCGATGCTGGGTGCGGTTTACTCAATAATTGGGGCGACGGTGGGGGCGATGGGGGCTTTTTTAATTGCACGTTATCTAGCGCGGGACTGGGCACAGTCAAAGTTTGCGGCTAACGGACGACTGGCTAGTCTGAACCAGGGGCTAGAACGAAACGCGCTCTGGTTCGTGCTCTCGACCCGGCTCACCCCGCTGCTTCCTTTTAATGTATTGAATACGTTGTTTGGTTTGACCAGGGTTTCGCTCAAAGACTTTACGCTGGGGACAGTGGTGGGGATTATTCCTGGCACGCTGGCCTATACCTGGCTGGGGGCGAGTGGACAGGAGGCTTTTGCCGGGGGGAGTAAGTGGGGTGTATTTGGAGCGTTGGTGGCTCTGGCTCTGCTCTCGCTTTTACCCGTATTGTTGGCAAGTAAGAAGCAGACTGTCCCGCAGGGCGGAGATTTCTAAACCCTAGCTCAACCTTGGGATTGATTTTTTTCTTCAAGAGACCGAATTCCATGGGAGGGCAATCTTCCCAATTGGGTCCGATGCTCTTTTTCGCCCTTAATGAATACAACCTACCGTACCCACCGCCCCTATCCGGTCCAATCCACCCGATTGTGGTCCACTTCGTTATTGCGACCGTGGTTTTCTCGGTCCTCTGCGACAGTATCGCCTACTTCACGCAGCAGCGCAGTCTGGCAAACGTGGCTTGGTGGAACCTGTTGGTGGCGAGTGTGGCGATTATTATTGCAATTTTCTTTGGACAGGTGGAGGCGGGGTTGGCGAACCCGACGGCAGCCGGGGGTGAGCAGGTCTTGGGTCAACACATGACCCTGGGCTGGATCTTGCCGGTCTTGCTCCTGGGGCTGGCGTTGTGGCGGGCGTTATTGCGGAACAAATTGGGTAATGTCAGTACGGATTTCCCGCGTCAGGTCTCGATGCCCTATCTAGGCGCGGGGTTTGCGTTGGTGGGGCTGGTGTTTTATCAGACGTTTTTGGGGACGATGCTGGTCTGGTCTTATGGGGTACATATCCGGCCTGTGGTGGAAGCGACTCGAACCGGCGACGTAACCACGGGGTCCCAACCATGAACAGTGTCATTGACAACTTAGGCTTGGACCTCTATTTGAATGGTCTGCCTTACCTTGTCCCGATCCATCCCACTCTGGTCCATTTCACGATTGGGTTGTTTTTGCTGGCATTTTTGTTTGATGTGATTGGGGCCTTGTATGTTTTTGCGAAGCCGCTCATGGGTAAACTCGCTCCCGGTCGTGCTGTCTTCTTTGACCTGGGTTGGTGGAATCTAGTCGGGTCAGCCACCTTTACCTTTGCCACGGTCGCCTTTGGCTTCTTTGAGATGTTTTTGGCCCAGCCTCCTGCTGCTGAAGTCAGTGCGTGGGGACTCTCGGCTTCCCGGACGATGCTGATTCATGGGGTCGGCGGGACGATTATTCTTTTTTTGCTGGTCCTTCTGGCGGTTTGGCGGGGCTGCCAACGGTATCAGTGGCGTGTTAATCAACCCCGGCAGGTGCAGATTCCCTATCTATTTGCCGCTGCGGTCACGGCGGGGATGATTGTGGTCCAAGGCGAGATGGGTGCTCATCTGTCTACAGACTTTGGCATTCACAACACGACCGTTAACGGCCTGCGGCTCCAAAAAGAACGGGGCGAGGCGGTCAGCATAGACCAATTGCCGGACCCTTTTAATCCACCGCGTCAATCTAACCCGACGGGAGCCGAGCCATGAGAATTCCCCGCATCCCCACCGGACCCTGGGTCTATGGGGCGGGTTTAACGATTGTGTTATTGCTGACCTATTGGGTGGGGGTCAATGCGGACTTCTTCTTGCCCATTGCGGCGGCAGAAGAAGCGCCTCCAATTGATGGGTTGTTCCGGTTCATGCTGGTGGTGGGCGCGGGGATTAGTTTTTTTGTGATTGGCGTGTTGCTCTACGCGGCCCTCGCTTTTCGGCGGGAACCTGGGGAGACCGGGGACGGTCAGCCGGTTGAAGGCGTACTCACGCTAGAGGTCCTCTGGACTGCGATCCCGACAGCCTTAGTCCTTTTCATTTCCATCAGCAGTTATAACGTCTATCAAGAAATTAGCGAGACGGCTTCCCTCACGGCGGGGCATACCCACACCACCCTGCTCTCTAGTGCTGAAGCCCAGGACGACACCCCGGCAGTCCGGGATGCCGCAGTGGATCTAGAAATCCAGGTGGAGGCGCAACAGTGGGCGTGGCTGTTCACCTATCCCGGCGTGAAAGTCCCCACGGGTGAACTTCATCTCCCCGTAGACCAGGAAGTGCGTTTGGTGATGCGTTCTAAGGATGTCCTGCACGGGTTTTGGGTACCGGAGTTCCGGCTCAAACAGGATGTGATCCCCGGTCAGACGACCAGTGTGCGTTTCCGGCCCACTAAGACTGGCACTTATGTGCTTAACTGCACCCAACTCTGCGGGGCCTACCACGGGGCGATGAAGGTTGAGGTGAAAGTAGAGACTATTCCCGAGTATCAACGCTGGCTTAAAGAACAGGCTGCTGTCCAACCTTAAGGGGAACCCGTCATGGTTGATGCTTCGAGTTTGGATGTATTCAAAGAGTCTGGTGATTGGCGTAAATACTTTGGTTTCAGCACGGACCACAAGGTGATTGGGATTCAGTATCTCGTCACGTCCTTCTTCTTTTATTTGTTGGGCGGCTTCATGGCAATGGTGATCCGGGCGGAACTCGCGACCCCGGAGACCAACGTGGTCGAGCCAGATGTCTATAACGGTCTTTTCACGATCCATGCCACGGTGATGATCTTTCTGTGGATCATCCCGGCCTCAGCGGGGTTTGGCAATTATCTGATCCCCCTGCTAATTGGGGCTAGAGATATGGCCTTTCCCCGGCTCAATGCGATTAGTTTTTGGATTATCCCGGTGGGCGGGGCTTTATTGCTATCTAGTTACCTGATTCCCAGCGGTCCGGCGCAATCGGGCTGGTGGGCCTATCCACCGCTCAGCACGAGCGCGACTGACTTTATCAACGGGCAACTGCTCTGGATCATCAGTGTGATTGTGTTAGGAACCTCCTCGATCCTGGCGGCGATCAACTTTATTGTCACAATCTGGTCCATGCGGGCGGAGGGGATGGACCTCTTCAGGATGCCAATTTTCGTCTGGAATACCTTAGTTACCTCAGCCATCACGCTGCTCTCGGCGCCCGTTCTCGTCGGGGCCTTGATCCTATTGACCTTTGACTTGAGCGCGGGGACGAGCTTCTTCAATCCCACGGGGGGCGGCAACCCGGTGGTATACCAGCACTTGTTCTGGTTCTATTCTCATCCGGCGGTCTACATCATGATCCTGCCCGCCATGGGGATTATCTCGGAGGTCCTGCCGACTTTTGCCCGTAAGCCTCTGTTTGGCTACCGGGTCATCGCGCTCTCCACCGTGGCGATTGCGGTCTTGGGTTTCACGGTCTGGGCACACCATATGTTCACCAGTGGGACCCCGGGCTGGCTCAGGATGTTCTTCATGTTCACCTCAATGATCATTGCAATACCGACGGGGATTAAGGTCTTCAACTGGCTAGCGACGCTCTGGGGCGGGAAAATCTTGCTCAATACAGCGATGCTTTTTGCCATGGGTTTTGTGGGGATGTTTGTCATTGGTGGGGTGACGGGGATTATGCTCGCCTCAGTGCCCGTGAATATCCACGTCAGCAATACGTATTTTGTCGTAGCGCACCTCCATTACGTCCTCTTTGGCGGGAGTGTCTTTGGTCTCTATGCGGGAATGTATTATTGGTTCCCGAAGATGACCGGGCGGCTGATGAATGAAACCCTGGGTCAGATTCACTTCTGGACTTCATTTATCGGGTTCAACCTCTGCTTTTTCCCGATGCACCAGCTAGGGCTCTTGGGAATGCCGCGTCGAGTGGCAATTTATGACCCCCAGTTCACGCTAGTCAACTTAATCGTCAGTACGGGCGGGTTCTTGCTGGGCATTTCGACCCTGCCTTTCATCTTTAACGCAGTGCTCAGTTGGGTCCGGGGCCGTCCCGCCGGGGCCAATCCCTGGAACGGCTACAGTCTGGAATGGACCGTCCCCTCGCCGCCCCCGGTGGAAAATTTCGTCAAACTCCCCGTCGTCACCTCCGGTCCCTACGAGTACGGACGCGAGGACAAGGCCAAAGAACAAACTCTCAACGAAGACGAGTCCCGCTAGTTCTCAGGGGAGATTTTCAAAGGGGGGATTAGAACTTTGGGTAATATTCTGCAATGTCTTTTTACGTATTTGCATCTTTCCTGATTTCAGCAACAAAGTTAGGAAGCTCTTTGCTTAAGCTGTCTAGAAGCTCTTTTACGATTACGCGTGGTTTTCTTAGTTTGTTAGCTTGCCCACGAATGGCTACCAGTATCTGCTTAGGATATAGGCGGCACAAATCGGTCAAAAATTTGTCTGGGTGCTGAGCTTCGATATCATACTCATCTAAGATTTGTTTTGGAAATCCTGTGGAGTCTTCAGTAATTATAAATCTAGCTCTTGCTGTAATAGCAGTAGCTAATACATGACGGTCCTTGTGATGATTCCGCATTGAATTAATTAAATCGTAAGGAGCCTCTATCATTGCCTCAGGAAAAGCCGCAATAATTCCATTCTTGAGTAGCAACGCATCTCTTTCAGAAGCAACTTTCCCTTTTGCAAGGAGGTTTCTAGTAGCCTCATTAAGTATCTCTTCAGAAAAGTAAACCTGATAAAGCTCTGCTTCTGTAACTCTTAGTAAAACCATCCCTCACGTAGAAAGGAAATAAAACACAAGCATCTAATACAGCGGGGGAATCAGTGTTCATTTCGGAATGAGGCACGACTCCTTATTATACGGAGTCATGCTTCACTTTGTTGAATTTTGAACTAGGTTTCACTCATGGAGTGTCCTCAAAGTCATAGAGTCCGAGTTTCTGACCTAGCGCTGTCAGGTCATCCAAGATTCTCCGACGCTTTTGGTCACGACAGTTCTTGTAAGCCATAACATCCTTGAACTGCACCCGCCGATGAGAACCCACTGCTCGAAAGGGGATCTCACCTTTTTCTAGTTCTTTGACTAAAAAAGGACGAGATACATTGAGTAAGTCCGCTGCTTGCTGCGTCGTCATTTCCTGCTCTGCCGGGATAAGGTGTAACACTTGCCCGCTTACCATGCATTGGATGATTTTATGTAACATCTCAAAAACTTGGGGCGGGAGTGGAATTTCCTGATCGTTAGTCCCGATAAGTCGAGGAATGCCTTTAGACAAAAGCTGCTCTAGTTGGGCAATGGCTAGCTCGTCTTCTGGCAAGGGAGACAAGGTAAGCATTTCTTGACATTTATGGTTGCTCATTCTGAGAACCTCATCAGTCACTCCTATAAAATAAACGAAATATCCGAAAAAGTCCATCCCTTTTTTACTGAACTTGAATAGATCTGCCCTTAGATGCAAATCCGCCATAGCTAGCTGAGTGCCGTTCCCTAGGGCAGTCAAATTTGCCAAGTTTTGTGATTTACAGTACACTTAGCACTTGAAGGCACAGAGTGCTAAAGTTTGAACTGAATTGGAGACTGGCACATGGCGACAACATTGACGGTGGGCGCGTCTTCCCTGCGTCCTTTGGGCGACCGAGTCCTCATTAAAATTGTGGCGCAAGAAGAGCGCACGGCGGGTGGGTTATTCCTGCCTGATACCGCTAAAGAGAAGCCCCAACTCGGGGAAGTCGTGGCGGTGGGTCCGGGGCGCAAGCTCGAAAAGGGCGACCGAGCAACGATGGAAGTCCAAGTGGGCAACCGCGTCCTCTACAGCAAGTACAGCGGCACCGAAGTCAAAATCGAAGGGGCTGAATACCTCTTGGTCAACGAAAAAGACATCCTCGCGATTGCAGAATAAGGAGCATCACCATGGCAAAACAGATTGTATTTGATGAGAATGCCCGCCGCTCCCTAGAGCGTGGCGTCAACGCCCTCGCCGATGTCGTCCGCGTCACCCTCGGTCCCAAAGGCCGGAACGTGGTCCTCGAAAAGAAATTCGGGGCTCCCCAGATCATCAATGACGGCGTAACCATCGCCAAAGAAATTGAACTCGAAGACCCCCTCGAAAACACCGGGGCCCAACTCATCCGCGAAGTTGCCTCCAAAACCAACGATGTCGCCGGGGACGGGACCACCACCGCGACAGTTTTGGCCCAAGCCTTGATTAAAGAAGGACTCAAAAACGTCGCCGCCGGAGCCAACCCCATCGCCCTCAAGCGCGGGATTGAGAAGACCGTTGCCAAGCTCGTCGAATTCATTGCTGAGATGTCCAAAAAAGTCGAAGACGACAAAATCATCGCGGAAGTTGCCACGATCTCGGCGGGCGACCCCGAAATTGGTCAGATGATTGCTCTAGGCATGGCGAAAGTCGGCAAAGAAGGCGTCATCACCGTCGAAGAATCCCGTTCGCTCTTCACCGAAGTGGAAGTGGTTGAGGGGATGCAATTTGAAAAAGGTTACGTCTCGCCCTACTTCATGACCGACGCTGAGCGCATGGTGGCGGAACTGACCGACCCGATGCTCTTGATTACCGACAAAAAAATCTCGATCATCACCGACTTGATCCCCGTCCTCGAAAAAGTGGCCCGTTCCGGTCGGCCCCTAGTCATCTTGGCGGAAGACATCGAAGGGGAAGCTCTCGCCACCCTAGTCGTCAACAAACTGCGTGGGGTCCTGAATGTTTGTGCGGTCAAAGCACCTGGTTTCGGGGACCGTCGTAAGGCCATGCTCCAGGACATTGCGGTTCTGACTGGCGGCGATGTCATCTCCGAAGATATTGGTCTCAAGCTTGAGAATGCCTCTCTGGATATGCTGGGCCAAGCCCGTAAAGTGACCGTGACGAAGGACAAGACGACCATTGTTGCTGGAGACAGTAACACTGAAGCCGTCGCCAAGCGCATTGCCCAAATCCGTCAACAGATGGAAGCCAGCGATTCTGAGTTTGACCGCGAGAAACTCCAGGAGCGGCTTGCTAAACTCTCGGGTGGTGTGGCAGTGATTAAAGTCGGAGCGGCAACTGAGACCGAACTCAAGGACCGCAAGCTCCGCATTGAGGACGCCCTCAACGCGACTAAAGCGGCGGTTGAAGAAGGGATTGTCCCTGGCGGCGGTACAACGCTGCTCCATCTGACCAAGCGGATTGCTGAGATCCAGGCGACCCTTAGTGCCGAAGAAGCCATTGGTGCCCAGATCGTCTCGCGTGCCCTTGAAGCCCCGGTGCGTCAGATCGCTGAGAACGCTGGTCTTGAAGGCTCGGTCATCGTCCAGAAAGTCCGTGAACTTGGCGAAGAGATGGGCTTTGATGCCCTCAACAACCAGTTCGTTAACATGCTGGAAGCAGGGATTGTGGACCCGGCGAAGGTCGTCCGCTCCGCGCTGCAAAACGCTGCTTCCATTGCGGGGATGCTCCTGACCACCGAAGTCCTGATCGTGGACCTGCCTGAGAAGAATAAAGGCGGCGGTGGTGCCCCGGATATGGGCGGCATGGGTGGTATGGGTGGTATGGGCGGCATGGGCGGCATGATGTAACCCAGTCCATCCATCGAGAAAGGCGGTCATGGGGCCGCCTTTTTGCTTGGGCGTGGGTATAGTAAGCAGAAGTATACTGACCCTCCATGCGTACTATTTTGTTGTGTTCGCTATGGCTCGCCCTCATCATCCCAGTCCAAGCCCAGCTAGGCGACCTGAATGGCGATCAACAGGTCGGACCCGCCGACCAAGATCTGCTGGATCAATACCTCCAAGGCACTGGGTTACTTTCTGAACAGCAACTCCAACGGGCGGACCTCAACGGCGACCGGCGCGTGGATAGCCAGGACAGTGTACTTTTGAGTCGGCCCCAAGCCATCGCTGTTACCCCCCCGACCCCGCCTGCTCCGGCGAAGAACTGGTCTCAAGAGGGGCCGACCCGCGCTTGGCCCCCCGGCAGTCTGCCCTTAGCCGTTTTTGTGGAAAAAGTCCCCGCGCCCTATGACCGCGCCCAAGCCGAGTATGAACAGGTTGTCCGCAGTGCTTTACAGACTTGGAATGACACGGGTATCCAGGGCAAGCCTATTTTTATCCAGACTCCCACGGCGAGTGCGGCCCGCGTCAGAATTACCTGGAGTGCCAACGAGAAATTAAATGTAGCGGGTTTTGAGTCGCCCCGACTGGTCAGTCCCTTACCGGGGAGTCAGTTCTGGCAAATCCTAGGGAGCGAAATCACTATTCAAGTGTTGCACCTCAAAAGGCGGGTCATTCCCACCAGTTTGTTGGGTTTCGTACTGCCCATTCCGATGATGGATATTCCCTTGGAGAATGTCGAGCAAAAACCCCCGGCAGACCTCCACGGTCTTTTGGTTCATGAGCTGGGTCATACCCTGGGCCTGGGTCATAACGACAACAGCGAGGACATCATGTATCCCCAGGAAGCAGGGGGGCTAATCGTCTTAGGTTTTGAGTTTCGGGCTGGTCAAGGGTTGACTCAGACCACCAAGACGGAGCTCGCCCGCCATTACGCGGCGGCTTGGACTGACCAAGCCCGACCGCTCGCTACGCCGCCCCGCCCCGCCATGACCCGAGTTCCTGAGCGCCCTGTTGCCCCTCCTGAAGATATCTGGGATGCGGCAATTCAAGGTCAGACGGCCCAAGTTGAGCAACTCCTAGCCCAGGGGATCGCGGTGAATGCCCGTAACCTACGGGGTTGGACACCGCTAATGGCGGCGGTGGTCGGGGGGTATCCGGCAATGGTGAAACTCCTGTTGGCTCGGGGTGCATCGCCCGACTTAGCCGACAACCAAGGCAACACGGCCCGTCAGTACGCCCAAATGGGTGCCAACGCCGAGATTCGTCAACTTCTCGGTACGGGCAAGCGGGGGTAAGACTTCCCAAGCTTACCCTTGCAGTAAGTTTCTATTTGATGACCTACGCATGACCCCCAGCTTATTGTGCAGCGGGACTATCGGTTGGGTCAGGCTCACTGTTGGTTTTAATAAGATCAATGGTGGTTTTGACAAGCTCACTATTGGTTTGAGCAGGCTCCTCTAGCCTAGGGCAGATAGGTCTGCGGACGTTACCGGGGTGGTTGGTGTTCTATCCTGATAAGAGATGAAAAAGAGGGAACCCATGGTCAAAGTAATTCAGACTGCCCTAGCGGGGCGCGGGTGTGTGAAGGTCATTGCCGGGTTGGACAACTTCGACGGTGAGCAAGTGGCGCGGGTGGTCCGGGCTGCCTACCAGGGCGGGGCCACCTATGTAGACATCGCCTGCGATGAACAACTCATCCGGCGAGCCAAGTTGAGTCCCTTACCCGTCTGTGTCTCAGCCATTGAACCTGAACAATTAGCCCAAGCCGTTGGCTGGGGGGCAGACTTAGTGGAACTGGGGAATTTTGATTGTTTCTATGAACAGGGCCAGACCTTCAGTGCTGAACAGGTCCTCGCGCTCACTCAGCGCACTCGGCAACTTTTGCCGAACACCCTCCTCTGTGTCACTGTGCCCCATACCCTGGCCTTGGTTGAACAAGCACACTTGGCCCAACAACTAGTCCAAGCCGGGGCGGACCTCTTGCAGACTGAGGGCGGTACCAGTAGTCACCCCAGTCAACCTGGTACTCTGGGCCTCATCCAAAAAGCCGCCCCGGCCCTAGCCGCCGCCTACGAACTCAGTCGTGCCGTCGCCGTCCCAGTCCTCTGTGCCTCGGGTCTCTCGGTAGTCACTGTCCCCATGGCCCTCGCCGCCGGTGCCCAAGGGGTCGGCATTGGTCGGGCAGTAAATCGTCTACGGGATGAAGTGATGATGATTGCCACGGTACGGGCCTTGGTCGAGGCGGCGCAACCCGCCCGTCTCCCGGTCCTCTAACCATGAAAACCACGGTTGGCATTGTCGGGGCCACGGGTTACGGGGGGCTGCAACTCATCCGCATCCTGATGGACCATCCCGAGGTGGAGTTGACGTACCTGGGGGCCAACCGTAACACGGATGTACCGATCCAGAAGCTTTACCCCTTCTTGCCTGAGGACAAGATTAATCTCATCTGCGAACCCATCGTCCCCAGCCGGATCATTGAGCGTTGCCAAGTCGTGTTTATGGCGGTCCCCAACGGGATTGCGGCTGACTTGGTGCCCGAACTGGTGGCTGGGGGCTGTCAGGTCCTGGACCTGTCGGCAGACTATCGGTTCCAGGATTTACATCTGTACGAACAGTGGTATGCCAAACCGCGCACGGACCACGCCACGGCTCAACAGTCGGTGTACGGCCTGCCCGAGCTCTACCGGGAACGGATTAAACGTGCTCAACTCATCGGTTGTCCGGGATGCTATCCCACGGCCTCTTTGCTGGCGGCAGCCCCTTTGCTTAAACAGGGCCTCGTTTTACCGGAGAGTCTGATTATTGATGCCAAGTCTGGTACTTCTGGGGCCGGACGAGAAGCCCACGTGGACCAACTCTTTGCGGAGGTGGACGGGTCAGTGCGGGCTTACAAAATCGGTCGTCACCGTCATACCCCAGAGATTGAACAGATCTGTAGTGACCTCGCGGGTACCAAGAACATCCAAGTGCAATTCACGCCCCATCTTGTACCGATGACGAGGGGGATTCTGGTGACGCTCTACGGACAAATGCGTGACCCCGGTTTAGTAACAGAGGACATCCTGACGATTTACGAGGCTTTTTATCGGCACTCGCCCTTCGTCAAGGTTTTCAAAATTGACATCTACCCCCAAACTAAGTGGGTGATTGGGACTAATAATTGCTTCATCGGTCTGGAGGCTGACAGCCGGACCGGGCGGGTCGTGGTAGTCGCGGTCATTGATAACTTACTTAAGGGGCAGTCGGCGCAGGCGGTGCAATGTTTGAATTTGAGGCAGGGCTGGCCTGAGACTTTGGGGCTGCCGCAGACGGGCTACTATCCATAATCTCGCGCTCCTCGATAGTCTGCAGGATGTACTCCGCCAAAGAAGCATTATTGGAAGCGAGGGCAAGGGCTTCCCCCAGTTCTTTTTTGGCCTCTTCTTTCTTGCCAAGGTCAGCATAAAGCAGTCCTAGGTTGAAGTGGCCCTTGAGGTGGTTGGGATTGATCGTGATCGCCTGTTTAAGGGCAACTTCTGCTTGCTCAATCTTGGAGCCATCCAGGAGTAAGAGAGCCATATTGAAGTAGAGGGCCGCATCCCGACGGGGAGGGGGTTGGGCACTGTCGAGGATAATTGCTTTTTGGTAAAGCTCAATGGCACTGCTGGGGTAGCCGTTGCGGGCAAGTTCACCGGCTTGGCTTGCCAATTCTTGAATGCGGTTGGCCTGGACGGGTTGGACGAGCAAACCCAAGCAAAACAGCGACAGGGACCAGCGTAGGCTCCGAGACATAGGTAATTCACTCAGCACTAGCCTTAGGATAGCCAATTGACTGGAGGTAATCACCCGAGTTCAATAATGTTGCCGTCTGGATCACGCGTAAAAAGAGCAGCCCGCCCCGTGGAACTCATCTGGACCGGATAACCCTGGGCCAATAAGTGGGCTTTGGCGGCGGCTAAATCCGCGACTTTGAACGCTAAATGTCGGTTACGGCCCCAACGGGCGGGTTCCACTAGGTCTGAGGGGACTCGGGCTACCGCCACGAAATGCAACTCAAGCTCACCCACCCGGTACCATAAACCCGCGAACTTCACATTCCGAGGTAACGGCTCTAAGCCCAAAACTATGCTGTAAAAATGCTCGGCTTGGGCAAGGTCACTTACCAAAAGAGCCACATGTACACAGCCGAGGACCTGCATCAGCGGCGGCCCGTGGTCTCGGGTAACTTCGGAGTCTCGTCCATCTCAGCCCGGGGACGCTCAGGCAGGACCAAGGGCTGGTCCCCCGATTCAGTCCGGTCAGGTACAAATTCACGCCGTGCCAGGATAATCGCCCCGACGAGAGCTAACAACAGCAAAATCGAAACTGCTTCAAAGGGCAGCAAATAATAGCTGAAAAACTGCTCGCCGATGCGGAGCGTAGAGTTGGCAATCGGAGTCTCCGTGGAAATGGGCCACGGTACCCGGACTACACCATTCACCAAGGAACCAAAAACAAATAGGCAAACAAAACCGGCAATCGTGTTGCGGAGGCCCCGCTTCCCCGCAGCAGCATCGGGTATACGGCGGTTGACTAACATGATGGCAAAGAGCAGCAGGACGTTGACCGCACCCACATAGATTAAAATTTGCGCCGCTGCCACGAAATCAGCATTGAGTAGTAAATAAAGCCCAGACATCCCCACAAAGACCAACCCCAAGAGGAAAGCTGCGTGGACCATGCTCGGAGCCAAAACTACACCCAGAGCACCCCCTAGAACAATCAAGGCCAAAATCCCAAAGGAAACAAGCCGGACCCCTTCACCTAAATTCATCCGTTAGGCTCCTGTGGCGGGTGGGGGGCATCGTTGGTAGCGACACCGGGTTCTTTAGTGGGAACCTGGGGGTCAGCTTTAGCGAGGGCGGTCATGATCTCACTGGGTAACTGTCCTGAACGCCGTCCTCCAGAACCGTAATCAGCGGCGTTGATGGCCCCCTTGGGTAAGTAGGCAAATTCGCGCTGGGTCACGACCATGGGGTCATCAAGGACCCGTGACGGTAGACGACCGAGAGCCACATCATCGAAGTTCAGTTCGTGGCGGTCATAGACTGATAGCTCATACTCTTCGGTCATCGAAAGGCAGTTGGTGGGGCAGTATTCCACACAGTTACCGCAAAAGATACAGACTCCGAAATCAATGGAATAGGAATAGAGTTCTTTCTTTTTCGTGGTTTTATTGAGGTGCCAGTCCACGACGGGTAAGTTAATTGGACAGACCCGCACACAGACTTCACAGGAGATGCACTTGGCCCGCTCGAAGTGAATCCGGCCCCGGAAGCGTTCGGAAGGGATGAGTTTTTCGTAGGGGTACTGAACGACAATATCGCTGCGGCTCATATGGTTGAAGACCAATCCTAGGCCCTGTCCCAGGTACTTCGCTGAATCCAAGACTTCTTTTGCGTAACTGCCGATCTTCTCAAGGAATTTCATGGGTTGCGTGCTAGGTGGCCTTACTCATTATAAGGCTGAAAGTCCCTCAAGCCCTCAGCCTAGAAACCGCGCTCCTGGTAGTTGGCATTGAAGACGCTGATATCAAAGGTAAAGGTAATGGCAATCTGGTCCCCTTCAAAGGCTTTTGGGAGCGGTGCGAAGGGTTGGGCCCGTTGGACCGCATCTAGGGCAGCAGCATCGGTGTTGGCATTGCCCGAGGAGCGAGCTACTTTCAAGTTGCTCACCCGTCCATCAAGTCCAACCTCGAAAGAGAGGACCGTCCGCCGGGAATTGAGTTGTTCTGGGGCGAACCAGTTGCGCTTGACCCGGGCTTGGAGCTTGTCCATGTAGGGGCCGAAGTCTGCACTTTTGGCGTCCACACTCTGGCCTGAACCGGCCCGGTCAGGGTTAAACAAGGGACTGTTGCCGCGTCCACCCGGTCCGGCCCCAGCCTTGTTGGTACCCACACTCAAGGGACCGCCAAGGGCACTGGAGGTACGTTGGGCGCGGGCTTTGGGCGCGGGGGTAGGGTCAGCGGTGGCGAGTTCGCCGAGGTTATTGCCACTATTGCGGGTCGGGCGTTGCGGGGCAACATTGGTAGCAGCGGGTTCGGGGGTGGTTACAACATTGTCAGGGACTGGCGTTCTGGGTGGCGGGGCGGGCTTAGCGGCTTTGGCTTTAGGT
>NZ_JAAXLT010000107.1 GCF_013285555.1 Candidatus Cyanaurora vandensis | reverse complement strand
GGACGGGGGACTTGGGGGTGGCGGGACTTGTGGAAGGCTTTGGCCCAGATAAGACGCGTCGTCTGCT
This sequence comes from Candidatus Cyanaurora vandensis, assembly GCF_013285555.1. GTDB lineage: Bacteria > Cyanobacteriota > Cyanobacteriia > Gloeobacterales > Anthocerotibacteraceae > Cyanaurora > Cyanaurora vandensis. Next base: position 11,624 of record NZ_JAAXLT010000107.1, on the reverse strand, counting down.
CAGACCGGGCGATGATCTCAAAGTTTGGTATTTGGGCGATTACACCGTGTTTGTCTATCGGCCCCAGTCTTCATTGTTTACTTTTTTTGCTGACCGGATTTATACCACTAGCTCTAATGCCATGACTGAGGCGGGGATTACCTTGGGGAGTACCTATCCACAGGTCGTTGCGGCCTATGGTGGTAGTGAACAAAACGGTTATGTCGAACGGTTTCCTTTTCCGGCGGGGGCGCGGGGGGATACGTCTGACCGCTATGGAGTGGATTACGACGCGCTGGGACTGAGTTTTCTTTTTGCGAGTGGGACAAACCGGGTGGTGGGGATTGGGCTTTTTAAGCCGGGAAGTTAAGGCTCCGCCCAACCTCCTCAACGCAATCACATCGGGGCACACCTACTTCCACATTGCCCCAACAGCACTAAGCCATGATATGGCGCGGGACTTCCCGGCTATTTAGTAAAATAAATGCGTACTGAATACCCCGCTGTGTCTAAACCCACCACTGCCACGCTCCTCATCGTCTGCCCTGACCAACGGGGATTAGTGGCGAAGTTTGCAAATTTCATCTACGCCAACGGCGGTAATATCATTCACGCGGACCAACATACGGATGTGGCGGCAGGATTATTCCTGACTCGCTTGGAGTGGCAACTGACGGATTTTTTGTTGCCCGAGGCGGTGATTGCCACGGCTTTTAATGCCATTGCTCAGCCCTTAGCCGCCCAGTGGCAGTTACATTTCTCCGATACTGTTCCCCGTTTGGCCCTCTGGGTCAGCCGTCAGGACCATTGTTTATTGGACCTACTCTGGCGACAGCAGGCCGGGGAGTTGCCGGCAACGATTGCCCTCATCCTCAGTAACCACCCAGACCTCGCGCCGATAGCCGCCCAATTTGAGCTACCCTTCCACCATTTACCGATTACGCCCGAGACCAAGGCGAGTCAAGAAGTCAAACAACTGGCCTTGCTCCAAGATCACTACATTGACTTGGTAGTCCTCGCAAAATACATGCAGATCCTGAGTCCCGAGTTGATCCGGCAGTTCCCCAATATCATCAATATCCATCATTCTTTCCTCCCGGCCTTTGTGGGGGCGAGTCCCTACCAGCAGGCTCATCAGCGCGGGGTCAAAATTATCGGGGCCACTGCCCACTACGTCACCCCAGATCTCGATGCCGGACCGATTATTGAACAGGACGTAACCCACATCAGCCACCGCGATGAAGTAACCGACTTAATTCGCAAGGGCAAAGACCTAGAGCGGTTAGTTCTAGCCCGTGCCGTGCGTCTCCATCTCCAGAACCGAGTTTTGGTCTACGGCAACCGGACGGTGGTTTTTGCTTGAGGGACCGCTTAGGGGAGGGTGAATTTTACTTGTTCTTTTGCGGCAAGGTTATTTAAGGGACCGCTTAGGCTCTCGATGATGCGGCCGGCAGCGAGGTTGTTTTTGCTGTCGCCAAAGGTGCGGGTGATTTGGTAGCGCAGTTCGCCTTTGCCGTTGATGGTGACTTGGATTTCGCCACCACTGGGGATGGCTTGAGTCTGGAGTTGGGCGGTGAAGCGTTGACGGAGTTGGTCAATCTCGGCGTGGAGGGGCGCGTTGGGCGTGTAGTAAAAATTAAGGTGCTGTTTCTCTGTGGGCGTGTCCGGTGGGAGGGGACCGAAGGGGGCCAAACTCTTGATGAGGGTGGTCATGGCAGTATCTAGTTCGGGGCTACCAAAACTTTTAGTGATTTTTACGTCCTGGAGTGCGCCAGTCGGGGTGAATTGCAACTCAACGTCACCGCGCTGGGAGAGAGGGGGTAGGGTGAGTAAGTGGGTCGTGATTTTATGGTCTACAGCGCGGCTATAGTCGGTCATCTCTTGGTAGGCCACCGGCATCGCCTCACCGGGCGCAGTGAGGATTAAGGATTCGACGCGGCGCAGTTGACGGTCGCTGATGCCGACACAAATTGTTCTCGGGGCACCGGGACGGCATTCGTAAGGGCTATCGGTTTGACAGTCGTAACGGGTGGGGGACATCAGGTTGCATTTGTTGTCTTTGATATGGCCTAGACCCAGGGCATGGCCTATCTCATGGAGCATCACCAACCGCAATTGGAAAGCGTTAGTTTCGCCTTGAGAACTGTTACGCAAACTGATGGCAATCTTCCCCACATCTAACCCTTGACCGGAAGCAAAACGCCCAATCGCTCCCTCGGTACTGGATTTGGACCCCTCCAGCAGAAACGTATCTACCCCCTCGACGACAAGATCTGCTTCCTCTTTTTGCTCAGTGAGGACCAAGAAACCGAGTTGCTGGAGGACTTCAGCTTCCTTGGCGTTGGCTGCTGCGTCAATGTCGTTGCGGAGGACCACGACGTAGGTACCATTGGTGGGTTCTTTAGGTAGGGCCAAGAGGAGCTTGTTCCAGTCCAGGACACCCCGCCGCAGACTCTCGCGGAGCCGCTCGGACAGCGGGGTCAAAGGCGCGGTAGGGTCATTTTGACGGACCTGCGGACTGATGAAGACTTTGAGCGGGAAGTCACTACTGTCTAAAGCCAGGACGGGGGCTGGGAGAATAAGGCTCAAGAGGGCTAGGACCGAGGGGAGTAGATAGCGAGACATTAGGTTGTGGGTGTTGTTTACGTCTGAATTATAACCAGCGGATTGACTTGACCGGGAAATATGAAAATGAACATACAGATTGAATAAGTCAGCGCGGATCGATACCTAGTAATGATTCTAGCTGGGACAGAGAGCTTGAATTTCACTTTTCTAGTGGATAGTGGCTCGGCGGATGTTGAAGAGAGCTTTTATCGTTTTTTCGGGATTAACTCTGGCTTGACTGTTATGGTATTCAGGGCTTTTACAAGATTTTTGGCAGGCGAGCTTATTCTCCCGGAAGAAATCGGTGAGATGGTAAGTTCTGAAGAAATCCGTAAAGAAATGCGTGAACGTTGGGAAAAAGTAAACTCTATTGTTGAAGTATGACGCTTGGTCTTCATCCGCTAGGGAATGGCGACGGTTTTGAGGAGGCGGTCAATCACTTCTTGACCGGGACGACCGCCGGTGATGATGAGCCGATGGGCGAGGACAAAGGGGGCGATGGCTTTCACGTCGTCGGGTAGGGCATAGTTGCGGCCCTGGAGGTAGGCCCAGGCTTGGGTGACGCGCTGGAGGGTGACGGCGGCGCGGGGGCTGGCCCCGAGGGTTATTTGTTGGTCCGTGCGGGTAGTACGGATGAGGGCAAGGACATAACGTTGTAGGGGCTCGGTCATCTTCACTTGAGCACAGGCTTGGCGGATGGTGAGGACTTGACTGAGGTCCAGACAAGGGGTGATGGCATCCAGAGGATTCTGTTGGCGGTCAAGGCGTTGGAGCATTTGCAACTCTTCATTCTCACTGGGATAGCCCAGGCTGAGCGAGACAGCGAAACGGTCCAAGAGAGCTTCAGGGAGCGGGCTGGTGCCCTGATATTCCACAGGGTTCTGGGTAGCGATGACGAAAAAAGGTTCACCGACGGGACGGCTCACGCCATCAGTGGTAACCTGTTGTTCTTCCATGACTTCGAGGAGTCCGGCCTGGGTGCGGGGAGTGGCGCGGTTGATCTCGTCGGCTAAGAGGACTTGGGTGAAGACGGGACCGGGGATGAATTCGAAACTGCCAGTTTGGGGATTCCAGACGTTGGTTCCGGTCAAGTCCGTGGGCAGGAGGTCGGGCGTAAATTGGACGCGCTGGAAGCGGCCTTTGACCGCACGGGCGAGGGCTTTGGCGAGGAGGGTTTTGCCGACACCAGGGACATCCTCTAGCAGGGCATGACCCCCACTGAAGAAGGCGGCGAGGATGAGTTGAATAGCTTGGTCTTTGCCAACGATGGCGCGACTGAGCATCTGGGCGAGTTGTGTGATATTAGGGTCCACCCTGGTTTCCTTCGTGCCTTGCTGAGTTTAGGGTGCCCGTTTTTTAAGAGGTCCCTCCGCCCCACTCGTGGGGGACCAAGGCGAAAAAGGCAGAAGAGCGTTTGCTCTCCTACCCTGCTGTGCCCGGTAGGGTACAGCAGGGTAGGGAGCGGCGGTTGGACCTTGCACTTACGGGAGATGGCGACTAGGGACCCCAGCGATAAGCTGTTTTTATACAGTAGGGACTACAGATGAACCGTTTGGGTGGGGGCGTAGGGCGAATTGTGATTGGGTTGGTCATTGCGGGGTTTTCAGTGTTCACCTATTTCTCGTCCCAGCAGGAAAATCCGGTGACGGGAGAGCAGCAATGGGTCTCCATCACGCCCAATCAGGAAGTCGCCCTGGGTCTACAGTCACGGCCTAGTCTAGAGCAGCAGTTTGGGGGACAGTCAAGGGATAGTCAGGCCCAGCAATTGGTAGACCGGGTGGGGCAACAGGTGGTCCAGAGTTCTGATGCCAAACGTAGCCCCTATCGTTTCGAGTTTCATCTCTTGGATGACCCCAAGACGATTAATGCCTTTGCCTTACCGGGCGGACAGATTTTTATCACCACGGCTCTAGCGAGTAAATTGCGGCAAGAAGGCGAGTTGGCGGGAGTTTTGGGGCATGAAGTCGGGCACGTGGTCGGGCGGCACGGGGCGGAGCGGTTGGCGAAAGCACAGCTTACTCAGGGTTTGACCGGGGCGGCGGTTATTGCGACCTACGATCCCGGCAACCCGGCCAGCCGCTCCAGTGCCGCCGTCGCCGCTGCCATTGGTTCGTTGGTCAATATGCGTTTTGGACGAGACGACGAACTGGAATCGGACCGACTGGGAGTGCGTTACATGGCTCAGGCGGGCTATGATCCCCGCTCCATGATTAAAGTCCTACAAGTGCTCAAGGCCAGCGGCGGGAGTAACCGTCCGCCCGAATTCTTCAGCACCCACCCCGACCCTGACCGCCGTTTAGAACGCATCCAGGAAGCGATCAAAGAAGAGTTCCCCAATGGCATCCCCCAAGGTCTCAAGCCTTAATATCATCCAGGGGGTAGATTGTCCGATAATGGACCCGTGAAAACGGTCAAAATACTGTTTGTCAGTTGTGAACTGAAGTTCAGTGGGGGCGAACAAGTCCTCCTCAATCTCGTGGCGCAACTCCAGACGCATCATCAAGTCATGGTCCTGCTCCGGCCCCAGAGTGAGCTAGCCAAGCGATTAGTTGTGAACCCAGTAAGATGTCTGATTTCCCCTAATTTAAGGCGACTTTCTGAAGGTGGGTGGGCTTTTTTGCAGTCCGTTGTGAGAGGTAATTGGGAACTCTGGCAACTGGTCCATCGTGAAAAGATTGATGTAGTGATTTATAACGGCGTGGGTCCGAGTATCTATGGGTCCGGGCTGAATTTCTTGAGCCGGCCCCAGACCGTAATTATTCATCACAATATTCAACTCGGGAAATTGTATGCGCTTTATCTAAAATATGTACCGTTCAAAAGTAAGATCGTCTGTGTTTCCCAGGCGGTCAGGGCAAGTATTGAGACTGAGAGTAACCATAAGCGAGTCCGCATAATTTATAACGGGTTAGCCGTGCAGCCCATGGATTATTCAGCTAAACTTACGAATGTCCAAGTCGTGCGCATCGCCATGGCGGGTCACATCACCCACTGGAAAGGGTTTCATATATTTTTAGCAGCTCTCCAACAGTTACAGGTAACGCAAGAGATTCAAGTTGAGATTCTCGGCGAAGCTTGGACCCGAGCAGATTTGCTTTATTTAGAACAGTTAAAAACCTATGTGCAGGACCATGAGTTAAGCGATTGGGTGCAGTTTCGCGGGTTTGTGCCGCTCACAGAAGTCCTACCCAGCACCCATATCCTCGTCCATGCCTCCGTAGAACCTGAACCCTTGGGGCTAGTGATCTTGGAAGGGATGCAGTATCAATGTGTGGTAATTGCGAGTGCGCTGGGTGGTGTACCGGAGATTATCCGCAATGGAGAGAATGGTTTTTTGTATGCGGCAGGAAATAGTCAACAGTTAGCCCGGATTTTAACTGAAATATTACAACAGTTGGGAACTCCAAGGATGCGAGACCTCATAAAAGCCGGGGCACTGACGGTAAGACAACAATTTAACCTTGAAAAACAAGCCCAAACCTATCAAGAGCTTTTTGAGGATAACCCCTAATGCCACTCGTCTATATTATTCTCCTAAACTGGAACGGCTGGTCGGATACGCTACGTTGTCTAGAAAGTATCTTCCGCCAAGATTATCAGAATTACCGGGTAATTGTTTGTGATAACGACTCCAATGACGATTCCCTAGCGCGGATTGAAGCTTGGACGAGGGGGGAGGAGTTTGCTTCCCATCAATTAAATGACCCGCTACTTAGCTATAGCTACCCCCCAGTCCCCAAACCCATTCCCTATCTGCAACTAGACCACGGAACTCCAGCGGATACAGCAACCAAACTGCTGCTTTTACCCACAGGTGATAACTTGGGTTTTGCCGGTGGTAATAATGTCGGGATACGGTACGCCCTAGCGCGGGGTGCGGACTATGTTTGGCTAGTCAACAATGACACCGTGGTGGACCCTCAAGCTCTACAACACATGGTTGCATTAGCTAATGATGAAAATATAGGAATGGTCGGGAGTATGGTTTTGCGCTATCACCAACCGGACCTGATTCAGGCGGTGGGGGGCGGTCGAGTGTGGCCCTGGGGTTGGTGTGAACTATTGGGGGAAGATGAACAGGATACGAAGGGGTGGCCTAATTCTGTAGACCTAGATTTTATCGTGGGTTCTAGTCTCTTGGTACGGCGGGGCTTGTTGGAGCGATTGGGATTGATGGCGGAGGACTATTTTTTGTACTGGGAAGATACGGACTGGGGGGTGCGGGCAAAGCGGCAGGGCTGGCGGTTGGGCTGTGCGACAGCGGCGCGGGTCTGGCATCGCGAGGGCGGGACGGTGGGCTACAAATCACCCATTCAGGACTATTACGCAATCAGGAACGCGCTTTGGTTTGTACGACGTCACCATCCCGGCTACTTGTTTTTAGCGTTTTGCTTCCACGGCTACCGCTCTTTGTTGCCAAAATTGGTCCGGGGTCAGTGGCAACGGCTGGGGCTAGCTCTGCGGGGCGTCGTGGACTTTGGGCGGGGACGGACGGGGAAGCTTCCTACGTAGAATTACCGGAAACTGTCCAGACTTCATTCTGAATACATTCAGCTTATAATTTTATTGTGATATCCCTGAGGTTTAGGGTGGCTAGAGCAAATTCAGCTACAACGGTATCTTTAGCACTGTTTCAGGATGCTGGGTATCAGGCAGTCATTCGATGTGGCAGGTTCAGTATTGCTCTAATTCACCATCAGCTCGAACCTTGGTTAGTGCTAGCCCCAGACGGTTCTCGGCTCAAAACCTTCAACGATCCCGAGTTAGCCCTAGAATTTTGCCTATCGCTCCGGCAAACCATTATAAAAGAGGCTTAAATGCACCTTCTATGATGGAGGGGTGTGCCCGGATTACCGATGACAATCTTCACGCTGCAAGGGGTCCAGAAGCATTTCGGGGTCAAGCCCGTCTTGAACAATGCCAGTTTCAGCCTGGACCAGAACGACAAAATCGGGCTGATCGGCACCAACGGCTCGGGGAAATCCACCCTCCTAAAAATTATTGCCGGACTTGAACACGCCGATGCGGGTCAACGCTTAGTCAATCCCGGCGTACGGATGGTCTACCTGCCCCAGGAACCCCAGCTAGCAGAAGATCTCACCGTCCTCGAACAGGTCTTCGCCGCTAACCCAGCCTTGGGGTTACTCCAAGAATATGAGCAGCTATCAGAGCAACTGGCCCTGGGGGAAGACGTCTTGACCCGGCTTAGTCAGATTGCCCAACAGCTAGATGAGAGCGGAGCCTGGGACCTGGAGACTAACGCCAAGATTGTCTTGTCCAAACTGGGGATTGAGGATATCCACGCCCGTGTCGGCAGTCTCTCCGGGGGCTACCGCAAACGGATCGCCTTGGCAGTGGCTCTCTTGGCCCAGCCCGATGTCCTGTTGATGGACGAACCCACTAACCACCTGGATGCGCTGGCAGTGGAATGGCTCCAGGAATACCTCAATCGGTTCCGGGGGGCACTCCTGCTCATTACCCACGACCGTTATTTTTTGGACCAAGTGACGACCCGTATCCTCGAAATTGACCGGGGCGATCTCTACAGTTATCAGGGCAACTATTCCTACTATCTGGAGAAAAAAGCCTTAGCCGAAGAATCCTCCCTCAGCAGCCAACGCAAACACCAGGGCCTGCTACGCCGTGAACTTGATTGGCTGAGTCGCGGTCCCCAAGCCCGCAGCACCAAACAAAAAGCCCGCATCCAACGCGCCCATGAACTCCAGGACAAGGAATTCAAGGAAGTCCAGGGCAGAGTAGCGATTGACACGCCCACCCGCCGCATTGGGAATAAAGTCATTGAGTTGACTGCCGTCTCCAAGTCCTATGGCGACCGGGTTCTCATCAAGAACTTCACCCATCTCTTTGGTCCCGATGACCGCGTGGGGATCATCGGCAGTAACGGCATGGGCAAAACTACCCTGATGGATATCATCATTGGGCGTATCCCACCCGATAGCGGCTTGGTGGATATTGGTTCGACGATCCATTTTGGATACTTTGACCAACACTCGGACGCGCTACTAGAGAACCTAGACCCCAACCAACGGGTCATTGATTACCTAAAAGAAGAGGGGGAGTTCGTCGCCACCCGTGATGGCATCCGCATCAGTGCCGCCCAGATGCTAGAGCGGTTCCTCTTCTACGGTCCCCAGCAATATGTCCCGATTCAGAAGCTCTCCGGGGGCGAGAAACGCCGCCTCTTTTTGCTACGGGTCCTGATGTCCGCCCCCAACGTCCTAATCCTGGATGAGCCGACCAACGACCTGGATGTCCAGACCCTCTCCGTCCTCGAAGAATACCTCGAACAGTTCACCGGGGCCGTGTTGGTGGTTTCCCACGACCGCTATTTCCTAGACCGCACCGTGGAGACGATCTTGGCCCTCGAAGGCGGCGGGGAAGTCCGGGCCTACACAGGGAACTATGCCCAGTACCTCGCCCATCGTCCGGCCTCAAACGCACCTACTAAATCTCCATCCGCCAAATCCACTCCCACCGCCAGTCCCACCGCAACGATTGTGGCCCGCACCCGCAAACTGACCAACAAAGAAAAGCGTGAATTCGCTACCCTAGAAAGTAAAATCGCCCAACTCGAACTGCAAAAAACCCAGGCCGAACAAGCTCTCCAAGCCAACCTCGATTTCAACGAGTCCCAAAAACTCTACGACCAGCTAGCTAAGCTGACCCAGACTATTGAGACCACGACGGAACGCTGGCTTGAACTGGCGGAGTTTGACAGTTAGAAGGTGTAAGCTGGGAAACTGTACCCAGTCAAAAACCGCCATGAGCCTAATTCGCACCCTACGAGAACAACTGGTCAAGCGTGAGCGTTCGGCGGTGGAGTTGACCCAGGAACAGTTAGACTGGATTGACCAGACAGAACCCCTCATCCACAGTTTTTTGCACCTGATGCCCGAGCGGGCCATGGCTCAAGCCCGACGCATTGACCAAGCCCTGGCTCGTGGCGAAGCACTAGGCCCCCTGGCTGGGGTCGTCATGGCTCTCAAGGACAACCTCTGCACCCTCAATGCCCCGACCACCTGCGCCTCCCAAATCCTCAAAGATTACCAGGCCCCCTACGAAGCAACAGTCAACCTCAAACTCGAAGCCGCCGGAGCCATCCTGATTGGCAAAACCAACCTCGACGAGTTCGCCATGGGTTCCTCCACCGAGAACTCAGCCTACGGTCCCTCCCGTAACCCCTGGGACCTGGGAACCGTCCCGGGCGGTTCTTCGGGTGGGTCAGCCGCAGCAGTGGCAGCGCGGTTGGTAGTTGCCGCCCTGGGTTCTGATACCGGGGGTTCAATTCGGCAACCAGCGGCTTTTTGTGGGGTGGTCGGCCTCAAACCTACCTATGGGCTGGTTTCACGCTATGGGTTGGTGGCCTTTGCTTCTTCCCTCGACCAGATTGGCCCACTCGCCAACACGGTGGAAGATGCCGCCCTAGTTCTCCAGGCGATTGCGGGCTATGATCCCTACGATTCCACCAGCCTCAATTTGGCAGTCCCAGACTACAATTCAGCCCTCATTCCCGACATCAAAGGCCTCAAAGTCGGGTTAGTTACAGAATTCATTGGTGAAGGAACCTCCCCAGGCGTGCTACAAGCCATTGAGACCGCGCTCGAAGTCCTTAAGTCCCTGGGGGCTGAGATTCAAGAAGTCTCCTGTCCCCAATTCAAATACGGTCTGCCCACTTATTACATCATTGCTCCCTGTGAAGCCTCCGCCAACCTAGCCCGTTACGACGGGGTGAAATACGGCCTCCGCGCTGAACCTGCCGAGTCCCTACTGGGGATGTACGAACAGAGCCGCAACCAGGGTTTCGGGCGCGAAGTGAAACGGCGGATCATGATTGGCACCTATGCCCTGTCCTCTGGCTATTACGATGCCTACTACATCAAAGCCTTGAAGGTCAGGACCTTGATTAAAGAAGATTTCTTGAATGCCTTTACCAAAGTTGATGTCCTCGTCGGTCCCACCGCGCCCACCACGGCCTTCCGGTTCGGGGACAAAGAAGACCCGCTCAGTATGTATCTGTCCGATGTCTGTACCATTCCCTTGAACTTAGCGGGAATGGGCGGGATCAGTATCCCCTGCGGCTTTGACCAGGGTTTGCCGATTGGTCTACAGATCATGGGTGCGCCCTTAGCTGAACCTACCTTACTCCGGGTCGCCTATGCCTACGAACAGGCCACCGCTTGGCACCAGCACCAGCCCTCATTCATTACCTAAACCCTTGCCTATCATGGGGGAGTAGTTCACCTCAGGCCGATGCAGACTACGGTTCGTCAGCGCAGATCCTGGCACCCCGGCAGGTTATTACAACACTACGTCCTCTATGCCCCGCGCCGCCGCCTTGTCGCGCTCCCGACCGTATCCTATGTAGATTTTCGGCTCCCGGTCTCGACGGGCGAACAAATTCACGGTTGGTACTTCGCGCCCCCAGCCCCCCAAGCTCCCGTGGTCATCTACTGTCATGGCAAGGCGGGGAATATCTCCTGTCACTTGGACTTGGTGGACTTTTTACAGGGCTTGGGGGCGGGGGTGTTGTTGTGGGACTACCGGGGCTACGGGTTGAGTACGGGCCGTCCTTCCCAGACCGCGCTCTTTAGTGACAGTACGCTCATCTGGGCTTACCTGACCCAGACCCAGAACCTAGCTCCAGAACAAGTAGTCTTCTGGGGGCACTCTCTGGGCGCGGCAGTCGCCCTAGAACTTGCGCTCAACCATCCTCAGGCGGGGGGCTTGGTCCTGGAAGGAGCCTTCACCGCCCTGATTGCCTTAGCCCGTCGTCGCTGGTTCCGGGTCTTGCCCTTGAAATATTTGGTGCGCGATCCCTACGACAATCTGGGGCGGATCGGGCAACTGCAAATTCCCGTGGCCCTGTTGCACGGGATCACAGACCGGGTGGTACCCCTAGCCATGGGTGAAGAACTATTTGCTCAAGCTCCCCCGCCTGAGGATGGTTGAGCGCAAGTTCTAGGGCGACTGCCGCGCCCAGAGAGTGCCCCCAGAAGACTACTTGTTCTGGAGCTTTT
>NZ_JAAXLT010000106.1 GCF_013285555.1 Candidatus Cyanaurora vandensis | reverse complement strand
GGGTTGGGGGTTGGGGGCGGCGGTTGAGCACCATGACTCTTTTTACAATCCCTGTAGGTTTGCTATATGACCTCTATCTGTACTATGACCCAGCCCATACCCTATGGTACAAACAACCGGATTGGTTTGGGGTAGTTGGGGTCTCTAGTCTCTATCAGGACCAACACTTTGCCCAGTACAACCGAGGAAGACCTGGGTAAAACCCATCCTGCAAATTCCGAACTACGTGGTCTTCGATGAAAACACCCGGACGCTGCAACTATTTCAGTTGGTTAACGGAAGATATGAACAAACCGTAAGTAGTCAGGCAAGGGTGTGGATAGAAGGTGTGGAGTTGTATCTTGGCTTGTGGTATGGATTTTGGAGTAAGTCTACCCAAGGGTGGTTGCGTTGGCATGACCCAGCGGGCAATCCGGTTCTTGCCCCAGAAGAACTTGAACGACAACGGGCTGAGCGTCTAGCGACTAAACTCCGGGAACTCGGATTAGATCCTGAACAAATTTGAGTTTCTTCACTAGTTGGCATAGGAATTCTCAATCCTAAACTCGGAGCGGTTTGCGTCTACAACATCGTAAAAAAAAGCCCTCCGTGGGGAGGGCTTAGCCATGGGAGAGTCAAGGTTTAGGGGAGGACAGCGAGGAAACCCCCCAGGGCAGCGAAGGCAGCCGAGGTGAGGGCAGTGCCGAGGAGCCACCAAGAGGCGGCGGCGGCGGTTTTGCGGGTCTCGTCGGCCTGTTTTTGGGCTTGCCGTTTCAGGTCCTCCATCCGTTTTTGGGCTTCGGATTGGACACGCTCGGCCCGTTGGAGGACGCTATCGCGGGCATTTTCAAGTTGGGCCAGGATGCGGTTGGCATCGTGCGTGGAAATGTCATCGCGGGAACTGAGCAGGGCCACGACAGTTTCACGGTTAAACTGACCCAGACGGTCCCGCAAGCCCTCAAATCCAGCTTTGGGATCATCCAGGGTGCGGCGCAGGTCGCGCTTGATGCTCTCGTAATTCAGTTCGGGGCGGTCGAGGGCGTTGAGGTAGACACGCAGGCGACTGAATAACCCTTCCACACTTTGTTGGAGACGGCGTTGGACCTGTTGGAGTTGGTCTATCACCTGGGTGCGGGCGGTGTCGAACTGGTCCAGAATGCGGTTGGCTTCGCTCTCGCTGATATCTTGGCGTTGGGACAGTAGGGCGACCACGGTGGAGCGGTCGACCTGGGACAGCCGTTCGCCCAAGTTGCTCAAGCCTTGTTGGGGATTGCGGACCAGGATACTCAGGTCGCGCTTGATCCCTTCGGGGTTGAGCTCTTCTTTTTGGGTGTTGCGGAGGTAGCCCTCTAGGTTGGACTCGAAGTCCATCACCGTCGCTTGGGCGCGGCTGGCGAATCGGCGTGGCGAACGGCTGACTTTGCCGAGTACGCCCTGCACTTGGTCTACTAGTTGGTCTGCCTGTTCACGATTGAGGTCTTGGCGTTGGTTGACTAGACTCAGTAGGGTATCGCGGTCAAGCTGGCTGAGTCGGTCCCGGAGTTGGCGCAGTCCCTGTTTGGGATTCTGGAGGAGGGTGTTGAGGTCGCGCTGGATGCCCTCGGGGTTGAGTTCTTCGCGTTGGGTATTGCGGAGATAATCAGCAATCATGGTCAGGGTCTGGTCGGCTTGGCCCTTGGCTTGGTCTACAGTTCCACCCACGGCCTGACTGACTCTGCCGCTCACCAGTTGTTGGGTCTGGTCTACGGGTTTGGCGGGGCGTTGTTGGGCCACGTCGAGGACCTGGGCTTTGGCTTGGTCCAGTTGGGCAACCAGTGCATTCAAGGTGAACCCGTCGAGGTCCCCGCGTTGCTGCAACCCTTGCGTGAAGTATGCTGTATCGAAACTGCCCAACCGTTCCTGCAACACCGGATAGGTGGTGGTGGGGTCATCAAGGGTCTGGCGGAAATCATCAAGGTTGGCCTCAGTGCCCAGTTGCTCCTTGGGGGTTTTGGTCAGCACAGTCTCCAACCGTGCCTTGAGGTCGCCTTGGTGGGCTTGGGCTTCGGCGGATTGGAGTTGGGTTAAGACTTCGGTTTGGATCTGGAGTAGCTGGTCGATGATCTCCTGCATCCGGGCCTCAGCGAAGTCCCCGCGCGCCTTCAAGGTTTGTTCAAAGAAAGCCCGGTCCAGACCGCTGACTTGGCGTCGCACTTGGGCAGGGTCAGCCTCGGGGTCAAGTAGGACCTCGCGGAACTCTTGGGCGATAGTCTCGTTGTTGAACTTCCAGGGGTAGCTATTGCGGAGGTAGTTCTCGCTGTCGGTGCGGATCGTATTCGCGAGGTTGGATACTTGGTCCGTGGCTTTGTCGCGCAGCCCTTGGAGTTGCTGGAGGACTTTTTGTACATCTAGATCCGAGAGGTCGGTGCGGCCTAAAACCGTGCCCAGAAGCGTAGAGTAGCCGTATTGTAGGGCCTGGTCCATTAGGCTGGGTTTCGCGGCATCCTTAGCGGCTTGGGGTTGGGTGGCCCGCTCTTGGCGTAGCTGCTCCACGAGGTCGCCCAAACGGTTGTTGAGGTCCGTGCCGCGCAGTTCCTCGGGGCGGGCGGAGCGCAAGAAAGTGAGCAGTTCCTCATTGAGGTCGCGCTGTTGCCGTTTCTGGACCATTTCCTCCCAGACATCCTGGAGTTGGTCCGTCAGCCGGTCTACTTCTTTGCGGGAGAGGTCCGTCCGGGAACTAACGAGATCTACAAATGTCTTGCGGTCCACATTCGCCAGCCGTTCGCGGGAGGCCAAGGACTGAAGCTCGGGATCATTGAAAAGTTTCTCGAATTCGCGGCGGATGCGGGGGAGGTCCATCTCTGGGCGGCGGATATCGCCCAGGTAGTCCTCGACCATTTCACGCACGGTGGTGTGGTCGTCCCCGCCAAATTCCCGGCGCATGGCAGCAGCAGCGGCCTCAGCCGTGGCGACCACTTGGTCATTCACACTCTTGCCACCAAAGGCGGCGGCGGCAGTACCGACCAAGCCTTGAAAACCGGCATTAACGGTATTGACCAGAGAACCGACGAGGGAACCGACGGTGTTGGAACCGCCCCAGACCAGAAGGGAGAAGTAGGCCGCCCAGATGACCAAGCCGAGGATCGCCCCTAGGACGACATCTGTGGTCAGACTAAGTTTGACGGCTAAGAAAGAAGCCACGAAAAGAGCAAGACTAACGGTTACTAAGGTCCACAGGCCCACAGCCACACCGATTTTGCGGAAGGCTCCCCCGAGGCTCTCGCCTTCACTAGAGTCCATGCTGCTGGGGTTGACATTGCCTAACAACGAAATGCCCGTCGCCACCGAGAGATTGGTCAGCAACAGTTGAAAAGCAAGGGCCAAGGCGAGTCCCGCCACCAGAGCAACAAAGAATTGCGGCTCAGGATAGGTTAAAACCGTAGTATCGGGGATTTGAGCAAGTAGTTGCCAAGCCATGACTGTTGTCCTCTTGTGAACCAGACCCGTCCAGGCAGCACCAAACATCCAAAATGGGCGTGAGGTCGTTGCGCGGAGCCGTGGTCGTAAGATACGTTCATCTTTGCCGCTGCCTGAGAATTAGCCATCACTCGTAAGTGTGAACGTCCACGTAGAAAGAGGTATGTCTAAGTGAATGGTTAACTCACTAACTAGACTTTGTCTCTTAGTCCTGTCATCCCCAAGCGTTTCCCCTTTTTAAAAGGGGGTTAGGGAGATCGCTTAGCTCGGCTCAATCTCGGGCAGGCTCAAGCGTTTTTCAAAGTCCTCAACCATCAGAGGTAAACCTTCTCGTAGCGAGACGAGCGGTTCCCAGTCCAGGAGTTTGCGGGCACGGCTGATGTCAGGTTGGCGTTGTTTGGGGTCGTCGGCGGGTAAGGGGCGGTAGCTGATGCTTGAGGTCGAGTTCGTCATCTCTCTGACGACTTGGGCGAGCTCCATGATCGTGAACTCGTTGGGATTGCCGAGGTTGACCGGGCCGATAAAATCCCCATTCATCAACTTCATCAACCCAGCCACAAGGTCACTAACATAACAAAAACTCCGGGTCTGCTGTCCTTCCCCATAAATTGTGAGCGGGTCCCCTTTAAGGGCTTGGACTAGGAAATTACTGACCACCCGTCCATCGTTGAGCATCATGCGCGGGCCGTAGGTATTGTGACAGAAGACCCCGTAGGTCCCGCCAACAAAGTTTTCATACTGGGGTACCGAGAAGTCATACACATCCTCATCAATTGCAAATTCCTCAATCTTTTCGATTAAAGCCCAAGCGATATCCGTTGCGGGAGTTTGCACCCGGCTTAGCTGAGCGAAATTACCCGCGACAGCAAGGCTGTATTGGCTATTTTCCTCATCGGTTACCACATTGCCAATCAAACCAAAGCACGTGAGGATGAGCGTGAGTTTTTCCATAATTAATTGACTAGAGCTATGGAATGTCAACGAGTCATCAATACGGAGGGTGTCACCTTCCCAAAAACCCGTTAGAAAATCAAGTAATTGTTCCCTAGGAAGTTGCAGGACCCAAGTGGGAATATCGCCATCACAACCAAAAGTACGGGTAACTAAGTCCACAATAATCTTGGACTTAATCTGAACGGAGCTAGACCGGACCAAGCACGGAAACCCGAAGAGTTCATCCACCACCCGTACTAATTTCTCTAAGTGTGAACTGAAGACCAGTTGATAGCCGCCATGAACGGGGACTAACCGCCCGTTGGTGAGGCAGAAGCCTAGGAACCAGAGCAAGTCCGGGATATTCGCTATATGGTTTTTAATCAACTTATTAGAAGCCCGTGCCGTAATCTGCTCTTTGGGCGTCAAGGTAAGCCCCAAATACCGCCATAGATCCAAGTGCATCCGGTTGTAGGTTTTAATTTTCTGAAAGTAGCTAAAGTGTTGACGCGGCGGGACTTTCTTCAACCGTAGATATTCCCGGATCTCCTGGTTGAATTGCTCTAGATAGGCCACAATCTCCGCGCTGACTACCCAGAGCTGAGTAACTGTACTGCAGTCACTAACATAAAAAGGCGTGAGTGGTTTTTCGATAAACGGTAGGTGGCAGGGTACCGCAATCGCCATGCCCACGCGCAACGCATGACCAAAAACTGGCTTGGGTTCCTCGCCATCGCGCGTAAATAAACTGTGGTCTTCCGTGATTTTGACCTGCTGACCCCAGGTGGTCGTGATGGCGTAGCCTTTTTTCTGAACCGGATGTTTCCACACTGCCGAGATGGGCTTGAGTGCCGTCTTACCCCCTTCGATAAAGCAGGGCACACATACCCCCGAGATATCCCCGTGAATCCGCTCGTAACACGCTGCAAACGTCTCGTAGTACAGTTGGTCGGCTTGGTAATAGATAACTTTTTGGTCTCCCGTTAGACTGTTGAAAATCCGCGCCACTCGGATATCCACGTTATTTTGACGGTGGTAATCGAAAGATAAAGTCTCGGCTACCCGTTTCCCCTCATCATAACAAGAGCGAATACCAATCGGATTGACATGACCCCAATAATCTTCCGTTTGGGGATGCACTTCCGGGTCGCCATAGACCTCCGAGGTTGAGGCCAAAAGGAAGCGGGCCTTGACCCGCTTAGCTAGCCCCAACATATTCAAGGTCCCCAGCACATTCGTCTTAATCGTCTTGACCGGGTTGTACTGGTAATGGACGGGCGAGGCGGGACAGGCCAAGTGATAAATCTGGTCCACCTCTAGCAACAAGGGCTGGGTAATATCGTGACGGACCAACTCGAAACGGGGCTGTTGGAGCCAAGACAGGAGATTGGTTTTGGTCCCCGTGTAGAAGTTATCCACCACAATCACTTCATGGCCCTGATGCAGTAACTGGTCCACCAAATGGGAACCAATAAAGCCCGCGCCGCCCGTCACACAGATCCGCATCTAACGGCCCATCCCTACATACCAGAACCCAGCCTTAGTCAACGCTTGACGGTCCAGGAAATTGCGCCCATCAATAATCAAAGGGCGGTTGACTAGTTGGGCCAACTTTTCAAAGTCCAGGTTGCGAAACTCCTTCCAGTCCGTGACCAAGACCAGCGCGTCACAGGTCTCCGCCAACCGATAGGCGTCCGTCTCCACAATCACATTGGATAAACCCTCACGAATCCCCGAAGCTGACACAATCGGGTCAAACGCCTTCACCCTGGCCCCCAATTTATGCAGATGCTCAATCAAGGTCAAGGAGGGGGCATCCCGCATATCGTCCGTATCCGGCTTAAAGGTCAGCCCCAACAGACCCACGGTTTTCCCCTTGAGGACCTTGAGTTCCTGCTGTAGCTTCTCGATTACCCGGACGCGCTGGCAACGATTGGTCTCGACGACAGCCCTCAGGACGCGGGTATCGTAGCCGTAATCGTTCGCCGTATGGACCAAGGCCGCCACGTCCTTCGGGAAGCAAGAACCGCCCCAGCCTAAGCCTGCTTGCAAAAATTTCTGCCCGATGCGCTGGTCCAGACCGATCCCGTAGGCCACTTCCGAGACATCCGCCCCGACTCGTTCACAGATATTGGCGATCTCATTAATGAAACTGATCTTGGTCGCCAAAAAAGCATTCGCCGCGTACTTGATCATCTCTGCCGAGGCCAAGTCCGTGACCACAAAGGGTACGGGTGCCCCCGGAGCCTCGGCAAATTCCCGGTCCACAATCGGCTGGTATAGTTCACGCATGATCGCAATCGCCTTGGGGCTATCGGACCCGACCACGATCCGGTCGGGGTTGAAGGTATCCCAAACTGCCGTTCCTTCTTTCAAGAACTCCGGGTTGCTGACTACATCGAAATTAGGCGTCACGGGGTCCGCTTCATGCCCCAGGGGCGTCACGGGGACTTTGGCCTGCTTTACCCCTTCAAGAATCAGCATCCGTACCCAGTCCCCAGAGCCAATCGGGACGGTGGACTTGTTGACAATGACCCGGTAGGCACTATCCAGGTGTTCCCCCACGGTCCGCGCCACCGCCTCAACGTAGCGCAGGTCACTCTCCCCCGTCGGTAGGGCGGGCGTACCCACCGCAATGAAAATTACCCCAGCTTGCTGGACCCCCGCCGCGACATCGGTGGTGAAGACCAACCGCTCTTGGTCATAGTTACGACGGACAATCTGTTCAAGACCGGGCTCAAAAATTGGAATACGGCCCTGCTTCAAGGAGGCCACCTTAGCTTCGTTGTTGTCAATACAAATCACCTGATGCCCCGCCTCAGCAAGACAAGCCCCTGTTACCAGTCCTACATACCCCGTGCCGACCACAGCTACTTTCATTCCCAGTTCCTTTTACGGATGTTGGTATTTTACCCCGCTGCTTACCGCAGTCAGGGTAGGACCTAGATTAGAGAATTCATCCCAAAATAGAAATCAAGGAAAGCTCGTAGCCTAAACCTAGGGCAGGCAGCGTAGGCAAGATAAACGGAGAGCACGAGTCCAACCCCATAAATAGGCCCAGTGTGAGTAAAATTCCTGAACACTTAAACTTTTTTGTCCTCAACTTTAGAACAATATTGGCAGAGATGAGTAACGTGATGGACAAATTTTTATTTTTTTTGTGTTATCACTACAAGGCATACAGGGGAGTTCACGATGAGACTAATGATGAATGAAAACAGTGTGCATTTTGTTTGCAGGTTGCAGATAGCAGCCTTATGGGTGAGTATATGTACCCAGGCTATTTCTGAACCCGTTAGCAAATAAAAATCTGCTTGAAGGAGTGGCCCATGCAGTTCCATCGCCGCCTATCAAAAAAACAACTTATTGACGGACTGACGACCCTTTGTGAGCGTGTGACCGAGCTAGAACAGGCTGTAGAAGACCAAACGCAGCTATTGGCCTTGGAACAGCAAGCCCGCAAAGAAGCGGAAATCTCCAGTCAGCTCAAGGATGAATTTCTGGCTACGGTCGCCCACGAGTTACGCACGCCCCTAAATGTCATTCTGGGTTGGACCCAGATGCTCAGGCGCAAAATAACTGATCCCGCCGCCGCTCAACGGGCCTTGGAGATTATTGAACGCAATGTGGTTACTCAGAACCGACTGATTGAAGATTTGCTTGATGTAGCGCGGATGGTCCCTGGCAAGATCCGGCTCGATATGCAGTCCGTCGTCCTCGCTGAAATTGTCCAGACTGCCATTGATTCCGTGATCGTGATCGCCCTTAGTAAAGGGGTCCAACTCACGGTCAACTTGGACGGAGACACCAGCACTGTCTTGGGCGATCCCAACCGTCTACAGCAAGTGATTTGGAATCTCCTCATCAACGCCATTAAATTCACACCCGCTGGTGGCAATGTTGTCGTCCAGATGGTACGGGTCGCGGGTCAGATCGTGGTCACGGTCAGCGATACCGGGCAGGGCATCACACCTGAACTTCTGCCCCATATTTTTGAGCGTTTCCGGCAGGAGGCGGGTCCGACGACTCGTTATCAGGCTGGATTAGGCCTCGGGCTAACCATTACCCGTCACTTAGTCGCGTTGCACGGCGGTACGCTCGAGGCCGCCAGCGCGGGAGCGGGGCAGGGAGCGACCTTCACCCTCCGCCTCGGTGTCAGTGCGATTCGTGGGCAAGGGCTGATCCCTGTACTCCTCGGGATACCCGTGGAAAGGGAGGCTTCCTACCAAGCTCACTACGCTGGCGGCCTCAACCAACTCAAAGTTTTGGTGGTAGATGATGATCTCGAAGCCAGAAATCTGACCAGTATTGCCCTACGCCAAGCCCAAGTCCGTAGTGCATCCTCTGC
Organism: Candidatus Cyanaurora vandensis; assembly: GCF_013285555.1. Taxonomy (GTDB): domain Bacteria; phylum Cyanobacteriota; class Cyanobacteriia; order Gloeobacterales; family Anthocerotibacteraceae; genus Cyanaurora; species Cyanaurora vandensis. The sequence goes on along the minus strand of NZ_JAAXLT010000106.1, from coordinate 16,112 downwards.
CAAAGTTGCTCTAGCTATGCTGACGGAATGGGGACCCCATATCCTCGTTAGTGATATCACCATGCCCGACGAGGACGGCTATGTATTCATCCAAAAAGTACGCGCGTTGGACGCCCAACAGGGCAACGCAATCCCAGCTATTGCCCTCACTGCCCGCAACCAAGCAGAAGATCGTCAGTACACCATCCAAGCGGGCTATCAAGCCTATATCGTCAAACCCGTGCAGATGGAAGAATTAATCCACCTCATTTTAGAATTAACCAAAGGTAGTGATACGACGCAAATAAGTTTCTAGGCCAACCTGCGATACACTTGATCAAAGTCATCAATAATTCTTTCAGTCATAGATTTTGAATCTTCAAAACTTCCATCCGAAAGATGAACGAACTCTACGCCCTCTGGGTTTTTCAAGAGAATATCATGCTGGGGTCGCCCATCACCTGTACCCAGTTTGGGAGTAATGCTAACCAGCCAGTTTTTGTATTTGATTTCCATACCTTCAAGCATAGTTGTAAGGGTTAGGAACAATCTATTCATTCTGAGAGAAATTACAGGACTTACGCACAGCTTATAGCCCCTAATGAAGAAATAGCCATCACACTTTGAATCAGAAAAAACGCAACCTGTCGCAGCCAGAGTTAGCCGCTGGCTGGCACTTTAGCCTTATTGCTTCTCCCCGTTAAAAAACCGCTGTGAGCCGCATCTTAAATCCCATCCGCACTTAAATGGGCCATGTTCCACACTGTGGGTAACAGATGCTTAGTTAAATGGATGTAGCCGTCACGGGCTGCGGCCTTCAGCATTTCCAAGTCAGCTAGCTTTGCTACTTTTCTGCTCTGGCAACTGTGTTGCGGACAACAACTGCCTCCCAACTGTTAAAACAGCACTAAAGCAGGAGATTCCTATGTGGCAGCAAGTTTGTACGCTGGGGCTGGTGGGCTTATTGGTTCCGGTGGGGGCTTATCCAGTTGCTTTTGAGACCGCGCTCAAGCTCCAACCCGCCCTAGCCCTCAATGATGTCACGCGCTACGGTCCCACTTCCTACCAGTTCAACGTGGCGATCCCTGCTCGTGTGCAGACCTCCTTAGCCCGTTTGACAATTACTGTTCCCGATGATGCCGTTCCTTTTGGTATCAATCTGCCCCGCCCAGAGGAGGTTTTAGTCTATGTGCCGAGTAACCCAGGAGCCACGGGACCCCGCTCCATCGGTCAACAGCTTCCGGCGACCATCAGCCTAAGGGGCCGGACAGTGATGGTGGATTTCCTTTCGCCACCCACGGGCTACATCACCATTGAGTTCCAGCAGATGCGTAACCCGGAGGTGAGTGGGGTTTACCTGTTTGAGGTCCAAGCTTTGCCCGTGGGTACACAGCCCATTTCTCAGTTTGTTGGCTATGGGCGCATCACTTTTCAGAGTCCAGGCGGTAGTCAGTGATTCAGTGCCAAGCGTGGCAGACCTTGGGCAACTTTAAGCTGGGCGTAGAATTCACGGCTCCCCTCGGATTGGTAGTCCTATTTGGTCCGTCCGGGTGCGGTAAGTCTACGATCTTGAATATCTTAGCGGGTTTATTAACTCCAGCGCGGGGCCGGGTCCAAGTGGGATCTGAACAATTCCTAGATACCGAGCAGCGCGTAAACTGGCCTCCCCAAAAGCGGCAGGTGGGCTATGTATTCCAGAACCATGCCCTTTTTCCCCATTTAACCGTCCACGAAAATATTGCCTTCGCGCTACACCGTTGGTCTATTTCTCAACAGGAACAGCGGGTCCTGGAACTCTTGACCCAATTACAGTTAACGGGATTGGAGAGACAATGTATCCAACAACTCTCCGGCGGACAGGCCCAACGGGTCGCCTTGGCCCGTGCCCTCGCGCCCTACCCCCGGCTCCTCCTGCTAGATGAACCCTTCAACGCCCTCGACAGCGATTTGCGGGAGACCTTGGGCCGCGAACTCAAGCACTTACAACAACAACTCCAGTTACCGATGGTCCTCGTCACCCACGACCGGGCCGAGGCAACGCGGCTGGCAGATACGGTAGTCTTAATAGCGCAGGGCCGGGTGCAACTGGTGGGTCCGCCACACTCAGTCCTCACAACGCCTTGACCTGCTTGAGCTATGCCTTATCCCGGCAGGGACGGACGGGTTTGAAACCCGCCCCTACCCTAATTCCTACTGCCACTACTTATACTTTTCTACCTTGGTCCCCCACGCGTGGGGTGAAGGAGCCTAATTGCCAACGGTCCCACAAACCAAGACAATGAAACCATGCGCTCCCTGTTGCTTGTCCTTTGTTTATTAGCCCTGCCTGTCACCGCCGACCAATTGATCATTCTGGACCAAGCCGGTCCCCAACTACGCCGGGTAGACCCCCAGAGCCTCCGCACCCTCAACACTACCAACCTTAAAACTGAACCCCTGCAACTCTATCAGTCAGGCCAGATTTATACCCTAGATGCCCAACGGCGGCTCACCAGTTTTGATCCCCAGACGCTCCAACCCCAAGCTATGGCTGAACTGACTCTCGCTCCGGTGGAGGTCGTGGCGGATAACGACTACCTGTACATCCTGCATGCCCGTTCGCTCAAGCTGACCCAACTGCGCCAACAGGACCTTAAACCCGTAGGTGAACCCAGGAGCCTCGGTGAAGCCAATTCCCTCCTCCTCGCTCCCAGTCTGGCTTTCACCGCCGACAAACTCTGGGTCACGAATCCCGCTAAGGGTCTCTTGTTGGGTTTTAACCACGAGAATCTTCAACCGATAACCGCCCTCTCCTTGGGTCCGCCAGCCTACGTGATGCCGCTTGCGACACGGGCGGGGTTAGTTTATGTGGCCCTCGGGGAGACCCTATTTGTTGTCCAGGATGGGAAAGTCCAGAATCAACGCTCCCTCCGCGAAGCCAGCTTCTCCCAACGACCCGTGGTCATCTCCCAGGTGCTCGTGAATGACCGCCAAATTTACGCCGTCGAGACCAACACCCAACAGGTCCTTGTCTTTGACCGCGCCACCCTCACCCCCCAATCACCCCTCAAATTTGACCGCACCATGGGTCAAGTCAACCTCGATCCCAAAGGCCGCCTACTCATCCCCTTTCCCCAACAAGGTGAAGTCGTCGTCGTTGTCGGAACTAGCCGAATCACCCTTAAAGTGGGCGGAAGTCCGGCGCAAGTGGTCTGGGTCGCTGACTAGTCAATGGCCTCTTTCTCAAGACATAAGCCCTACCCACAACCAGGATTATTCCCCTAATAAGAGTCATAAATAACGGTGATTTATGAAGTTCTAGCGATCCCCGATGGAGGACTATGCCTTCCTCACTCTTAGAGTATACAAGCTAATAGAACGAAAATAACACCACATTTAGGTAAAAAGACCTAACAAAACCCTACCAATAGGGTGTCAAAGTGTCATAATTGAATTGTAGGATCTATAGACTTTCTAAAATTTATAGGGTTGCTGTCAATATAGTATCAAGAGAGACACTAAAGATTCAGCAACCGCTTTTAATTAGGTATACCCTAAGTCTAATAGGACCGCTGGGGAGTCTAGTTAAGATGAGGCAAATCCACTACATGAGGACACCATGAAAGCTCCTGAAGGTCTACGCATCAGTATTGAGAAATTAATGTTGGGGATTACCGACAACCTCGATCCTTATGTCGGGTTGAAGCTGACTAATCTCACCATCCAGGTAGCCGAACTCTCTTACATGATGGGCCACCAAGACGGCAACCGCGATACCATCATGTCAGACTGCCCCACCTGCCCCTTCAAAGCCCTAACCTAAGCTCAGCATCGCCCGCAGGGTTAACACGAGCCCGATGATGCTCCCGATTAAAGCTAGGACTAGTAGGAAAGCTGTAACCGGGTTACGCCAGAGGGGAGCCACCCAGCCAAAGGTCCCCATGACATTGTTAAGAAATGACCCAGCCAAGAAAACGGGCCACTTGGAAATGCTTTTGATGAAATCACCCATGGCTGCCCAGCACCAACGCCTTAGCTAGTATAGCCGAGGTCTTTGGAAAGGTTCATCAGTCCATCGGATGTAAAATATTGTAAAAATTACGTTTTGTATAGTACGATAGTTGTTAGTGAGAACAAAAACACTGAATGTTCTTACGCAGTCTTAAGGGCAGGGCAGGGAATGAAGCCCCTTTGAGGCTGTTCACCCTCAGAGGAGCAACATGTCACTCTCATTTCAGGAACTGGGCCTAAGCCCTGAACTCATCCGCACGGTCTCTAGTCTCGGTTTCGACACGCCGACGCCTATTGAAGAGCTTGCCATCCCCCAACTACTGGCTGGACGCGACGTCATTGGCTGTGCCCGCACCGGTACGGGCAAGACCGCTGCCTATACCCTCCCTCTCATTCAGCAAATTGATCCCAACTTATTACAGGTCCAACTGCTAGTCCTTACTCCGACCCGCGAATTGGCGGTTCAGGTTGCTGAGGCCGTGGTTAGTTTTGGTGGGCCAGACCTCCAGGTCCTACCCGTGTATGGCGGTCAGCCAATCGAGAAACAGAGCCGTCGCCTGCACCGGGGTGTTCATGTGGTAATCGGGACCCCGGGGCGATTGTTGGACCATTTGGAGCGTGGTCTACTCAAACTGGACCACCTCAAAGCCTTGGTGCTGGACGAATGTGACGAGATGCTCGATATGGGCTTCGTCGAAGACGTGACCAAGCTGATGAATGCGACCCCGACCAACCGTCAGACCGCCTTTTTCTCCGCGACCCTCTCCCCGGCAGTCCAGAACCTGAGCAAGCGGTACCTCAAAAACCCCGTGCCCGTGATGGTCGAGGCCAACCCTGGTGAGGAGCGCAATCTGGACATTGACCAACGGGCCTGTCTGGTCACGGGCCGTCGCCACAAGACCCAGACCTTGATCCGCTTCTTGGAACTGGAAGCACCCAAGGCCGTCCTCATTTTCACCCGCACCAAACAAGGGGCAGACCAGTTAGTTGAAGAATTGGCAGAATTCAGCTACAGCGCGGATGTGTACCACGGCGACCTGACCCAGACTGCCCGCGAGAATGTAATCCGCAAGTTCCGCAACCGGGGTTTAGACTTGCTGGTTGCCACCGATGTGGCAGCACGGGGCCTGGACATTGAGCAGATTAGCCACGTTTTCAACTACGATGCGCCCCCAGCAGCCCAGACCTATGTTCACCGAGTCGGGCGCACTGGGCGGGCCGGACGGCGGGGCGTAGCGATCACCCTAGTCGAACCGGCTGAGCGTCGTCTATTGCGCTTTTACGAGCGGGCGGTCGGTCAACCCATTGCCATCGTCAAAGCTCCCAGTCCCAAGGATGTGCAACAAGCCCAGCGGCAACGTCTAGAAGACCACCTGCGCGAGATCCTGGTCAATCTCGAACAACGCCAGGACCATCAAGAGCTCGTGGAGCGGCTAGCCCTGGAGTTTGACCCCCTCGACATTGCCCGCGCTACCTTGAGCCTGTTGCCTGAGTCGCAACGGCCCATTGAGGTCCCGCCGAGTGCCCCGCCCCAGAGCCCGCGCCGTTCAGTGGAGAAACGGACAACTGGCGGCGACCAGCCGATGGTCCGCCTTTACATTGGGGCCGGACGGGATGCTGGGTTGCGCCCCGGTGACATTGTTGGCGCGATCGCCAACGAGGCCGGGATTCCGGGACGCACAATTGGCGCGATTGAGATCATGGACACCTGTGCCTTCGTCGAGGTCCGTGAACAGGACAGCGATTCTGTGCTCAATCTCAAGAACACGACGCTCCGGGGCCGTCCAGTCGCCTTCGCTCTAGCGGAGTAAGTTCACAAGGTAAAGTGACGGGGTGGGGACTGTCCTCGCCCCGTTTTTAATGAAACAGCTTCGTATTTCGTAGCACCGATTGGACTAGAGATTTCAAGAAAGTCATTACGGAAAATTGGTAGTACGACACCAGAATACTCAAGATACCCATCAGATGCGTAACAAACGTTAATCCCGTCCAGAAAGCCGGAAACCAAGCTAGAGGTCCCGTGCCGATGGGCCGAAAAATCCAACTCCCGCCCACTAATAACGTCGGGAATACCACCAAGACTACGCCCACTAATAGATCCGCCCGTGAGAAGCCCTGTCCGCGAGGACTAGCCCAGCCTTGCCCGTCCCACTGCCAGACTAAGGGCGGAGCACTACCCACCATTCCCACCATCTGACGCTCAGAGTCTACTTCAAAAATGTGCCGACAGAGATTACAGGCTAGGACTTCCATCAAGGGCATAACCGCCAGCCGACCCAGACGACAAACCGGGCATGAAGAGAGGTCTAGGAATCGATCTGACGGCAGTGAGTACATAAGAACACCATAACAATTCTAGGGAAGCACCTCCTACCGCTTAATACCGAAGCACAACTTAAATAATGAACGGCATTACTTACTAAGGCAATACAGCAACCTTGCCTCTAGACTATGAAACCGTCGAGTTTAACGTCCCCATCACCGATGAACGCTACCTTGCTCCCGTTAGTACGGCCAAAACAAATCGTAAGGGTTGAAGTCAATCGTGATACTGCAACTGCAAAGTAATGTGAAGCTAGTAGTTTCCTCTCAGGACAAGGGCTTAGGACAGATATAATCTTCTTAACCTCCCATGGTGGTTCTTGATGAGTCTCCTCACTTCTTTTTTAGTCCGGTTGATGTGCATTGCGCCTTTATTAGGGACGGCTCCCGGCTTTGCCCAGATTGCCCGTCCCCTGGATCTAGCTGAGCTGAGCCAACGGGCAGGGCAGGTGGTGGTCGGGCGTTGTGTGGAAGTACAAACCGAGTCTCTAGCGGGTTATGCCAATATTCCCGTCACTAAAATTACCCTGGCAGTCAGCCAAGTCCTCAAAGGTACGCCTACCCAGACCTTAGTCTTTCGCCAGTACGGGGCCAGCAATGATCCTGGGCTGCCCCATCTCAAGGGCTTTCAGAAGGGCGAAGAAGTTTTATTGTTGTTGCGGACCCCGAGTAAAGTCGGGTTGACCAGTCCCGTCGGGATTGAACAGGGCCGTTTCGCCATCCGTGACGATGCCCAAGGGGTCAAAGTGGCCCAGAATGGACGCAGTAACTGGGACCTCTTCCCCCTAGAACGGGTGACGGGGATACTATCTACGGGTGAACTCCAGGAAGTCCAGCGGGCGAATCAAGGCGAACCGTTGCGCTTGACGCTCTTGACCAAGATTTTGCAGTGGCTCATTACCCAAAACTAAGGATTAACCATGCGTCAGCGCGTACTTTGGGGCGTATTAGCCCTGCTTGCGGTAAACATTGCTCCAGTCCAAGCCGGAGGAACGATTGGTGTATTTAACAACCAGCCGCTTCGCTTTAGTGCTAGTAAACTACCCATCAAATACCAGACAGACCAGGGTAGTTTGGGGAGCTTGACCAATGCTCAAGCCCTCAGTTTCGTCACCACAGCTTTCCAACCCTGGCAAGATATTCCAGACAGCAACATCAGCTACCAAAATGTCGGTCCGCTCTCTGAAGATATTACTGACGACAACTTCTTTGAGTTACAAGATGAACGGTTTGACCAATGCGTTAATAACCTGAATCCTGCCAGCTATGTAGTTTTTGATACGGATGGCTCCATTGTCGATTTAATTTTTGGGGTAGGGTCTTCGGATGATATTCTAGGGTTCGCTGGACCGGACTGTATCACAAATAATAGTGAGATTATTTACAGTCTTGCAGTCCTCAACGGGCAATTCTCTAACGACCCCGGTTTCAAATCAGCATTCATCCATGAATTTGGGCACCTCAGTGGACTCGATCATACTTTGCTGGAGTCAGTAGGTGCAGTTGACTTCACCAACATCCCAACCATGTATTCCTTTCTCTTTGGCGCACAGCAGGAGAGTTTGGAGTTAGATGACCGCTCTTGGATGAGCAACTTCTACCCAGCTTCGAGTTTCAGTACGAACTATGGCACGATTACTGGGAAAGTCTTGTTAGGAGATGGGGTCACGGGATTTGATGGAGCCCTCGTTGTCGCCCGCAAGGTAGGAGGAATTCCCCAAAAAGATGCTGTGTCGGTCATTTCGGGTTACTTGAACAATGCACCAAATCCCAATTTCCAAGGGACCTTTACGCTGCCGGGCTTACCACCGGGTCAATACACTGTGGATATCCAACCGATTAACCCGAGCGAAGTTTCGACGATTAGTTTTTATAGTACTGAAGATGGTAATATCCCTGTTTTCCCAGTGGGCGCAGTCAAGGAGTTTTATAACGTTGGTGAATCCGCCAGCGACAATCCCAACACCAGTACAATCCTCACGGTCAACGCTGGTGGGACCCTCGCGAATATCAACATTATTTTGAACAAAGTCTCTACACCTACTAACGACAATTTCATTAACGCCATCGGTTTAGCAGGCAACCCCATCACTATCTCCAGCTCTAATGTGGACGCAACCAAAGAAGCCGGGGAGCCAAACCACGCTAATAATTCTGGTGGACGCTCGGTCTGGTGGACCTGGACTGCCCCAGCCACGGGCAGTGTGACCATCAATACCATCGGCAGTGCGTTCGATACGACCTTGGGCGTTTACACTGGGACTGCCGTCAATGCCTTGACCACGATTGCGAGTAATGACGATAGCGGCGGCAACGGCACAAGCACCGTTACCTTTAATGCCCTCGGCGGTACGGTCTACCGCATCGCTGTAGATGGTTTTAGCGGTAGTTCTGGAAACATCGTCCTCAACTTGCAACAAGCCGTAGTCAATACTGCACCCACCATCAGCAGTTACAACCCGCTCCAAGGTCCGGTGGGTACCAGCGTCGTTATCACTGGCACGAACTTTAGCGGGGCGACAGCGGTTCGATTCAACGGGATCGCCGCAAGTTTCACTGTCAACTCCAGTACCCAAATTACCGCCACTGTTCCAGGCGGCGCGACTACTGGACCCTTGAGCGTTACTACACCAAGCGGAACTGTCACCGGCGGCTTCTTCACTGTCACCACAACCACTGTTACTCCGCCCACTGTGACGGACCTCTTTCCAGCCGTTGGTCCGCCTACCACTCGCCTCACCCTCACGGGCAATAACCTCACGGGTGTCACGGGTGTCCTCTTCAATGGCCTCCCCGCCGCCTTCACGCTCTTATCTAGTACTCAACTCGCTGTCACGGTCCCCGCCATCCTCGCGGGTACGCCCACGACCGTCACCGTCACCACAGCGGGCGGCACCTCTAGTCCCTTCCCGTTCCGGGTCGCGCCCTACAATGTCCGCTCTGAACTCTGGCAGATGGTCGGCTCCGCTGACTTCAATAACGATGGACAGTCCGATATCCTCTGGCGCAACTACACCACCGGTGAGAATGCCCTCTGGTTCATGAACGGCACCGCCTTTGCTTTCTCCGTCCTGCTCAATAGTGTCACCGACCCCAACTGGCAACTGGTGGCAGCCGTGGACTTCACCCTGGATGGACAACCTGATTTACTCTGGCGCAACTATGCCACCGGCGAGAACGCCCTCTGGCAGATGAACGGTACAACTTTTGTCGCTGGGTACCTGATTGATACCGTGACTGACCGCAACTGGCAACTGGTCGGGGCGGCGGATTACAGCGGCGACGGCAAGCCGGACTTACTCTGGCGCAACTACACCGACAGCAGCAACGCTATCTGGTTGATGAACGGGACGAGTTATGCGGGGGCGGCTCCCTTGGGTCAGATAGACCTGAGTTGGCAGATGGTGAGCCAAGCTATCACCCCGAGGCAGGGGAGTTTCAACCTGGACCCTCAAGCGGACATCCTCTGGCGCAACTTGAGTAGTGCTGAGAGTGCGGTGTGGTTGATGAACGGGACGGCCCTCACTGCCGGGGTGTTGCTACCGGCGTTGCCGGACTTGAACTGGCAGCTTATCGGGAGCGGGGACTTCAACGGGGACAACCAAGCGGACTTGTTATGGCGCAACTACATCAGTGGGGACAACGCGATTTGGTTGATGAACGGAACGGGGTTAATCACGGGTATCTTCTTTGGCAATGTTCCAGCTAACTGAGAGTAGCGACTTGCGCTTCTGAGGGTGGGAGATGAGCCAGTGCCGATGACCTTTCAGCGGCTCTTTTACAGCGCGTTATCAAAGGAGGCACGATAAACTTCACGGGGGGAGCAGGATGGCAGCGGGTACTGAGTTCATTTTGGAGTTGGTTACAGTGTTGGGGCCGGCGGCCCTGGGTGGGTTTGTGGCGACGCGGCTACGGCAACCCGCGCTCTTGGGCTATGTGCTGGGGGGGCTGGTAGTTGGTCCCTACGGCCTGAAACTCTTGGGGGATGAGCGGATTGCGTCCCTGGCGACTGTAGGAGTTGCCCTGTTGTTGTTCGCCCTAGGGGTCGAGTTTTCTCTCAAAGAACTTAATCGTGTCCGGGGGATCGCGCTGGGGGGCGGGCTGCTTCAGATTGGACTAACTACGGTCCTGGTTGCGCTTTTGGCCTACGGTACGGGCTGGGTGGATACGCCGGTGCGGGGTCTTTTTTTGGGGGCGTTACTATCCTTGTCCTCGACGGCGGTGGTCCTCAAGACTTTGACGGAGCGCGGGGAGGTCCCGACTTTGCATGGACAGGTGATGCTTGCCATCCTTATCGTGCAGGACTTGGCCCTGGGATTGATCCTGGCGGTTCTGCCCGCCTTAAATCAACCCCCAGAAGCGATTGGGCTAGCTCTGTTGTTGGCCTTAGGGAAGGGATTACTTTTTGTGGCGGCAGCGGTGGCGGCGGGGATCTGGGTGGTGCCCTGGTTGATGCGGGCGGTGGTCCGTACGGGGAGTGCGGAGTTGTTTTTGCTCACGGTGGTCACGCTCTGTCTAGGGGTGGCCTTCACCACGGCGGCGGTGGGACTTTCGATTGAGATGGGAGCGTTTGTGGCGGGGCTGATGCTCTCGGAAGTGGAGTACGCCGACCAAGCCCTAGCGAGAGTTTTGCCCCTGCGCGATATTTTTGCGACGTTATTTTTTGCCTCAATTGGGATGCTGATTGACCCCCTGTTATTGTGGCAAAACCTCGGGCTCATCCTGGGCCTAGTAGCGGTGGTGATGGTCGGCAAGGCCATAATTATTCTGCCGATTGTGCTGAGCTTCCGCTACAGTTTCAAAACTGCCGTGATTGTCAGTCTGGGGCTCAATCAGATTGGGGAGTTCTCCTTTGTGTTGGCTCAAGTGGGGCTGAGCTTGGGCTTGTTGACTCAATCTAAGTACGTGCTGGTCCTGGGGACGACGGCGGTTTCCTTAGTGCTGACTCCTTCCTTGCTGAAGTTCGCGCCGCTACTGGCCCAGAGTTTGTTGCGCTGGCCTTTAACTGCTCGTTTTTTAAGTCGGTTCCAGGGCATCCGTGAACTGAGCCTCCCAGCGGTCCTCCAGGACCATGTGGTCGTGGTCGGGTACGGACGCATTGGACAGGTCTTGGTGAAACTGTTGCGAGAACGGGGGCAGACGGTTTTGGTCCTCGATAACAGTGAGGCGGCGGTCCAGTCCCTCCGCAACCAAAAAATTCCTTATATTTTCGGGGATGCCGAGAGCGATTTAATTCTGGAAAAAGCTCACCTCGAACGCGCTAAGTCTCTCGCCATTGCCCTACCGGACCCCGCCAGTACCCGTTTAGTCCTCAAACGGGCCTTGGAGTTCGCCCCAGAGCTGACGGTCCTCGCCCGTGCCCATCAAACCAGTGAAGTGGAAGTCCTTAGCCAACTCGGTGCCCGTGAGGTCGTCCAGCCCGAGTTTGAGGCGGCGATGGAGATGGGGGCACAACTTTTATTACTACTGGGCGAGGACCGTCAGACGATCCAGGCGATCCTGACCCAAATCCGCACCGGACGTTACCGGACCCTCATTCCTGAAGCCCCAAGCGCGTTACAAGAACTGCTCACGATTGCTGAGGACTTCAATGGCGAGTGGTTCACCCTGACCCCGGCCTGTGGTTTGGTGGGGCTGACTTTGGCTCAAGGGGACATCCGTAACCGTACCGGGGCGAGTGTGATGGCGATTGAACGGGGGGACCAGACCCTGCGCTACCCCACGGCCCAGACGCAAGTTTTGGCGGGGGACCGTCTCTTGGTGGTGGGTTCACCTGCCGAGCGGGTCAGTTTTCAGGAATTACTCCGCACCCCGGCGCGGGCGGGACTGAGCGATTGGATCACCCTCAAGGAGACCTCCTCCCTCATCGGTCAGACCTTGATGCAAACCGACCTCCGCCGCCGTTACAACGTGGTTGTCCAAGCCATCCGCCGCCAAGGGCAACTCCTCAACGCTCCGGGCGGCGACCTCGCCCTCGCCGTAGACGATTGTTTACTCCTGCGGGGCGAACCTGAAGCGATTGACCAAGTGGAGGCGTTGGCAAAGTAACCCTAAGCAGTTATTGTGTCCCCCGGACCCGCGCCTTACCAGTCCCGGAGGCTTGTCGAGGATGAGCTAGTCAAAATACGAGACGCTCGTTCTACAAAACGCCTTGTTCGCACGGGAAGCATCGTTTTTCGTCCGTAGAACTCGTTGTTTAGACCGTAAGCACGGTTTCTCGTGCGTAGAACTCGTTTTTAGATGGTAGAAGCCGTTTTCGGGGGGTAGGAATCGTTACTACCTGCGTAGCTGAGTCCAGTGTCACCCCTTAAGCTCCCTGACCAAAGTTTCAAGCGTCTTGCCAAGTCTCCCATGCTTCCAACTCCCCAGTATCTGCATCTTCTGAAATCACAGCCGCCAGCTTCTCCAACCAGAACACGTCTGGGTGTCCCTCCTTCTGAATCTTGTTCAATATTGGTCTTAAGGTTCCATCCTGGTGAGCGTTTACCTTCAACTAACGCTTGCTTCAAGTTGTACAAAGCCTGTCTCCGTTTCTCAGGCTTGCCATGTGCAAGTGAGTAAAACCAACATTCAACAAGAAGAGCAGGTGAACTGGCTATCTCAGGTGCATTTAATGCTCTATCTAAAATTGATAGTCCCTCTTCAGTCCGCCCTTTTGAAAGTAAAAAACCAGCATAATTTCCAAGGTGGTTCGCATTATTGGCGTCAATCTCAAGAGCACGGCGGTAGTACCTCTCGGCCTCCTCATAGTCTTTCTTGATAGTATGTAAGAAAATAGCGTAACTGCCAATTAAAGGAGCAGAAATTGGAAACTTAACTATACCTTCTAAATATAACTCTTGAGCTTTTTCGGGCGCACTATTGTGAAGACGCAAGGCTTGCTCTGTGAAAGACCACCACTCTGGCAAAGATTGGTCAGTGATTTCAAGTGCTGCTTTTAGTGCTACTGCATCGAGAGCGTCCTTGGGTAGTGAATCAATTTGTGTAGACACTTTGTTATAAGTGTCCATATATTTCTGGAAAACCTTGTCAAATCGATTGGAGTTAGGGGGGGCAAGCTTAAATACGCTATGCAGAATTACCATGACTTCATCAAAATCTTTCTTGTTAACCCATACAGCCTTACGTAGATTCAACCAAGCTCTTATCTCCCCTTGAGGTTCACTTCCGCTAACCCAATAAACGCCTAACGGAAGTGCCTCTTTAGGAAGAGAATGTAACATTTTGATAACGCTCTTATCATTCCCTCCATAGCCCATGAAGATCAGCCCCCGGTCATAAAGTAAAGTACCTACTTGGCTTTCAATCGCTTTTTCCAATTGCTCTGTTTCTTGTTCAGTATTCATTGGCGTTAGGCGGTGATCACCATGAAGCTTCACCACAAGGGGACGTGTGCGCGTTGGTCGAATGAAGCTTGCTAGAGACTCGTGGGGAATAACCAAAGGACGGGCATCAGTGAAAAGATAAAGAGCATCAGCAACAAGATCGTCAAAATTAGTCGTCAAGACAATGTTGAACCGTCCGTCTTTTGAGGCAATTAAGCTAGCCAGAGCCGCATAGCCAAACCCAGGAAATTTACTGTCGCACAGTTGCTCAAATTCACGCTGCCGCTCCTCAGGATGAAGAAACAGCTTTTCGATAACTTGGCCGTAAGAGGCACTAGGTTTATCGGAGTCATAGCCTGGAAATTCTTCACATATCCAACTTTCTAGCTTCTGAAGGGGAGTACGAAAACTATGAAGCCGAGGAAGCCAACGATCCTTTACCAGACCCCCTGCCGAAGGAATACCAGAGGAAATAGAACAACCCGCCCCCAGGAAAAAAGCAAAGCGTTTATCTTGTTGTTCAACTGCATCTTTTAGCCGACGAGCAAACTCATCTACACTAATTCTCCGTAGGGGGGCAGCCTCGGTCACGGTTGAGTTTTTTCAAGAGAGCAGATTTAGGATATCATTACGCCGCGTGTGGTGGGCTAAGGGTCAGCAGATAACACTAGGAAAGCGGAGAGCTTGCTCAGTAACTCGGCTCCTCCCTGAGAAAGGTATCAGACCGGGCGAGGCTCCCTAAAGTGAGAGAGTCCTACGTCTGAGCCAGCACCATGATTGACCTGTACACCTTCAGCACACCCAACGGACGCAAAGCCTCGGTCATGCTTGAAGAGGTGGACCTGCCCTACAATCTCCATGTCATCAATATCACCAAGGGCGACCAACACACCCCCGCCTACCTCGCCATCAATCCCAATGGTAAAATCCCGGCCCTAGTGGACCCTGATGGTCCCCATGGACCCCTCGCCCTCTTTGAGTCCGGCGCAATCCTGATCTATCTAGCCGAGAAAACAGGTAAACTTTTTCCCGTCGAGAACCGCTATCCGATTTTGCAATGGTTAATGTTTCAAGTGGGCGGCGTTGGGCCGATGTTCGGGCAACTCAATCATTTTGCTCTTTATGCCCCAGAAAAAATCGCCTACGCCATTGACCGCTACACCAAAGAAGTCCACCGTCTCTACGGGGTTCTTAACGAACAGTTAGGGAAATCAGCCTATCTTGCTGGGGCGGATTACACGATTGCCGATGTTTCCACCTACACCTGGGTCTCTGTCCACGACCATCAAGGTATCAGTTTGGACCCCTATCCCCACGTCAAACGCTGGGCAGAAACCATTGCGAGTCGCCCAGCGGTCCAACGGGGGATGCAGATCCCTTGAATTTAGCGGTTCGCCTTACGACGGGTGATGATGAAGCGCGACGAGGGTTTGTTGCGCTTACGGGTGCGGTAGCCGAGTGCAGGGACCCCAGTGGGCGAAACAGGGGTACTCATCCCGATCGGAGACTTGCCCTCACCTCCACCGTGCGGGTGGTCAACCGGGTTCATGACCACGCCTCGGTTGTGGGGACGACGGCCCAGCCAACGGTTACGACCAGCTTTACCAATCGAGATGTTTTTAGCATCCAGGTTGCCCACCTGACCCAGGGTGGCGTAGCACTCCTTACGGACCCGGCGGACTTCGCCCGAGGGTAGTTTGAGGATGGCAAAACCGCCGTCCTTCGCCACAAGCTGCACCACGGCCCCAGCGGAACGGGCCATCTGTGCCCCGCGTCCAGGGACCAACTCGACGTTATGGACCTCAGAACCGAGGGGGATGTTCTCTAGAGGGAGACTGTTACCCAAACGGATGTCGGCGGTGGGTCCACTCTCAATCGTTGCCCCGACCAAGAGACCGTTGGGCTGGATGATGTAACGCTTCTCCCCGTCCTCATACTGGACCAGGGCAATCCGGGCATTGCGGTTGGGGTCGTACTCAATGGCAATGACTTGGGCTATCATGCCGCGCTTATCCCGCTTGAAGTCAATCGTGCGGTACAGCCGTTTATGTCCACCGCCCCGGAAGCGGGAGGTGATGACCCCCCGGTTATTGCGGCCCTGCTTGCGGTGGTGGAATTTAGTCAGGGACTTTTCAGGTTCAGACTTGGTGATGTCGGCATAATCGGAAGTGGTCCGTTGCCGGGTGCCCGGTGTCATCGGGCGAAATTTGCGAATCCCCATGGGGTTGCTCCAAGGCCGACGATAGGGTTTCCATCGGCACGATTTCTAATGATGCCACGATTAAGGACTGATGGGCAACTTTTCTGAGTTATCGAGCGCGTCACAACGGACCCAGGGCTAGGGTACTGCCTGCAGTTGTTCTAACGTCAACCCCAGAATCTCCGCAATCTCCTGGGGTGTAAAACCCCTTTTCATCAAAGCCGGGACCGTCTCCAGCTTGCCTTTCAACTCGCCTTCGGCTCTGCCTTCGGCCTTGCCTTCTTCCAGCACTTCGC
>NZ_JAAXLT010000105.1 GCF_013285555.1 Candidatus Cyanaurora vandensis | reverse complement strand
TTTCTTCTGAGGAAAGGAAGCTTTTACTAAGCATGGTTGTAACATTTTTGGACATTGAATAATTCCAGTATAACGCATTTTAAATGCTTGTCAGCTTACGCCAATGCTCATAAATAAATGCTTTTAGCGAATCAAAATCAGCCTGACTCAAATACAGATTCGCATCAAATACAAATAAATCTTTATGGGCTGGCCCAGATATTACTGCGCTGCCGATGGGGGTATACCGGGCTGTGAGCTGCCCCGCCGATTGCTTGCGCCGGAGTAAGCCTAAGCCATCAAAATGGCTGAGTCCGTAAGTGAGGATAGGCCAACCTACCATCGAAAGCCGGAACTCAGATCCAAAGAGCATTAGTTAGACCTCGCCGTGCCTAGGGCGGCTGGGGAGGATGGATGGCTGGTTATTAGCACAGGACTACCGGGGGCAAAGGAATTTTGGCCCGTACTTAGAGCGAGCGGAGCCCTGGAGCCCGCCGGGGACTCGATGAGGAGGCGGCCTTGGCTGACCCCCACCGCACTCCCCGCCAGAGTCGGCGCAGCATCAAGGATGATCTGGCGATTGGTCTGCCGCTGCTGGTGCGCGGCTTGCTGCTGGATCAAGTGCCCAAAAATTGTGACAACTGGCATCACGAAACCTGGACACGGGTAACTTTCGCCACTAGGTTGACCCCGGCGGTAGGGCAAAATGCCCGGATAACTGCACCATTATTCAGGCGGCCCTGGTCCACGGCCCTCATCAAACTTTTGGCGGGTACAACGAGGACCAGTTGGTCACTGGCCGTGGTTCCTCCAAACTCAATAGTTACCTCTAGGGCCACCGCCGTTGTGTTATAGAGATCGAGCGTTACTTCATCGAAATCCACCGGAGACGAAGTTGCATTGTGCACCAGGGTACCGGGCGAAGCCGTGGCTACTACCCTTACAGGGCGATTATTGGTGGACCCCGAGGGTATGACGAGCGCGAATGAATTACCCATTTAAATCTCCTAAGACACTTAATTCAAGGACATCAACGTAGGCCACCAAGCTGTAAAAATCCCCCAGAGACCTTGCAGCCAGGAGATCGTAATCGCTTAGGCGGAAATCTTGTGGTGAGGCAGAAGCTCCGCCCAAGCCAAATACTTGTATCGGTCCGGGGGCAACAATTGCGGGCACCTGCGCCCAAATCTCTCCAGCACTAATGACCGCAAACTGTGGAGAAAAGACTCCAGAGAATAGCACTTTGTTGGCGCTGTTTAGGCCAGAACCGTAAATTCTCACTCGGTCCCCAACTTTAGCAACGTAGGTGTTTAGGGAGGAAATCCCAGGGATGGGGAGAACCGTAAAGATCCCACTAGCAGCGAGACCGCCAGAGGTAGTAATCACCAAGGGACCTGTAGTTGCACCTGGGGGGACTGTAGCAGAAACCTGGGAGCCCACAGTGGCAGCCGCACAAGCTACACCGCCGATAGTCACATTCGATCCGCCTAGGTTCAGGCCAGTAATCAAGAAGGTTGCCCCTACCCCCCCTTGTGCAGGGACGACACTAAAGATTTGCGGTGCAAGGCTAGTTGTAGTCCCCAATGCCCCCGGATCCAGGGTGTAGGGCGGGATCATACTCGGTCTGGCTTGGACCGCAACCGTGAAAGTCGTGGCGGCGGTAGCTCCGACTGCATCCGTGACCGACAAGGCAGCGGTGAAGACTCCTACCTGAGTAGGGGTACCGCCGATAAAAACTCCGGCTAAGCCAAGACCAAGCGGTAAACCCGACACAGCAAACACGTATGGTGCCTGCCCTCCATAAGCTCCAACCTGAGTTGCCGGATCGAGTTGTACCCCCTCATAAAGGATCTGGGGCTGAAAAGCCCATATAGACAAGGAGCCAGTGGGAACCGAAACGGGATAGGGAGCGCGGAACGGTACCGGACTAGAAAGTTGGCCCAGGTATCGCCCCGCAAATCCAAACCGCGCCTCAGAGCCTTCGAGCGCGAAAACACAGCTTTCCATTTTGTAGGCTGCATTGTGAATCCAGACGCTAGCGAAGGGCTCGAATTCCTCCAGGAAAGCATCCGGGATAGGCATGATCACTTGATAACCAAAATGGCGTTGGGCTATCAAACGGGCACAAGCGGTAGCATGGGCCTCATGCTGTGCATCCGACAGCAGATAGGCCGAGGAGAAATCTTGCTCCCGGCGCGAAAAGATATCCCCGGCATTGAGAGCCAAACCACAGGTCCCTCTCAAATTGACGGATATTTCAGCCAAACTCTCTGAGCGATATTGGGTGGGCAAGGGGTCGACCGCCGGAGTGACGGTCGTGCCCTGGAGAACCTGTACCTCCTGGTAAGACGTGGTATTTCCGGCCTCAGACCCAAACCCCAGTATCCATCTATTTCCCACGCTTCGAGCGGAAGGATTCACACGGAAACTAAGACTCCCCCCCGAGGGGGCATAGGGCGGCAATCCTGCGGTCCCCCCTGATGCCTGCAGGATTGCTCCAGGATAAATCAGGGGGATTACCACTCGTGGCAGGGTACGGGTTAGAGCTTGAGAATATTTACCTAGCTGAATTGCTGACGCTGCAAAGGTTGAAACCTCATACAAAGTACGTAACAAGCTCCGTTGATAGTCAAACTTCTGGTCGTAGGCGTTCAGGGTAATTTCACTCAGGTCGTACTCACTAAAATCCCGGACTATCAGGAGTTCGCGGCGGGTCTGCCACTTGGCGTAGGTGTACCCCGCCACAATGCCCGTCACATCATAGCCATAGGTTTTAATCTCTTGGAGGTAGGGAAGTAAGGTACTCTGCAAACCCAATGTAAACTCTGGGTGAATCGGGTCCTTGAACGCAGGGCGGATATCGGCTTCTATCGCCGTTAAGTGCTTGGTGAATGAGTAATTAATCAAGCGATCCAACTCATCATAACCATATGCGAAAACATCAACTTGGCGGGTAACTAGCTCCTCTTGCTGCACAGTATCAAGTTCCATTCCGCCGAAAGGATCACCGGGAACAAGTAGTCCCACAAGCGGTGCACTTATCCCTGTCGTAGACTGCACATTGGGATGGCGATGGCCCGCAAGCCTGACATTCTCCCACTCGCTGTAGCCTGCGACCCCAGCGCTTGCAATGTGGCTCCCATAGTGCATCCCGAGCAAAGCCCTGGGCACTTGGGTCGTTACCGTCAAAGTATAGGTATTACTGTTCGGGTCCTTAGTTGTGGCGCGGACGACCCGCTGACCAATAATCTGAGTATTTTGATAAGCCACAGTATTGGATACTAATGGCAGTCCGTACCAATCTGTATTCCAGACACTTTCAACGACACTCGGGACTATACCTACCGCTGCACGAGTGGTAATTGTGTCTAGGGTTGAGTTATTCGTGTAGTCAGCATTATAGGTGAGCGTCTGGCCCGAGGAACGGACCAACTTCGGGGGGGTTTGAGTGAGCGGTTGCCGCTTATAGACATCAACCTCAGCCCGAGAGCGCACCAGTGAGGGAACTGGTGCGTTATCCGAATCACTTAAAAACTGAATAACACCAAATTTATCAACCCAAAGATAATAATTGAGTGGCCCAACCAACTGCCCAGCCAACTCAATTAAACTGCCTTGAAAATTGACGATAGGAAAACCGATCACCTCCGCCAGTGGGCCAGTAAGCGGAGTATTTATAGCTGCGGCAGGCACCCCCGCCAACAACAGCGCACTCTCCGCAATTTGTGAGCGTAGGCGACCTACGGTGATGGAGGCCCCATCTACCAAAATTCCGTCCACGTACCGGGCGGGGGTCCGATAATTATTGAAACCCAGAAGACAAGCTAGTTCACAGCGGCCTAGCCCACTCTCCTCGTCATACCAATAGGTTTGAATTTTCCCGGTCCAGAGCTGCTTATAACTGCCCTGGGCATTACGGAGCAGAAGCGTTACGTCCTGCCCAGCGACCCACAGCGAGTTGGTGCGCTCATCTAAATTGAGCGCATCTAGTGCGATTAAAGAGCCCGCCTGACCGTGCAGCTCCATTTCCCCAGACCAAGGGAGAACTCCCGAGAGGGGATCAACGGTCGGCATTCCCACAGTGAATTTATTTACATAGGCCGTGACATCCTGCACCCCTACCAAGACTTGATACGCCCGTAGAGCCATATTCAGAACAGCTTTTGTGGATGCGGCACCCGTGGGCACAACCTCCTGGGCACTGGCGACAATCAGCACCCGCCCATTCCCCCAAGGCTCGGCCCGACCATCCCAGCTCAGCAGTACTCGGTAGACGGCTGGGTATTTCACCGCGCCCGTAGTTGGCGCGGAATCAAGGGTAGCTCCCGGCGCAAGGGTGCGGGTTTTCGTCGGAGTTTCAACAAAAGCTTCGCGCATATCAGCCAAATCTACATAGGCCCGCTGGTGCTGTGCCCGCAAAAGCGATTGGTGCTCATGGTGAAGTAACTCGAATTCGCGGATTTCGGTCTCGTTCAGGAGCAAGCTCAAACTCCAAACGAAGGAAGGCTCCGCTAGAAATTTGGTACTAGCAAGATTCCCTTGCTGAGATATCAAAACCTGGATTTGGGACTCTGTAGCCCAATAGCGGCGGCAACTCAACAAGGTAGCTGTATCCAAGAAATTTCGCGGCCCATAGGCAAGCCGCAGCCCCACGGCGGGCAGAATCAACTCAATCGTCGTACCAATACCGCTGGGCATTAGTTCTTCATACTCCGATACTGCTCTCGGGCACGGTGCTCCATCACCCGCATGACCGTCCCAGTCACATCATCCGCCCCATTTATCGTGATATCCCCGCGAGGCTGATTAGCAAGTGATTTCCCCAGCCCCCGGATTGCCGCTAGCAATTCCTGGTTAGAGGCTTGATTCTGCCCTCCAGGAATTTGCATCGCCCCCAAGCTCGCAGCTAAGAAAGCCCCGCCCTGGCGATTTAACGGCAAGACCAATTCGGCACTCCCGGCCTCGCCAATCCGCGCCACCGTGCCGCCAACCCGAGGAGAAACAATCCCCCCACTGGCAAAGGGCATGGGCATATAAGCTCCAAGGCCGATTAGGTTGGCGTTTGCTCGGAAAAAGGCCTCCATCCCGCTCGAACCTGACCCCATTGGCTGATTGGGATTCTGGAACCCGACATTTGTTCTGGGGTTGAGATAAAAGTTTTCCAGAAATTCGTTTCCGTTGAAAAGAAGTTTCTGGCTAGTGCCTCCTGAAGCGGCTTCAAGCGCAGAGCCCAAGATCTGAGCTGATTCCACAGCCCCTTGTAAATTCACCTGAGTAGTTTTAATTGAGGAATTTAGCTTTTCTTGCTGATTGGCTGCTTGCTCGATTAAATTTACCGCCTCTACATATTGATGATTAGTCGAAAATACTTCCTGCCGGACGATTGACTGAGCTTCGGCTAGCTCCATCGTGTGCTTGTACTGGGCTTCAACATCGGCGGCAACTTGGTCGTAGGTCTTCGGCCCACCCTCACCAGTAAGGGGGTTAGTCGGAGACCCAAAAGGAGTTTCCTCAGTTACATTACTTAGATCTAGCACCGACTTACCGAAATCCTCCAGAGGCTTACGCTTGGCTTCCTCGGCAAGCATTCGCTCAGTCAACGACTGTGCAATTTCTAGGCGGCTCTGCGCGATTGCCTTATCTAGCGCGAGTACCTCTTTACTACCCTCCCCAGTGATTTTTACTTGCTGGTAACGCGGCTCCTGGGCTATTGCTAACTGTTTCTCCTTGCCAGCCAGATTAATTTCAGCACGCCGAATCTCGAAACCTTCTTGCTCTACAAGCTTCTGATTGAGATCCTGCTGCAATCTCACCAAATCCAGTTGCTGGGCAATCTCTGCTTTTTCAGCAATGCTCTGGAGAGCTTCTACCTGCGTTATAGCCGCTTGTCTGACCTCTTCCGCCACCTCAGTCGCGGTCTGCCCTCTTTTCTTATCAGCTGCTGTAATGCCCCCTAGCATCTGCTCCAGCTTGGCTAGGGCCACAAGTTGCGCTTGGGCGGCTGGCTCTGTGATGGCATTAGCCCGGATTTGCTCATTTAGTCGGTCTTGCTCAGCGGCGATTTGCTCCCGGATGGAGCTCACCAGTGCTTGGTTTAAGGGCTTGCCCTCCCGCTGCTGTTGAGCCACTCGCCCAAGCTGTTGGGCCAAATTACCCAGCCGAGAGGCACCGTTGTTGACATCATCAGCGAATTCATTGATGCGTAAATTCTTCATGGCTTGGTAAAGCCCATAGGTAGCAGCACCCGCCGAGGCCGCGACTACCGCATAGGGAGCCAAGACTGCGGCTGCGGCTCCCGCACCTATAGCTATGCTGCCAAGCAGGGCAGGAACCCCCAGGGCCGACAATCCTGCCCAAGCGGTAGTAGCGGTTACTACCGCGCCACCGAGGAAAATTAATCCGCCGCCGACATTTTGTACCGGCTGGGGCAGGCTATTAAAGGAGGTTAAAGCCTTATTTAATACATCTAAAAATGGCCCGCCAAGGGTGACTGCTACCCGGTCGGCATTATCCTGCAAATTCGAGAGTTGCCCTCCTAGCGTCTGAGCCTGGGCCTCCATCCCACCAGCCACACCCTTAAGCTCCCCAAAGCTGCTGATTACTTTAGCGATCGCCTCTGGGGTTTTAGCTACGGTCTGACTTACTCCCTTGAATGCCAGGGTGACTTGATCACCAGAGCTACTGGCCTGAATGCCAAACTCTTTAAGCCGCTCAAACTCCCCCGTAGTGGCATCAAGGAAGGCCTCTATCACCTGTTGTAGATCCTTGCCCTGCGAACCAGCAAGGTCACCCAATTCGGTGAGCAGTTTATTGGTTGGTTCTAGGCCACGATTTTTGAGGCTGATGTACGCCTCCGTGACTTGACTGACCTGAAACGGGGTACTGGCGGCAAAGCTTTGGATGGTAGCAAAGGCTCGGTCAGCGGCTCCCTCACTGCCTAGGGTGGTTTTGAGGGTAGTGCGTAGCTTTTCAAATTGCAGATTCGTCTGGAGTGCCGATGAAGCCAGCCCGGTGAAGGCTTGGCTGGCTTGGGCTGTGAGCTGGACCAAGGCAGCATCGCTAACTTTGGCCTGCTCCTTGATACCTCCTAGCCCCTGCTCAATTTGTTTCAATTGTTGGCGGAGTTTATCCGCGCCTTTGATATCCCCCAGTTTTTCGAGTTCGGTAATCGCCTTTTTAATCGTTGCACTAACTTCGTCTTGAGCCAGCAGCTTAATTTTTAGGCTGAGGTCTTGGTCTGCCACGATTAGTCCGCCATCCAGCGGTGGATATCATCATCGAATGTTGCCAGGACTCCCTGGGGCGCGGCGCGGAACATCTGCTCCGCCCAATCTCGCTGGGACTGCACTGGATTTAACAGTGTGTTGTACTCAGCAAATAGCCCCTGGAGTTGACCCGCACTTAGTTCTCCCCAGAGTGCTAGTGCGCCTTGCCCCCCAACCAGCAAGATCAGTTGGGCAAGTAGCCGCCCCTCCGCATCTTTGGCAGGCGGCATCATGTTTCCGTCATTTTTTTGCGTGTCACCCTGCTGTAAATCAGCCAACAGCAACTTCTCAATCAAGCTAGGCTGGCTGCCCACCCCAATAAAAAGGCTCTCGGTTAGAGCCTGCCATTTTTCAAAATCCTTAGCCTCCGCCCCCCAGGCTACTAGAGCTTCAAGTATGGTGGTGGCAGGGCCGCCCCCAACCACCGGTAGCATTGCCATAATTCGCCGGGTACATAGGGCACCCCACGGATGCAACAGCGTTTGCCCAATTCCGAGACCTAGTTGGTAGTGCAACTTTTTGAGTTGCTCTAATAGCGCCAGCACATCCGGGAGGTTCCGTTGGGTAGGGGGCCTCAGCAACTCTCTCTGACCCCCCGGTAGAGTGATTTCAAGCATGGCTAACCTAGAATCACGCCGGTGTAATCAATGCTGTAGGGCAAATCAACCCCCGCCGTCGGGAAGAGATTAAAAGTTAGAGAGGTCTCCTGTGCCCCTGGATCGATTTTGGATTTCTTGACCGACTGCGCTTGGGGGCACTCAAACCGCCAAACCCTTGCGAATTTATCAATCCAGTACCCCAGGATTGAATAATTCCCAATCAAACTTGCTGATAGAGCTAGCACAGATGCAGAGGGGAGAGCGGCCTCCCAGGTGGCAACCAAGCCAGCGGCGGCGGCGTGAAAAGTGAAACCTCCGTTGACGACCTGATAAAACTGACTAGCCGTAAGTACTGGAGAGCCAGCACTAGCTACTCGCGTCAATTGGGTAGTCGTCCCATTAGCCGCACTCAGCGAGCATAATGCCGAATCCGCTACGAGTCCGAAACCCAGAGTCCCAGTAACTGCTGCAGGATAGCTCAGACTAGCTGGTACTACGAACTGGTTGCGTACTGTTACGACTTTATTAATAGTCCCGAAAAGCCGGCCTAGTTGCATCTCCATGATGCTGGGGTTGTGAATCCCCGCACCAAACTTCACCTCAAGCTGCGCGGATTCCTGGGTGATGTACTGGTCTACAGGAATCATCCGTCCCGTGTTGGATAAAGTCATCTGAGTCTCCTCAGAGATACCGGGATCTAGAACCGGAGTGCACGTAGGGATGGAGAGCAAAGCTCCCGCATCTGTCTTAAAAAAACATTTCCCGCCAATGAAGCGGTTGTAGAACGTCTCGTTAGCTGTGGGCATCCGGGTCCTCCTCGACACGAATAGCAATTGCAGGGTCAGCTTTGGCCCAGTCAGGCACGAGCTCAGCCGGATAAATCCATCCTGAAATCAGCACTCCACTGTTAGTCTGGACCGGTTGAAGTAAGCAGTATTGTTCTTGCATGTTGCCTGGGCTCCTTAGTAGAACGCGGGTGCATACTCATACCCACTGGGTGCAGGGCTAAAGTCAATGGTTTGATTCACCTGCATCCACGCAATCAGTTGTTCCGTCATTGGGTGGTCCCTGTTGGTGTAAGGGACCACTTGACCAGTCGGAAGATAATTAACAGCATCAACCAGCCCCAAATCATTTCTGAACACCACATAAGTGAACCCAGCCTCATAGGAGGCAGTAACACGGGAGGGGGAAAGAGCAGCAAAGCGAGACATGGGTAACTCCTTTATTTACGGACGGGCTAAACGGTACGAAACCAAGACCGAGGCGTTAAGCTGACCGGGTGAGGTATTTCTTGTCACCCCAATTTGGAAGTTAATGATGCTGGTAGCCGATAAATCAAGCAGCAACGCTAGGGGCCGCGCTATGATGTAGCCCGTGCCGACGCTCCAGGGCGAGGACGTGTAAGTATCCAGGCTGGTAATAGCGAGGGTGCTAGCAATTCGCCGCAGGACGAGAGACCAGTTGTTCGTCGCGTCGTTTGTGGTGGCGACAGTGCCGCCAATGACCCAAGTCTCCAAATAAATGTTGTAGGTCCCGGGCCTTATCTGTGGAGGGGTTAAGTTCAAAGAGCTCGTAGTAGATATGGCGTTTGCAGAGACAACCGCCGTGAAGAGCTCCGCCGAAAGCCAATCGGTCCCGCTCCAGTACCAGAGGATGCGCGGCGTGGTTTCAAACCACAACAACCCCACCGTCGGACTACTGGGCAAAGTATCACTATTTATTACCGCCCCCTGGGGTCCGGTCGGCCCGGTTGCTCCTGTGTTCCCAGCGGGTCCCTGAGGCCCAGTAATTCCCGTGGCCCCTGTAGATCCCGCTGGGCCTTGGGGACCAATCTCCCCTTGAGGTCCAGTAGGACCGACGGGACCTGTAGTTTGCAGGGACTGGATAGTGACGCCGTAAGTAGTCCCCACGCCTGGACGACCAACAGGTAAAATGTCAGTTGCTTGCGGCACAGTAATCGGGAGCGATGTGATTTTTTTGTCCTGGGCCTGCACTTGGGCCGTCAACAGCAATAGGCTCAGCAAAATTTTCTTCATTGGATTAAATATCCTCCTTCTTCAAGGCTCAGAAAACCGCCTTCCTCTAAGGCAATCCGACCAGACTCGGTATCCAGAGGTAGATACGGGGCTTCTTCGTAGTACCGAGTTGGAGCTACATATAGCTGGGCGTAGATGTGATATTGCTGCTCATCCACGCCCAAAAATCCCTCCTTTTCCATGTAGCCCGGATACTCCCAGCCACCAGAAAAGCCAGTTAGGAGGTCACGAGTTAATGTCAGCAAGGGGTGAGCAATTTGGCTGCCTCCTTTTACCCGTAGGGTCAGCTCAAACCGGAGCATCCGGTCTTGGATCACCGGGCGGTCACGCCTAGGGGCTCCAAAAGCAGAACTCTGATAGGCGATTTGTAGTTCCCGTGTGGGCAGTGCCATCCCCTCGCGGCGGGGGGCCTGGCTGCCAATCACGTAGCACCCAGCCACTCGGAGCGAATAACTTAGCCGCTCCCGGATTGCCTGTAGAGCTGGGGTTATGTCATCCCGCATTACCATCCCCATCCCCCAGGACTCTGCGTTCGGTCACGGGTATAGAGATCCAGACTATCGCTGGTAAATGCCCGGTTCAGCTCTTCGTAGTCTGGTAGAGCCGTTTCAATCATCGGTTGATCCACTAAATCCAGGCCAAGATTGGCCCGGCCCGCAGCTAGGTCCTTCAGGAAGGTCAGCGCATACTCGTAATTCGCCTGCGTGGTCTGAGTTGGGGCATTGGCCTCTAATATGTAAAGTGCTATTGATACTAGATGGCGTTTCAGCTCCGGGGGCACACTCTGCAAGGGTAAAATCCCCGCATAGCGGTTACGCAGGTACGAATTAGCAATCCCTGTAGTTTCAGCTAAAACATCGTTGAGATAGCCCTGATTGACAATGGTCGCTGTGGGATTACTCAGGTTAGTGAGCGTAACGAGATCAATCCCACGCTTGGCTAGGTCGCCCTCAATGACATACAGAGTCGTCATATTAGACAACCACATTTTTCAGGTAGAAGCCTGCGGGAGCCGCAGCAACAACTTCTCGACACCGCATTCCAGCACGGACGCGCTGGCCTCCCATCAACCCAATGCCAGAATCCGGCTTGGAGCCAGCGAAGCGCGTACCCCACTGAGCGGTGAATCCCCAAGTCATACCGCGTAGATTATCCGCGACTCGATTGCGGTAGAGCAGTGAGATATTCTTTCCCCAAGCTCGCTGGATGTTCGCCGCCTGCCCCTTAGCATTGCGGTTAATTCGGGCCTCCCCAATCAGTAGCTCTTGTAAGCCAAATAGATTAGCAATAAACTCTTCTGGCACAATTCCTCCAGAGCCCGCATTCCGGTTGTACGCCTGGACCACAAACGGATTGGAGGCTAGCCCGGTCAAAGCGTCGCGCCCAATAACCATAATGTTAGGCCGCATGATAGTTTGATTCATCGCATTTTGGATGGTCTTGATCGGATTTGCTGCATCATTGTTAAATTGAGCTACTCCACCGCCTGCGCTTAAATCCTGAATATTTGCTGCAAGATAATTCGCATCATTAAATACGAGGTTCGACACGCGAACCTCCCGGTCAAGTAGAATCAAGTCCATTAAGCCTTCCGCCGCCCGGCCCAAGGGATCATAGTTGGGGGGAGCATTGTCAATGTCATTTTGTGGGATCGGGTCATCTAGTCCATAATCCAAGGTGAAGGAAGCCTGCCGTTGAGCCGAGAAGTCAACCTCATTAGGCCGTCCTTTGCGACCCACACTAGTATCCGGGACGGTATAAGACTCTTCGAGAGTATGTAAAATCCATTCAAACTCCTGTTTACCCACGGGCACAATCGGCATCACTTTATCAGCAATCAAATCAACATCTTGATTCTTATAGGCAATAGCGATTGCCGTTAAATCTGAACGAATTGGAAAAGGGGCATTAGCCATTTAATCCTCCAGAGATAATTTTAACCTTGGATTGAATCCGGTCCAAGCAAGACAGAACCAATATCGCCCGCTACACCAGCCTGGACCGCAATGCCAATAGTGCGGTTGTTGATTCCCACTGCTGGCGCGGCAACAACGGCCTTGCCGGTAGCATCGGAGGTCAGCAAAGCTCCACGAGTAACAACTCCCCCATAAACGACTTCACCCATACCCAGGAGCACTACATCTACACGCTCTCCGGCAGCAGCATCTAATTCAATACTCAGACCAAACATCGTATCGGCGGGGGCGGCGGCCTGAAGCACACTGTTTTCGGTTGCACCGAACTTGACGATTCTTCGAGCACTGATTGCAGCTTGAGCGGTATAACTCTTGACCAAAAGTTCATTCTTAGCCATTGTCTTGCCCCTTCATGACGTGGTTGACAGCTTGAGTGTAGTTGACCGTGCGACCAGCTTTGCGCTGGTCTTCAGCGTATTCACTAGCTTTTGCAGCGATTTCTTCGGGGCTCATTTTTCCGGGAATCTGGCTCTTGGCTCTCTCACTAAAGTCAACTTGCTTGGGGATTTGTGAAATCAAACCTTCAAAAAATTGCAGGAGAGTTTGGGTTTGCTTCTCGGTTCCTTCGCCAAATTCAATAGTGTCCGGGACTTGACTGAGGGTAGACATAAGAGCACCTATCCCTGGCTTTTGGAAATCTAGGATGCGCCCCTCACTACAGAGTTTTTCAAGGAATGCAGCGTGTTTTTGTGCGTCAATCTGCGTTTTAAGGCGGGTAATTTCTGTAGTGAGAGCTTCACGTTCGTTGGTGGCCTGGGACACGGTAGTAGGCTCCTCGTAGTTGGGTTTTTGTTGGCTTTCTTCACGAGCAGCCGCTTCGAGATCGCTTATCGTCTGCTCGGGTATTACGGTATTAGCCTTGTCGGGTCCCTTTTCCTCAATTAACATCTCGCGTAAGTTACGAGCCATGCGAGAAAGGGCCAGCCAGCCCCACTCAGTCATGCTGAAGTCTACAGATTCTTCAAAGTCTGCTGTGCTCTGGCATTCCTGATAATCATACGTACTTAGATCAGGCAAGCCCTTGACCGCCGGAGGTTGGGCACCCAGGGCCGCGACGTGACGGAGGTAGAGTTTGCCGGGGGTAGGGTTATTGGGGGATTGAGGTAGATAAAAACTGGCTGATTTTTTTAAAAAGTGCCCGGTTTCCACCCAGTCCAAAAAAGGTCCGGCTATTTTCTCAGAGAAGGCTACCAGCTTATTGCCAACGACTTGGAGCTTCTGTATCCATCCCCAGGCAGGCCCGTTGGTCTTGGGATGCCCAAGGCACCAGGGGGCAGTGTGTTTGTGGGGGTCGTAGGCGGCGGCGCACTCCTGGAGATCCGCCACGGTGAAGGTATGGGTACTCCCGTCCGAGGCGGTGTGGGTACCAGCGGTGAAGATCACTTGTGGGCTAAGATTCTTGGGCACAGCGAGACTAAAATGCGTTCTCTATAGTGTCCAGCCCAGGGTATGACAAAAGTAAGTCTGACATTTCTTGTACCAGTTCATACAACAAATTGTCGGGTCTATTACATAGTGAGGTGGCAGATCAGGATTTCGAGGATGCGGCGGCAGTCTTCGGTGGATACTCCTAGGAAGGGACGGGCTGGCATTTTGATGGAATAGGCTCCGACTTGGACGGTTTGGGCGAAGTTTGCTTTTTTGCGTTTAGCGAAGCGGCTACGGTCTGTGCGTTGGTTGACTCTGAAGAGGAGTTCGCGGGTGCTGGCTTGTCGCTGGATGGTACCACCGAGTTGATGGATAGCTCCGTAGATAAGGTTGGTGCCGATGGATACGCCATCTTCTTCGGCTCGGTAGGTGATGGAGCGGCGGAGGGCGCGAGACTCGGTGAGGGTTTTAGGACCTTTTTTGCTCTTGAGATAGGCGATGCTGAGGGGTGCCCAGGGGGTGCCATCGGGGGCTTGTTGGCGGTCGAAGTTGCTCTCGACACTGAGGAGCATGTGTTCGCCGATGTCTTTGAGAAAGGGCCGGAGGTTATTGGTTTGGGACAGCAGCCGGGTGAAGGCTTGCTGTACCCGGGTGTCGTTGATTTCGACTTTGACTTGGGTCATCAGTAAATTCTGCCTGGGACGTTGGGCCGGAGGGTGGGGAGAACGTCGATGATATGTGCGTCTTTGCCATATTTCTTAACGGCTAAGTCGGCAATGGTTTGAAAAGGGCTGGGGTCATAGCCAGGAATATCTAAAAGGAGAATAGGCCCCAAAGAGATGTTGAGAATGCGCTCTAGGATTTTGTCTTCTTCGCACGTCCACACATAACGGTCATAGTCGAGGTCTACGACGCATAGCTTTTGATGAATTCTAAGAGTAGCGGTCATGGGTGGCCTCGCACGAGGTTAAACAGGAAGTCGAAGTAATGGGGATCGTCGTTAATGAACTTCAAAGGAGACTGATACAACAATTGTAACCCAACTGAAATTATTTCTGTGGCGGTGTCGTTGGGGTAAACTCGTCCTGCATATGGGATTTGGAAGTGGTCAGCTAGGGTAAATTCGTCGGAGTTAAAAGGTGGGCCGAGTGGGATAGGTTGTTCTGCTTTTGTGCGTAGGGCGCGGAATTCAAGGGCTTTTTTGTGTACTTGAGGGTCATTTTCTTCTAGCCAGTGGGCTAATTCGTGTACTAAATCGCCTGGGGGGGCCTTCGGTGACATGAAAACTTGACCCTGATAATAGTAAGAAGTGATGCGACCGGGGCGTATTTCTTTGGAGGCGATGGTAATTGATATATTTTTGTCGTTGAGACTTTTTAGGGCCAGGATATTACGGAAAAAATCAGCCTCTTTTTGTAAATCTGGGATGTTTTTAGGGAGTATTTTTTGGTCAAATTTAAGTTGCAATCGTGAGGGATTCTCTACGAAAAGTAATTTTTCAATGTTATCTGATGCTCTTTTTTCGGTTGCTTTAATGACTTGATAAAGGTTCTCCGCCGTTTTTGCTAGGCGATTGCCTGCTTCAGGACGTTTGCGCTCGAAAGCGGCTTGCATTCGTTGTTCGGTGTTTTGGAAGAGTTGGCGCAGGCTATTTTGTTCGCTGGCTAGGCGGGAGTTGAGGGCGGTGAGCTTGTCGCGGGCTTGGTCTGCGGTGAGATTGGAGGTGAGGGCTGGGCCAAAGGCGGATTCGCCTACGTTGTAGGCCCAGCCGGGGTCTATACCCTTGGGGACCTCGATGGTGCGGTTGGGGTTGGCGGGGTCGGGAACTTCTCGTGTCTTGACCGGTGGGCTGGGGTCAGGGCCGTCTTTGCCCATGCGCTGTAAATCGGCTTTAGAGAGGGTGAAGACTCGGCAGGAACAGAGCCAACCGTTGGGGGGGTAGTGTTGTGACCACCAAGGATCGTCAGCGGTGAGGACTAGGCCGTTCCAGGCGAGGTGCTGGGGTCTGGGGTAGCGGGAGTCGCCGTGTTTGTAGAGCCAGTAAGGGCGGTTTTGTAGGGTGTCGGGGTCAGTCATCTGGGCGTAGCGGCCTGCGGCGTAGGCGGTGCTGAGGTTGGTCTGGTAGATGATGTTGGTGCGCCATTCTCGTCCGCCTTTGTAGGCCCAGCCTTGACGGGCGACGATTTCATCAAAATCTTTGCGAAATTGTCCGAGGCTCACGCCGTCTGCGATGGCCCGGTCTACAGCCGACTGGAGGTCTAGCAGAAGGGAGGCTTTCATGGCTCCGGCGACAGTGAAGGCGCGGGTGTGCTGGCCCTCCCAAAGGTCAGACCAGGACTCGGTGGGGATAGGGACTTTGGAGCGGAAGAAACGGATTGCTTCGTTAAAGGGAAGCTGTTGCCAAGGGTCAGCCACCTTTTTTTACCTCATAGCGGCCCACCATGAACGAGGACACGAAGGCTTGACCGAGTAGGGCTTCGAGTTGTTCGGTGGGGAGGTCGGGGTAGAGGGTTAAAAGGCGTTCGCTGAAGTCGTCGAAGTCGTTGGCTTGGGTAAGTTCATTTTTGATTTGTTCGACCCAGGCTTCGACGAGGGGGCTTGCTTGCTCGGTGACGCGGCGGGTGTAGGTTTCGGGGATGGGTGGGGTGTTGTCGGCATAGTCGCGGTTAAATCCAAAGGTGTTATTCCAAAGTTTGCGGAAGAAGTTGCCTTCGGAGAGGTTTATGTTTGCGGGGGCCGAGTTGGGAGGGACAGGGAGGGGTTTACGGCTGGCTTCAAACATGCGGCGGAGGGCGGCCTCATCAATTTGAGGGAATCCGGCCTTCAGCAGTTCAAAACCAACGTCCGGTTGCAGCTCCTGAGCTGCAACCGACTTCATTGCTTCGAGCAGGGCTTGGATTTGCGCTCCATTTAGGCCAGTTGGCAGGGGTTGACCGTCCACGGGTAGGGCGGTGGGGTCGAGGGTGGGCTGTACTTCTGTCCATTCACCGCCGTAGGTATCGGTAACGTACTGGAGGGTAGGACGGAAGCCCATATCAAAAATCATTTTGTCGCGTTCGGCTAGGGGTTTGAGGTCGGGTTCATCTTGGATGCGGCGGTAGATGCGGGGGGGCTTAACTGATTCGCCGTAGTTGTAGAAGGTGTGCCAACGGGCGGGGCCTGCATTAAAACTGCTGCAAATCAGGTCGGCATCGGCTTTGACAAGTTCTTTTTTGACGGAGTTTTGGACATCGGCTTTGTATTGACCGCCGACTGCCTCAGAGGTCATCATTTGACCGAGGATGAGTTTGGCGATGTAGCTGTCCATCAGATTTTGGAAGCCGATGTAGTCAGCACTACCGCTACGACTGGCTTCTAGGAGTTTGATGTCCATGCCCTGGGGCGTGACGATGCCAGAGTCGGTCATGATAGCCCGGAGAGTGGATAGGAGTTTTTTAATCTCGGGCTGGGTGGTGCCGGGTGGGAAAGAACCGTAGGGGGTGGGCATCCCAAATTTTTCGAGATAGACCAAGAAGAACTTCAGGCCCTGGCGTTTGAACAGAGTGGGCCAATAAAGCCAGTGGGCAAGGGCCAGACCGTAGGGTTCATCACTGTGCCAGGCCCCCGAGCAGAAGCTCCAGAATTTACGAGGGAATTGGGAAAGGGGAATGCCTAGGGGAGTGTCCTGGGTGATGAGTAGGAGTTGCAAGTCTTGGTTGAATTTGAAACGGCGGGGGTTTTTGGGTTTGACCTGTTTGATGACATATTCGCTACCGTCTCTATCCCAGATGATTTCCGCGTGAGAGCGGCCAAAGAATATGCCGTAGTGCATCTGGGCTGTGACCTGATCCCAACTGGTATCGCTGATTTGATCGACATCGGGGTAGAGGTTTTCGAGGTTGTACTTGAGGGCATCGGCGGCTTTTTGTTCGGCGGCTCCTGGGCCTCCGGGGATGACCTCCAGTTCGCGGGAGATGACGGCGAGGCGGCGTTGCTGAAGTAGGGCGGCTACCTGGGCATCGTCTAACACTTTTTCATAAAGGTCGAGATCTCCTGTGCTGCGCTGCCAGAGTATCTCGTCCTGGGGTGGCAAGATAGGGCCGAGATAGCCGCGCGTAATATCACGCCCGTCGCGGGTGGTGGCGATTTCGGCATTGAGCAAAGGTTTTTTAGGGTCACTCTCGATGGGGAGATCATTCGGGCCAAGGATTAGAGCCAAGACATATCCTCCTGTTGGGTATCGTGATGGACGCGGATGGTTCCCCAGCCTGTATCGGTCTCTAGGACTTGGACATCGCGCATTGAGTCGCGGGGGATGCCGAGCCAGTAGCCTTCAATGGGGGCGACGGGCATTTGGGTGGCGTGGTGTAGGTTGACTAGGGCGATGGCGGAGTCGGCGTGTCGCTGGAGGCCGTTGGTGCCTTTGCGTTTTTTGTCAGAGGGTTTGGGGATGCCTTTGACTTGGATGATTTCGCCGTGATCCTGGAGTAAATCTGCGCTTTGGGGAAGTAAAAACATCCGGTCGCTGAGGGCGCGACGGTAGCCGGGGAAATTGTTTAGGTACCAAGTCTCGGAGGCTTTGATACAGGCGATGCGCTGCGCTCCGTAGCGTTGTAGGGCGAACTGGGCGAGGATGCTACCGTTGCCGCGTGCGTCCATTGCGCCGCTCATGAAGCGGGGGAAGCGGTCTACGCAGTGGTAGAGGATTTGCTCTTGTTCGCGGGCGGGGATGTGGGACATCTCCAGCACAAAAGGGACGCGGGTGATGAGGTCGGGTTGCACTTGCCCCGGGGCGAAGACGGAGAGGTCGCCTTCCAGGGCGAAGTCCATGCCGAAGTGGGTACGGAGGTTGGGGTCTAGTGTCGCTAAAACGAGATCGAGCACATCCTCAATCCAGTCTTGGATATTAGAGCGGCGGTATTCGTCAGACTCTAGGGCGAATTTTGGCTCGCGGCGTAGCACGAGGACGGGGAGGGATTTGTCCATGCACTGTTGGACAAAAATGCTGGGGATGTAGCGGCTACCTCCCAAGGCGGCGATGCAAAATAGCTCTTGGTCGGCGCGGTCGCCGTAAAAACTGACGATTTCGGCCCGGTATTTGGTTTGGGCTTCGGGTGTCCAGGGTGTGCCACTGGCTAGACAAATGCGCTGGTATAGCCCTTCGCCTAGGGCATCGTCGAAGGTAGTGGCGAATCGTTTATAGGGTAACTTACCGCTTAAGATGTCTTGGTCGAATTCGTAAAATTCGTTATCGGTGCCGTTTAGAGAGCTCATGATGCTGACACTACCGCCCCAGACCATGAAGGCAAGGGCGGCTTCTAGCATCTGGGGAAATTGGTCTACAAAGGCGGCTTCATCAATAATCGCTCGGCCTTTGCGGGAACGGAAGTTGCGCGGATTGCTGGCGACAGCTTCGACTTTGTGACCGGAATTAAAGACGAGTCGGTAGATTTGGACGGATTTTCGTTCTTCGCCCTCATACCAGACCTCTTCGTCTTCTTCTATTTGGGAGCAGATGGCATCGAAGGCACGGGCGAAGGTGGTGGCATCTTCGATAAAAGTGCGGGTCATCGTCTTTTCGTAGCCAACATAAATGGTGTTTTGACCTCCGCTTGCTCCGGCAATGAGGGCAGAGTTACCTGCTTCGCACCAAGAGGCACCTATACGCCTTGATTTGACCCAGGATTTGACCTTGGATTGCTCGGCACACCAACGACCCTGATAGGGCAGAAATACGCCGCCCGGTGCATTCTTTGCGGCCCAGGCGAGTTGGTCGGGGTCAAGGGTTGGGGCGGTGGTGGGGCGAGTCTTAGACATCTGGCAGGATATTTAGAAATTGGGCGCGGATGAGAGCGGCGGTCTCTGGGCTGTAGCCTCCGTCTTTTTTGAGGGCGGCTTCGGCGCGGTCGGCGGCTTCGTGGATGCGGCGGCGCACGTCGGTCAGCCATTTCTTTTGGTTGATTTGGGTTTGGGAGAGCTTGGCGACCATATTGCCTAGCTGGGATAGGAGTTTGACTAGTTGGTCGGGAGAGCCTTCGAGTAGGGTTTTATCAGTGAGGAGTTTGAACGTGAGCGTAAGTATCCATTGGGCGGTGGCATCGCCTAGGAGGTTCTCTTCATCTTCGACTTCTACATTTAGGGCGCGGGCTAGGTCTACGGCCTTGCGGACTTCTTCGATGTGATCCCGGTGCCTTTTTGCATGGCGACCAATCTGGGACAAAGACAGGTCATAGCCTTCTTCTTTGAACCATGAGAGTATCCCTAGGTAGTCGGTGAAATTGTTCTCCCGGAGCTTACGCTCAAATTCGAGGCGTAGGTTTTCGGGGAGGCGGGAGATTTTTGAACGCTGTGGCATTACTTCTCCAGGGGACCATAGGAGCGTTGTAAGGAATCTCGGAGTTGATTAATTGCTCCCGTATTGGCATCAATTTTCAGGATCAGCCTTTCGATTAGTCGCTCGGTGCGCTCCTGCTGGGGCGTGACTACCTGGAACTGGAACCAGGCCAAGCACAGAATTACAGGCAGAAACGGTCCAAGTAATTTTGCTATGGGGGTCCAAGCGGTTATCACCTCTGGGGCTAGGTCTGAACTCTGAGCGGGTTGCATATCATATCCCTCCGAATTGTTGGTAAGCAGCGGCGAGTTTGGTGTCATATTTGTTGCGCCGATATCCGGCCCCGTTGTAGTGATAAGCAAAGTCAATCCATCTACATTCACGCAGGTACGAGACCAATCTTTGTTTGGTTATTAGTTTGCAAAAGGCGTTGAGACTAGCATTTTCGCTGACCTGCATAGCATTGAAATAGTCTTCCACGCTGGTATAGCCACACAATTTCCAGTTGAAGCCCATGATTTGGAAAAGGTTGAGGCTGGTGGAGAGCATAGCAGCACTTTCGTTTAGGGCCAGGGCTTCGTTGACGCGCTGCCATTCACGAGTTCCACCATAGTAAAGCTTGGGGTTCCAGGTGGGGGAACTGAGGTGGGGGTGGCTAAATTGATAGCGGCCTTTGGTGAAGCGATGGAACCAGTGCGCCTCGAACAAGCATTTGGCCCGTCCGTCGGACAGGAAGCCGCGACCCTGGGCTTCGACAGAGACGACAGCTTTGAGAGTAGCGGTCGGTACACCGAGTTTGGCGGCCGCCGCTAAGTAGTCATTGGGGACGAGGCTTAGGGTGATGGCTGGCGAGGCTGGGGGCGTGGCGGGTTTGAGGAATTCCGCCATCTCTGCCATCGCACGGTCAGCGTTGGGGATGGTTTGCTTCCAGTCGTAGGTGAACATCAGGGCCTGGATATCGGTGGGACTGACGGGACCTTTGAGGGTTTTCATAAAGGCTCCTGCACGGCACAGGAAATCACCGATTTCTTGTCGGGAAGTTTCTAAATCGAGGGTTTCAGGATTCATGGTTTCGGTTTGGCCTGTTTGATGGTGGTGATTTTTTCCCAGGAGCGAGAGACGGAGTAGCCGAGTAAGCAGGTGCCAAATAGCCCTAGAACGCTATCTGGGATTGCGCTGAGATAGGCCGCCATGCCTGCACCGAGTTGCTGTGCGCCTTGGGGGTTAAAGATGGCAAGGATGCCAACGAAGGGAGCTAGCAGAAAATAGAGGCTGACGGCCCAGATAAAGCTTGGTCTTGCGCCACTGGTGAACCAGGAGGCGGGTTGGGCTTCGGTTTGGATGGCGGCGTACCGGGCTTGAATTTCTGCGAGTTGCCCATCCTGCTGCATTTTTGCAAATTCTAATTGCGCTTTGGCCTGATCTTCTGCGTTGGGGAAGATGCGTTTGATGAGGTCGGTGCCTAGGGAGAATAGCAGGTCGAACGGCATGGATAGGGCCTGAACGCTGCTGTAATCTTCGGGGCTACCCTATGACAAAAGTAAGTCTGACATTTTATGCACTAGTCCTGTTCGTCGGGTCTTGGGTCAGCGCGGACGCGGAAAATGGTGCGCTGGGTGAGTTGGTTTTGCTTGGCTAGTTCAAGGCTAGATTTTTTTTGCTGGCATATTTGCATATTGCGTTTCGCGGCAAAATAGCTTTTGGCAGTGGCGATCCGTAGGTGTGTCCCACCATAGTAATCCTGTAACTTTGTGGCTGCTTCTACTCCGCAGAGGTCTAAGATTTCGCTGTTTAGCTTGTTTCTGGGGATGTAAAGAGAGTCGCCTCCGTACCTACTAACGATTCGTAAGCAAAGCTCTAGCCCGATGATGTTGACTAGAGCTTTTAGGGATGTGGGCAGGAGGCTATAGTGCATTGGGGCACACTTCCAAAAGGCTACATTGAGATGGCTCAAGAAATCACGTAGTTCATCCGACTATCCCTCCTGGGTATGCGAGACTAGCTCCCCGAGAAAGGCAGCAAACTCCTCATACTCCGGCAGGGTCAGCTCCCCTCTCAAATTTTTCTTGTAGCTTGCGAACAGGTGCTTTTTGCCATCGGCACCCGACCAGCCGAGAATCTTCAAATCCGCATCCGTCTGGGCTTTGAGTTCGGCAATGCGCTTGCCCTCAGCCATTGCCTCAGCCCCAGGCCACGGCGGGTTAGTGCCCGTGGTGGATACCTGTCGAGGCGTGGGGGCCACGGGTGCAGAGGGGCGGCTTTGGGGCTGGGGAGGAGCCACGGGCACGGGAGTTGATGGGCGTGGATCTTCATCCGCAGGGCGGACCAGCCCCGCGAAAGCCATAGCACGGGCCACGGCGTTGTCCTCCGCCTCCTCCACACAGGCGCCAGTGCCGTGGGCTGAGTAGCCGCCATTCACCTCAGCCCGGACGATATAGCACGGCTCGATGTGCAGTAATAGTGTGTCAATCATTTTTTACTCCAAATCAGGATTTAGGGGCTGCATCAAATCCTGTACCAGAAACTCCGGCGCATCGCCGAGAGCGAAGGGTAGCCACCCACCGGGGTATAATCCCCATCACCCAGAGGATCATTGTGGTATCACCACTCACCATCACCTCCTAGGCTTGCAGCCAATTCATCCAAAAAGGCCCAGTAACTCCTGGAACACTCTGCCTCCCAGCACTCCTGACAAAAGCTCAACCAGCCATCCTCGGATGAGGGCTGTTCTGCTTGGCAAATGCTACGAAACCAACTACTCACCCTGCCCCTCCTCGGTTTTCACAGGCCCACGCTCAATGATTTTCTTGAGAGCTTCAACGCACTGATTCCCCTGCTTGGGGTTGAGCCACTCAAGCCGAGAGAGCAGCTTACGGTCTGTCTTGTCCCGCCCGAATAGCTGCCCGTTTACGAAATTGAGGAGCGCGGTCTCAGACCCATCCCGGATAATTGCGGCCTTTGAGCCGGAGATCCAGAGGGCACGGAGCTTATCGGCGTGGGTCTTCTCACCCGCTGGCTTGTGCTTGCTACTGGGGGAATAGTTCCTCACCTGTCCCGATTTCTCGCGCAGGTGGTCCGCCAGCCGCTTTAGCTGATAGTCATCAAGCTGAGTGGAGCTATTGCACTTACCGCCGCTCAAATCGTGGATGATGCCCCTGTACACGTCATCCGGTAACTTGGCCTTGGTTTTCATCGCGTGAATCGCCCGGATTAGCGAGGCGCGAGCCACTTTGTTGAGGCTAGTTAGGTCAGGCTTGAACTTTCGCATCACAATTCCTCCGTGAGGGTTATCCATATTGCGTAGATAGTCAGCACCAGCGAACATCTCAGGATCAAGATGAGGGCCTCACACCGCTTCATCACCCACCTCCGGCTTCCCAAACAGGGCATTGAGGTAGGTGCGGCCTACATTGGGCACCCCGTGTTGCATCAGAAACATCGCGAGGGCCGCTTGATAAAGCCTTGTCTCATCCCATTCCTGGTTTTCTCCAAGCCAAGCCGTCACCTGGGTGTGCAATTCATCCGGGATTTCAGCAAGTACCGAAGTCATAGCGATCTCCTTATTGAGTGCAGTGGTTTTCGGGTCCAAGCCCAAGCGGAGTTGCCCCGCCAGTTCCTTGAGTACCCGCCGCTGGCGACTGATTTGTTTGAGGGAATGGAGCGCACGACCCCGCAGGTAGTTAATCCCCGTGAGCAGAGCTTCCGGCGAATCCGCGAGGTAGTAGCCCTTGGTCGGGCAAGCCGCGATAGCCTGCCCCTGAAGCCGGAGCATGGCGATGATTTTGCGGAGTTGGCGGGTTTCGTCTGGCCCAGGGGCGCAGCCCACCGCCGCTCTGACTAGCTCTGTTGCGGTCAAGCCAGCCAGCTTCCGGTCACGGCGAGATTCCAACACTGCAAGAACACACTCCGTGGTCAGGTTCACGGCTTAGCCTCCAACTCTCCACCCAGAAACTCGCGATAAGTTGAATACAGAGAGTTATTCGTCATGGCCCACCTGCTCCACCGGAAAGGACGACAGCATAAACCGCCCAGACTGGACAAACTTACGAATGTCCTCTAGGGCTTGCTCAGACACAAACTCGACAAGCTGCACCACCACCGTGTGGTAAACATCACCCGTGCCCAGCGACCGCTCCTCAAACCCCAGCGTCAGCTTGAGCGCATCCAAGGCAATCGCTTGATTTTCCGGCCCGGACACTTCCAGTTGGTACAGGAAATCCCGAAACTCCCGCTCCGACTCTCCCCGCAGCACAAGCAAGCTCACTGCCCGGTCAGTATCGAGAAAAGCGAGTACAAGATAATCCCCGTAAACGTTTTCGCTTTGGTAATAATCAAAGACCTGGACCGTCATACACGGCCCGACCTCCGTAGACCTGCCATGCCAAAACTTACCCCCAAACTTAGAGCAATCCGCCCGGTAAGGACGGGGCATCCCCAGGTAAAGAATCCCGGTAGGCCGGGGCTTTAGCGCGAAATGCGGAATCCCAACAAGCTGAACTTTACCCATCACCAACCATCCTTTTTGTTGTTTTTTTCAACTGGACAGGCCACGATTGCTCGCAGCAAAATCTACATCCCCCAGGTCATCAGATCCCAGGCAATCAATCCACACACCCCACCGAACTCCAGGGCGAGAGCGAGAGCCACCCACACCTCACGAGTACGCCGCACCCGCCGCTCACGGGCAATCACGCCATATCTAGCCACGCCGCACCTCCCGGCAAATCACCGAGGGCCACCGCCGTCCCATGCACGGGCTAGCTGTGTACCAGCACCCGGTGTAGAGCATGGCATTACAAATCCGCTTGAGCCGAGAAGCCATTGTTCGAGATTTACATCCGCCATAGCTGCACCGGGCTTGGGGGAAGCCGTCCTCATGCCCAGGGCAGTTGCAGATCCGCTCTCGCCAGCCGTCCGCCTCATTAGGCTCCAGAGCAGCCAAATCTTCTAGGGCCTCAATGTAGCCCAGCACCCAGACAATACAATGCGCTTTACTTTCAGGACTGGAACATACCCGCAGACTGAGATGTTGCTCACCCAGGAGCCGCCCCGCCTCTACCCTCAACGCATGGCGCAGTTCATTCATTCGCTTCTCCCTTGAAATTTTTTGCGTATCGGCACCCACCGAGGCAGGCCGAGTAGATTTGCTGGTGCAGACTGCTTGCCGCCTGTAACTGCCCACGGTTAAACTTCACCGCCTTTTCCTGAAATTCCAGACAAAAAGCCCGCTTGATAACGCGCTCCAGACCAGGACACAGGACGGATTCTTTAATCAAAAGAGCGCGGACTTTAGCCTCCACAGACCCTAGATCACCCCTGTAAAAGCCCTTTAAAACCTGATTAATAACGCTTGGAGAGTAGCCCAATGCACGAGCTACAGCCGCCTGACTCTTGGCAGCACAAGCCACTCGAAGAACCGTTACCCACTCGCTCTCGCTCATAATCCCTCCTCCGTCCATTGGTAAAGATGAAGAGCATTACCCCCCTCCGGCCCAGACTGCACTTGGGCCACCACCGCAACTACCCCGTCACGAGATAGCTCCGTCAGGTACTTTTGGGCATTCTTGAGTTGGATCGCCGTACCCCCCACCAAATCCACCACAGTCCAGAGGCCCTGCCGTCCTTGTATCCACGCGAGAGCCCGTTCCCGGCCCGTCTGGGCACGCGCCACCGAGCGCACCTCATAGGCCGTCTTCGTGTTCGGGTCAAAGATTTGCTTTCTTCCCACCCGGCTGAAGATTGGGGTCCGAGGCCCGGTATTGCGGATCAGCCGATACGCCGCACATCGCCCAGCGCGGGGGTTAGCCTCACAGATCACCCTCAGATACCCCGCAAGCTCCAGCCGCCGCAAGATCTTACGGGCGTACTCATCTGTAGTCCGGGCGTGAATGGCGATCTGCTGGGCGGTCACCGTCCCCGAAGCCGCCAGAAACCTTAAACTTCGCCAGATTTTAGAGTGCTTTTCCGAGACTCGTTCCTTCGTCTGATGCGTCACGGGGTCCTCTTCAGGGGTTGGGTTTGTAAATGGGGCTTGCCGCCGCCCTGGGCCAGCGCGTCGTGCAGTTCATCAATCGCACCGTTGAGCGTGTTGACTTCTCCCGAAACGTCCCAGGTGTGCAGTACCGGATTAGGGCTACCGAGGTAGCTCTCAACTTCTTCAGTCCACTTACGAACCTTCTGCAAGGCCCGGACAATCCGGCGACGGCTGAACGCCGAGTAGGTATTGCGGTAGTCGTCCATCACCGTCCTCCCTGTCTGAAGAAGAATTTACGGGTAGTCCCCCAGTGGTCTAGGCCCACCTCAGCGAGATCCGCGTTCGCCGCGAATTCCCCGATCTGCCCCAAGGCCGATTTCATATCCCGCATATTGCCGCCAGCAACCTTCCAAACCTCGTTCAAGAGTGAATCCTGGACCCGCACATTAGGGAGTACCACCTCCGCCAACAGCCGAGCATCCTCCAGGTCTGCTGCCGTGAATTTGCACCAGTAGAAAATCCGTGAAGCCAATTGTTTGAGCCGCTTAATCTTGAGTTCCACCCCACTAGCCCCAATCAGCACCAATGGGCAGCCCGTCCGGTCATGCAAGATCCGCAGAGTCTCCAGGAGCTTGACATCCCCAAAAAGGCACTCCAACTCATCCACGAAAATAGGCCGTGGCTCCTGGGCTAGAGCCTGAATAGCCTGCTCCGTGCGCTCCACAGTGTTGCCCCGTGGCTCCTGCCCCATCTCTAGGAGCAGACTCGATACCATCGCCCGTTGCGTCCACCCCGGCAGCACCCCCAAGAGCACCCCTTCGTGTTCCAGAAAAAGTTCACAGCCTGCCCAAGTTTTCCCAAGGCCGGGGTCCCCAAAAATCAATAGAATGCCGGGGTCCCCCTGGGGCCGCCCCAGGAGTTCATCAAAAATCCCGAAGACCTTTTTGAGATTACGGGTCTGAACAATTCGGCTACGGGTTGGGGTTTTGGTCGTGGTCACAGTACGATCTCCTTAATTGATTTGATTGAGGCTTCAGAAGGCTGGGGCCTTTTTTCATCCCTCTTGGCACGGGCCTCCAGGCGCAAAATCCCTTTCACCGCCGCGTTGGTTGGCGCAATATCCACCAGCCACCGCGCCTGCCGGATCGTGAGCTGCTCCGGGGATAGATTCCGCAGATTGAGAAATCTATCCGAGGCATCCCACCGATCCACCTCCTGGTCCGTGTACTTGGAGGCTTTCGGCTGCATCGCCCGGTGGTAGGCCGCTTCCTCCTCCGCCGAAAGTGGGTTGGACACTGGCAGCGGAGCTTTAGCCAACTCCATCGCTTCTATCGCCGCTTGTGCCCCCGCCAGGGCGAGCGTCTCCACGGAGTAACTCGAGTTGGGCAGGGCGACGAGTGAACCGTTCTCCCGCTCGGCCTGGGCCAGGATGGGAGTTACGCGGTCCTGGGGCTTTTTGCTGAGACTGCCCTTGATTGTGCGGACCAGCTTGCCGTTGATGCGCTTAGCTTCCACCGCGATCTCTTTTTGCCGCTGGGCCGCCATCCCCCCCACGCCCTCAGCCACACAGATAAATTGCCAATCCAGACTGAAGACATAGACCCGAGTCGTATCCACGTCATCGCGCCGGACCCGGACCTGCTTACCCGTCCACACCACGAGTTCAGACGAGATATAGGTCTCACCCCACGCCGAGAGCCCGTCCGCTTGGGGCACCCGGACCCCCTCAGGCATCCCCGAGGTTTTAGGCGCATCCGTCAAGAGGATGTCCAGCTTGCGGGGGTCCTCACGCCGGACTTCGCCAGTCCAGCCCGAGACCATCTGGAACGGGGTCAGCCCTGCTAGCCCACTGTGGGGATTATGCTGATAGTCGTGGTCCAGCCACCTATCAATCCGCCCTTGCAGTTCAGCCGCAGTCAGCGGGATCTCAATGGCCTGCCGCTTCTGCCCCTCCTTAGCCCGGACCAGGAACCGACTGGCGAAGGTCTGTT
Organism: Candidatus Cyanaurora vandensis; assembly: GCF_013285555.1. Taxonomy (GTDB): domain Bacteria; phylum Cyanobacteriota; class Cyanobacteriia; order Gloeobacterales; family Anthocerotibacteraceae; genus Cyanaurora; species Cyanaurora vandensis. The sequence goes on along the minus strand of NZ_JAAXLT010000105.1, from coordinate 12,405 downwards.
GATTGCGGATTGCCTGAGCCTGCCCAACGTTATGGCCCCTAAATCCCGTGCTGAGTTCAAATAGGTAGCTATGGGCCAAGACTTTGAAAAAGCTTTCAATATGAGGCTTAGCAGTCGGCGTAAAAGGTGGGCAAAGCTCCTGCCGTATCCCCAGATCTAGACACAGCCGCGTCATGCGATGCGACGTGTAATCGCTGCCATTGTCAGTTTTGAGGACTTTGGGGATGCCCCACTCAACGAAGACCCGCCGCAGTAGGGTAGTCACCCCCCAGCCATTCGAGTTTTTCAGTACCAGGATGCGGACTTGCCGCGTATAGATGTCAATACAAGCAATCAGCGCGTATCGCCCATCCACGCAGTGGACATCCGAAGGCGAGCTATCGAGTTCCAGCATCTGCAAATAGCTCACAATCTGAGCCGACATATCACCATAGGCGGGTTCAAACCTGCCCTTAGCCGCGTCCGGGTTCAACCAGTAGGCCCAGATCATCGGATTGTCCAGCTTCCATTTAGCGATAGCCCGTTGCACCGTCGCCAGCACAGGCAGGTCCCCAAATTCCGTTTCGAGAGCCCGATAAAGAGCCTTTATAGACCCATGAGGCCGCTCCTGCAAAATCTCCAGCACCCGCCGCCAGAGGACCGCATTACCCGTGAAACCCCCACCGCCATTGATGCCGCGCTTGTCAGCCAGAGCCGCAAGCCGTCCTGCCTGATCCTTCGCTTGGTCCCTGGCCCGTCGCCAAGTGTGCAGCGTCCCGCGAGAGCACCGGGGTACTAGGTCAGTCACCCAGTCAGCCAGACCAAGGGCGCGACCGTTATAGAGTTCGCCAAATTCATGGAGCCGAACGATTAGCTGCCCACCCCGGCGGCTGTGCCACCGCTCAAACTCCGCCAAAATCTCAAGCCGTGCGTGAGCCATTGTGAGTTCCGGTGATGCGCTTATAGAAGTGACGGCTGGGTCAGTAGGGAGACCCTGGGTGGCCCCGTGCCTCACACACTCCCCACCCAGGGCCGACAGGTTTATACTCTCCCCGTGCCGTGCATCAAAAGTCGGCGGCGGGGTACTCAGCTTCCCCATATTTCCAGTGTTATTACTTACTTTTTTCCCCGTAGAAAAGTTACGAGTTTCACCGGATTGGGTACTTGCCTCTCGGGGGTCATTATTGAGAGGTGTTGAAATCTGTCTGTTTGCGGCCTCGCCTTCAAAAAAAAGAGAGGGGGCGGCAGGAGCTTTTTCACATTCGTCAATTTGCGGAATTTGGCCTAGTAGGTGCGCCTGGGTTGCGGAGGGGAGCGCAGAAAATGCATACTCTCGGTGTAGCCCTCCGTTTCCAAGTACCTCCCGATAAGGCCAGTTCTGGCGATTTGCTTTTTGTCGTATATGGCGACCGATGGACGGCATCCCAGGCAGGCCGACAAGATCAGAACTGGCGTACCACTCTTTCATCTAGCCTCCCGCTCATTAACGAGCGTGGCTTCCTCAAGCTCAATCCCTTGTCTGCCAGCCTTTTCGCGGATTGCATCGATCAACCAATGCCTTTCAGTCAAAGCAGCTTGAGCCGCACCGCGCTGGATAAGCTGGTAGAGTCGGTCGGGAATTCGGGGACGCACTTGCCGAGGCATTGTTAGTATCTGTTAGTGTCTGTTGGTAACAAGTATATAACAGAGGGTACCACTTCGGTACCACTAGAGCGAAATTCCCCTTGGTACCACGCTGGTACCAACAAGCTATACTGATCGGGAAGGTAGGTAGTGTCCCGCACTCTTGCTGCGATGAGGTAAAGATGACGAGCATTTGCATTTTGAAGTCCGAGCTTGATAAGCAGCGTTATACTGCTGCTGGTGTTGCTAGGCTTGCTCTGGCGATCAAAGCTACCATGCACTATCGGCGTTGGTCTGAGCGGGTTTTAGCAAAGCAGGCTGGAATCTCTCACGTCACGGTTAATAAGTACGTCAGAGGCAACATTTCAGAACCTCAGCAGGAAATCATCAAGGCTCTAGCTCCCTTGATTTATAGAGTTAACTCTTTTGAGGAGGATAAAATCATCCTTGATACAACCGCCTGCTATGGAGAGGACTGGGAAGCCTTGGACTCTCTTGCCACTGATTCATTTGACGGTTAATCGAGTTACACCCCCTATTCAAAGGTGGCCTTGTTTAAGAAAGGTGGCCTCAAAAGGGTAAAAGGTAGCTTCAAAGGTAGCCTCAGAAGGGTGAAAGGTAGCCTCAAAAGGTGGCTTCCCCCTTAAAAGGTAGCCTCAAAGGTCGCTTCAAGGTTTTTTCCTCGGTCAGAGTTCCACATGTCCCTGTGGATACTACAAATTCGTGACCGATCGCTCCCCTAAAGATAGGAGCATCCTCGTGGTGGGTAGGATAAAAATATCCCCCGAGTAACCTCGTGCCTGTCACCTCTCAGTACGTTTACCCCGTTTTCCTGCCATCCGTCCAAGATCGGGGGGTAGTCCAGAGATGGTTTTAGAGTTAGAACTCTCGGCTGGTATCGCCACCCTGTCAGCTCTAGCTCTCTACCTGGGGTGGAAGGAGATAGGCTGGCGCAAGAAAGTGAAGGAATTAACCACAAGCAATAAGGAATTGCGAGGTACTATAAGTACCGACGTAAGCACTATTCAAACCTATCAAAACGAACTGGCTTTATCTGAAAAAACACTTGCTTCCTACGGCGATATTACCGACAGAGAGCTTCACATCCGCAACTTAGAGGAGCAAATTAAAAAGAAAAAGGCGGAGCGTGAGGAGGCTGATAAGGCTTTTCAGAAATCTGTTGAAGACAACAAACTATCAATCAAACTTCTCAAACAAGAGATTAAGACACTTGAAAAAGAGCTTAAGCCCCTAGAGGAAGTCTCTTTCTTAGAGAGCTTTGGGTTCTATGAGAGACAATACGACTTTGCAAGTGCTTCCAGGTATCAGTCCGAATTGGAGAAGGTTTACGAGAATCAAAAGGATATGGTCAAATCAGAAGAAGCCGCTGTCTGTGACCAAACCTGGGTTGTTGGCGGCAGTGAAAAAGAGGGGCAAAAACTGGTAAAGAGCTTTATCAAGACTATGCTTAGAGCCTTTAATGGTGAATGTGATGCCTGTGTATCACGAGCAAAGTACAACAATATCCAAACAATGAGCAACCGGATCACGGCCTCCTATGAATTCCTTAACAAGAACGGAAAGACCTTCTCCTGTAGGATAACCCAAGACTATTTGAGTCTGAAAATAGAAGAATTGCGACTCACCTATGAATACCAAGTCCAAAAGCAAGAAGAGATTGAAGAGCAACGCCGCATCCGTGAACAGATGCGCGAGGAAGAGCGTGCCCAAAAAGAGCTAGAGAAAGTCAGGATAGAGACTGAGCGGGAAGAAAAGCGTTATCAAAAAGCCTTAGAGGATGCCAAAAAGGAGCTAGAAGGTGTGTCGGACGCGAATCGCCAGAGCCTCCTTGCGGAGATTGAGAAACTAAATCAACGCCTTGCAGAAGTCAAAACCAGCAAGGAACGCGCTCAATCAATGGCAGAGCTTACTCGCTCAGGCTATGTCTACATAATCTCCAATGTCGGCTCCTTTGGTGAGAACGTATTCAAAATTGGTATGACACGCCGAGTAGATCCAATGGAACGTGTGAATGAACTAGGTGATGCCTCAGTACCCTTCCCATTTGATGTACACGCTATAATTTCTACCAACGATGCCCCAAGTTTAGAAAACCTCCTTCACAAGAAGTTCCATAACCAGAGGTTAAACGTAGTTAACGACAGGAAAGAGTTCTTTAGTGTTTCAATCGAAGACATTGAAGCTGAGTTAGATAGAAATTCGCTCATAAATCCTGAAATCAAGTTTAAGCTTCAGCTTACTAAAGTTGCTGAAGCTTCCCAGTACAGGCAATCTCTAGCAAAGAAGTCTAATGCTTAGGCTCCTCTCAGGTCAGGGTAAGGGTTAGGGGTTGCTGGGGGCTATTGCTCGGTCTCAAAGCTTGCAACTTCTGCACACTCTCAAGCAGCCCCCAGTCAAGCTGCCTCCAACCGCCCCGAATGCCTCCCCACCTACATTCGCGATTTACTCAAGCAAGTAACACAGGCACCCTAGCAAGAGTAGAGGCCCTAGACCTGTACCACGCCCAGGAACGCTACACCTCCATCTGCCCCTAATTTGTGCATTTTCTGCAAAGTAGGAGTCAACCTCATAGCACGAAAACTTTTCACCCCGATATTTGCATAAATTGCAATCGTGCAGGCACCGGCAGGCAGGCCCCGAGGGTCCCCGAGTAATACAGGCGTAATACAGAAATCCCCTTCAAGTCCCCTTGAATAGTTCTTTACGGGGTATTTAAAAGCTCTTTTAAGAGAGATGCGTTTGTATTCTGGATCTAAAGTAGGGTGATCAGTCTCTTTTTCTTTACAATCCCTAGAAGCCTTACTGTGGAGCCATCCCAGCTAATCCCGCGTTATCCCGTATAGTCCCACATGATCGCATGATCAACGTCGTCCTCCACCGCTTTTAACGAGAGCTGGTTAGTGTCCATAAAACTGTACATAATTTGTGACTGTTATCACTCGCCATTGAAAAACCTTACATTTCCCTAAAATCCGCTCCTAGAGTTTGAAATTTTGGCTGAGAGTGGCGCGCCGTTGAGGACTTGAACCCCAGACATCAGGTTTTGGAGACCTGCGTTCTACCAACTGAACTAACGGCGCAAAGCTAGATCATCTTATCAGACTAAACCTTCTCTTTGACACGTGTCGCTTTGCCCACCCGGTCACGGAGATAGAAGAGCTTGGCGCGGCGCACCGAACCCCGGCGGGTCACTTTAATGGATTCGATACGCGGGGAGTGCAAGAGGAAAACCCGTTCGACGCCAATCCCCTGGAAAACCCGGCGGACAGTGATATTCTTGCTAATCCCGGCCCCGCGCCGACAGATGACGGTCCCCTCAAAGGCTTGGAGGCGTTCTTTGCCGCCTTCGACAATTTTGACGTTGACCCGCACGTTATCCCCGATGTTGATGAGGGGGAGGTCGGTTTTGATGAATTCCTGCTCAATGGAGCGGATGATTTCCTGGGCGTGCATGACCGATGACCTATTTCAGATTTTCTATCTTAGAACAAGGGTCCCCCCGCTGGCAATCCACCGGGGGGAATCGGGTCCCTAGTTGGTGGGCGGCAAGGGAGCCGCCTCAAGGTAGGTAATGCCGTTCATCAGCCAGACGGCGTTCTCTCCGGTCAGGAGGTTACGCCAGAGTAGGTCCACTTGAGCATCCCCGTTGAAGTCAGCCGTGCCGCCGATAGTCCAGTTGGCATCAGTGACGCTGGGAATGTAAGCTCCCGTCAAGTAGGTGAACCCATCTAGAAACCAGACTGCGTTCTCGCCCGTGACCCGGTTGCGGTAGAGGATATCTACTTTCGCATCACTGTTGAAGTCGCCCGTCCCGACGATGGCCCAGTTGAGGTCTGCTAAGGGTTCGATGAGGAAGCCGCCTAAGAAAGTGACGCCATCCAAGAGCCAGACCCCATTCTCGCCCGTGGCCCGGTTACGCCAGAGGATATCCACCTTGGTATCGCTGTTGAAGTCGCCCGTGCCGACAATCTCCCAGTTGAGGTCTGGGGTACCAGCAATCAGGTCGCCGCTCACAAAAGTGGTCCCATTCATGAACCAGACCCCGTTCTCACCCGTGACTTGGTTGCGCCAGAGCAGGTCTACCTGGGTGTCACTATTGAAGTTGCCCGTCGCTTCTAGTCGCCAGTTGAGGTCTGTCACCGAGTCAAGTAGGGGCGCACTGAGGAAGGTGGTGCCATCCAGTAACCAGACTGCGTTATCCCCACTGAGACGGTTACGGAAGAGGATGTCTACTTTACCATCACTGTTGAGGTCCCCGGTGGTGGCAATCCGCCACTGGGTCGCGGTGCTGGGGATATCGAAGCGGACGACGAAGGGGTCGTGGTCCGTAGGGCTACCGACAAACTCCGGGTTCACATGAATGAAGTCTTGGCTCGTGGCAACGGCAGCGAGGTTGACACTGCTCAAGAGGTGGTCGAGGACCTGGGCATTCCCGGTGAAGATAAAGCTGAAACGGTCATCGGGGGTGACGCGCTCTACCAAGTTGAAGAGGCTGGTCCCCTTGAGGATGGTCAGGGGTGGTGAGGACTCAAAGTCGTTGAGATCGCCCAGGACAATCACGTTCGCCAGGGGGTCAATCGCCAGGATGCTATCTACGAAACCCTTGACGACGGTGGCTTGTTGGAGGCGTTGGGTTTCAGAGAGCAGCGTGGGGGGCTGGAACCGGGAGAATAGGGGCTGGTCGCCGCCCTTGGAATTGAAGTGGTTGCCCACGACAAAAACCTTGCGGCCCTGGAACTCGAACTCGCCCGCGAGGGGTTTACGGCTATTCAAGAAGGCCGTGTTGTTGGGGTCCACCCGGCCTGGGCTCAGACTGAGGATAGGACCGCCGACATTTTGGGCTTGGGTCGCGGTGGTACTGAGGTCGCTAGTCCCGTCGTAGCGGTCTACAAACGTTACTCGGTCGGCGCGGTACAAGAACGCCACCCGGATATTACCGCCCGGTTCGCCACCATCCAGGTTGCCGGGGGCGGGGTTGACTTGACGGAAACTGTAGAGTGGGCCACCCGCAGTTTGAATAGCGGTGATGAGGGTATGGAGGGTCTGGTCGGCGGCGACAATCCCGTCGTTGGTGGGTCCATTGTTGTCTTGGATTTCTTCTAGGTTGAGGATGTCGGGGGAGCGCAGGTTGTTGACGATGACACTGGCTAACTGGTCATACCGAGTGCCATCACCGGGGTCCAGGTTCTCGACGTTAAAAGCCGCCACGGTCAGTTCACCCGCGAAACTCCCCGCTGCTACCTCAGGGAGCGGAGGATTACTGACGGGGACCGGGAGCGGGTTAATCGGGTAGAACAGAAACTTGCCGAAGCTATAGTCCAGCACCCCATCCACTGCACCGGGGAAGACCGTCCCCACCCCGACCTCGGGAAGGGTTTGTAGAGCGTTATTGAAGACGATGCGCTCGGGGTTGAGGTCGTTGGGCCGGATATTGATACCGCCTCGGGTATTGGCACCCGTGGCGTTGGCTCCGTTGTCGCCGAGGACGTAGACCTCAACGTTGTTGGGTCCGCCCGCGCCAAAAGTCACCGTCGGTCCCACGACACGGGCATCATTCACCCGCACCAACATCCCCTCTAGGCTCTCATAGAAATCCACGCCGTCACTGGCGGGGTCAAAGGCTCCACCCGTCTCGACACTGGGCGGGGTCCCGGTGGCATCATCACTAAAAATCTCCGTCGGTGGTACCCGTCCGCCCGAGCCAATGACCGTGGCGGTCACAGTCCCGAGGGGAGCCACAGCCGTAATCGTTGGGCTGGCAATCTGGGTGGTGCTGAGGTTGGCAAACCCTGAGGAGGTCGAAGTGCAGTTGAAGCTACTGCACCCAGGGCGGAACTCACCCACGGTGCCACTGACAGTGATGGAGCTACCAACAGTGACGGTGGGAGCAGACCCAGTGAAGACAAAGATGCCCTCGGCGGTATTGGGGTCACTGTCGGGGGCCGGGTCCTGGAAGTAGAAACCATTGGTACGGACCGCTGTAACTAGCCCTGGTACATCCGTTACCGCTAGTCCCACTCCGGTCGTCGGGTTGAAAAGGGGCGAGACATGACCCGCGCCCTGGATATCCCGGATGCGGGTACCAGCCAGGGGATTGACTGCCACGGTAATCGTACAGGTACTGGTCTGGGGGGTTGGATCGTTGTTGGTGAAGGTGAGGACGACACTGTAGTTACCCAAGGCGGTACTGGCACTAATATCAAGCTGGGCGGTCGCTGTCCCGCCCAGGGTAGTCGCCGGGACAATCGCGCTCAGACTGATTCCTGGCACCGGAGTGCTGGTGATGGCGATGCCTGTCACGGTCCCGTCGGTATCCGTGGCACTGATAGCTGTACTCGTCGCGGTGCCAACGCTGGTGCCTAGCGTCGGGGGGCAACTGGTGATAATTCCCGCATTGGCAATCCCGCCCCGGAGTCCTGCCAAGTCCTGACTGGGGTTGGCTTCACCGGGCGTTGCGCTGGCGATTGGGGGCGGGCCATCGTAGACCACCCAGTTACTCGCCGTGTCATTGCCGATGGCGGTGTTGCCCGTGTAATAACCGTTATCCGCCACGCTCGGTAGGTTGATGTCGGTAAAACCCGCTGGGGGTTCGCCGCCGTCACTCTCAAAAGATACAAAGTCGAGATAGACGTTATCGGTCCCCGCGCTCGTGCCATCGGCTCCCGGTAGATAAACATAGAGGGCTTCACCCCCCGTGGATAACCCCGCGTTGATAGACCCACCCAGACCGTCAATTTCCACGGTGATGCCCGTTCCTGGCACGAGAACTAGCTTCCAATCACTCGCCGTCGGGTCCGTAATGGTATCCGTGGTAACGCCCGTAACGATGGTATAAATCGCAAGCGTCGTGCCTTTGGGGACGCTACTCAAGTAAGCATCTTGACCAAAAACCAGGACAGACTCATTGTTGTTGCAGACTCCGGCTACCAACTCATTGTCACTAATACGTAAACCGCGCAGGTCAAGCCCGTCGGTCAGGACTAGTAATTCCAGATAATCCGCACCGTTGGCATCATTATCGGAGGAATATTCATTGATGATGAGGTCGCCCACCCCCGGGGGAGCCGCTAGCACCGGGCTACTGAGCCCCAGTTGGACGAGCGCGAACACCGATAAACTCTTTGCTAACCACCGGGAACCTTGACAAATGGAAGCACCCAACCCTTGCATACATCCGCTCCTAAAGTCCCAAACACTATAGTTGTCGCAGGTTAAAAGCAGGTTACAGCCCAAGCTTTCGTCATAAATCTTAGGGGTCCTCCGCTAAAACCAGATAAAATGTCCAGCCCAAGGGACCCACTAATCGTAACGCCAATACCCATTGGGGATAGGCTAACCCTGGAATTGACAGCCCAGACAAGAGCCAACCCAGGAGTAGACCTACTAACAGCACCAACCCTCCCAAGGGTAAGAAAGCCGTCGCCGTCTGCCACCAGCGGCCCCGCGTGAGTTGCCAACTGCGCTTGAGAGCCGACAGAGGCGGTTGGGGTTCGGTGAAGAGTAAAGGCACGGTGTAGAAAAGACGCACGCCCAGATAAATCCCCGGTAGAGCCGCCAGGATCATGCCCACGAACGGCAAGATAAAATTACCCCCGCCCAAAAACGCCTGCTCAAAAGCATGGTAGGCCAGATAAAAAAGCCAACCCGTCGGAGCCACCGCCGCAAGGACCGTCAAAGCACTGGTTGCCACCAAGCGGGGCCAAATCCGTACCGCCTGCCCCCAAGCTTCTCGTCCCGCTAAGGACTGCCCCCTCCGAGCTTGGTGTACTAAAGCCAGACTCATCCCCGTAACTAGCGGATCAATCCCGAGAGGTACTAGGGCACTAACCACGCCTTGTAGAGGACCCGCCACCAACCCCGGCAAAATAGACCCTCCCAGGGCCACTAGCTGCAAAGCCAGCAGGGGCAGGTACAGGGGGCCGATGCCTTGGGCTAGACGACGATAGCGCGTGAGGAGAGCCACCCCGACAGTTTAACGGGGCTGGGTGTAGGATGGGACTGGTCGGGCCGTTGGCCGAGCGGTTGAGGCAGCGAGCTCATAATTCGTTTTAGGCGGGTTCAACTCCTGCACGGCCCAGACTCTCCCCATCTCGCGAGGATCTGTACGTTGACAGCCATACAGCAATTCATCGAAACCCTCGTCCAAAACTTACAACCTTTCTTAGAAGCCAATGGCTATTGGCTCATCGCCCTCATTATCTTTTTAGAGAATTCAGGTATCCCGCTACCAGGGGAGACCATCCTCATCATTTCTGGGGTCTTAGCGTCCCAGGGGCGTTTACAGATTGCTGGGGTCCTGCTGGCGGCGATAACTGGGGCGATCCTGGGCGATAACATGGGTTACTTCATCGGTAAACGGTACGGGCGTAACTTAGTCCTCAAGTACGGCAAGGTCTTCGGTATGACCCCGGCTAAGTTCGCTAAGGCGGAGGCGGGCTTCTTGAAAAATAGTGCTTGGGCCGTATTTTTTGGGCGGTTTATTGTCCTCTTACGGATTTTGGCGGGTCCCTTGGCGGGGATTACGAACATGCCTTGGCCTAAGTTTTTTATTTTTAATGCCTTGGGTGCCATCAGTTGGGCGACAGCGATTGGAGGGGCGAGTTATTTCTTTGGGAAACAGGTGGAGCAGTTCTTCCAGAGTTTAGGGATCTGGTCTTTGGTCATCGCCTTGGGGGGCATCTTGGTATACACCTTGCTCCGCGAAACCTGGGAAGCCCGCAAACTCAAGCGGGAACTCGCTGAGGAAGAGTCCAAAGGTCCTTCGTGAAGTGGATTATCCCTTCGCGGTAATGCGGCTGGGTGCGCCCCATACCGGGCATTTGACGCTAGTGGACCGGATGCTCACGGATTATCCCCAGGCGCAAGTCTTGATTCTGGTCGGTTCGGCGAATCTGGTCGGGGTTCCCTCGGCTCCCTTGTCCTGGCTGGCACGGCGGGACCTCTTGGTCCGGCTACTGGTGGCCCACGAGTTTCCCCTAGCGCGGTTGGTTCTGGCTCCGGTGGCAGATGTGGCGGAGGCGGGCTTCTGTGCGAGTTGGTTTCAGCAGCTTATGGGTGCGGCGGTGGGGGTGATGGGGACCTTGCCAGCGGCCTATTATTTTGGCGACGATTATCAACTGACAGATTTTACGCTCTTGGTCAGCCTATATCCCCATCTCAAATTAGAACCCGTCCATCGTTTGATTCCCAAGTCGGGGACCGAGTTACGTCAGGCTCTGGTCTCCCAAGACCCGCTACTTTTGGATAAATACCAGGAGGAACTGGCTCTCTATCCCCACCCAGTTCAGGCTGAGATCCGGGCAATCTGCCAAGATGTTTAGATGAGCGCAGGCGGGGGGGCATGAGTAAGGATATGCGCCGGGATTTCACAGACCGGGCGGATTTAATTCGCTACGTAGGTGAGCAGTTTCCTGAAGCGGCGGCGCGGGACGGGCGGGTCAGTCCCATCCGGGGGGGCCGGCGGGCAGCGGAGGTCCAACTCAACCGTTTGGAGACCCACCGCTATGCTACGACCCGCAATTTCCTCAATGGGTCGGTCTCGCGGCTCTCGCCCTACATCCGCTATGGGGTCCTCAACCTAGCCCAAGTCCGCGATTGGGTCTTAGCCCGCGCCACCCCGCACCAATGTGAAAAATTTGTCAACGAACTGGGTTGGCGCGACTATTGGCAACGGCTCTACCTCAAGTTAGGCCAAGGGATTTGGGAGGACCGCGAACCCTACAAAACCGGCTACAGTCCTCAACATTACCAGGACACGCTGCCCGAGGATATTCAGAGCGGGACGACGGGTTTAGTCTGTATGGATGTGTTTAGTCAAGAACTCAAGATCCAGGGCTATCTCCACAACCATGCCCGGATGTGGCTGGCGGCCTATTTGGTCCATTGGCGGCATCTTCGTTGGCAGACCGGGGCCAAGTGGTTCCTCGAACACCTCATTGATGGCGACCCGGCGAGTAATAATCTGTCTTGGCAGTGGGTGGCGAGTACCTTTGGGGCCAAGCCCTATTTTTTTAATCGCGAGAACCTGGAGCGGTACACTGCCGGGTTATATTGCCGTCGCTGTCCGTTGTATGGACACTGCGCCTTTGAGGGCAGTTACGATGACCTAGCCCACAATTTATTCCCGCGCAACGAGAGTCCCACAGCGCAACCGGGTCGTAAACCCAAGGCCAAGCGACGATGATCCGACCGATCCTCTGGGTCCATGGGGACTGTCTCGACCCCCAAGGCCCCCACTTCAAAAATCATCCCCAGGCCCCCGCGCTCTGGGTCTGGGACGAGCGACTGTTAGCAGAGTGGCAGTTGAGCTTGAAACGGTTGGTCTTCATCTATGAGTGTCTGGTGGAACTGCCCGTAGTCATCCGCCGGGGCGGGGTGGTGGCGGAGGTCTTGACCTTTGCTACTGAACACCAAGCCGATGGGATTGTCACCACAGCAAGTCCCAGCCCGCTTTTTCGGCAGTATGTGAAGGTGCTGGAGCAGTCCTTACCCGTGACAATCCTCTCAGTGGAACCCTTTGTGGACTATGACGGGCACATTGACCTAGCGCGGTTTTCTCGTTACTGGCGGGTTGCTCAGGCTTATGCTTTCAAGGGTGATCTCAACGACAGCAAGTAACGCGGTGTAGACCCAAAGCTATTGCTGTACTGCCTGCACTTGTTCCAACGACAACCCCAGAATCTCCGCAATTTCCTGGAGTGTAAAACCCCTTTTCATCAAAGCCGGGACCGTCTCCAGCTTGCCTTTCAACTCGCCTTCGGCTCTGCCTTCGGCCTTGCCTTC
>NZ_JAAXLT010000104.1 GCF_013285555.1 Candidatus Cyanaurora vandensis | reverse complement strand
CCCACCGAGCTCACCCCGCCCCCGGCCCCCAGAGAACCCGTGTTCTTCTCCTCAACTTTGAGGGCGACAATGACTTTTTTGTTGTCTTCACCGGGATTGAGTTCGAGGCTCACATCCTTAAAGAGATTGAGGGCGAAGACGCGCTGGATATCGGCTTGGACCCGCTCACGGTTAAAAATATCCCCAGCCTTAATCCCAATTTCGCGAGTAACAATGTAGGCGCGGGTCCGGTCGTTGCCCTTGACTTGGATATCTTCAATCTGGCCCTCGGTGATGGTGAGGGTAACGTCCCCAGCGGGCGTGGACTGGACATCAGTAACCTTGGCGAGGACATAGCCTTGGCTGGCGTACCATTCTTCAACTTCTTTCACACCTTGCTGGAGTTGTCCGTAGTTGAGGGTTTTGCCGCGCTGGTCAGCGAAAATTCGGTCGAGTTCGTCCTGGTTGAGGATCTGCAAATCCTTAGGAACAATGACTTTGCTCAAGACGGGGTTGGGGACGACATCAAACGTCACCCGCACGCCCAGGGAAGTATCCTCTGGGGTGGCCTTCACATCAGCAAAATAACCCGTGGCGAAAACCGCCTCAATGTCCTGTTGGAGTTGGGTCCGCGTTGTGGTCTGACCGGGACGGGTCTTGATCGCCCGGTAGACCTGGGCTTCGAGGTCACTGGTCAGAGCAGCCCCTTTGTTCTGGATTACTTGCACTTCGGCAACCAAAACTTTAATTTCCATCTGTTCCGTCGGGGCGGGACTGGGGGCGGTCGGCGCGGGCTGGTCAGGCGGGACGGCCGGAGCGTTGGGTAAAGGTTCTAGGGAGGGGAGCGGTTCAGTAGCCGGCGGAACAGCTTCATTCGTTGGTGGTACAGGTTCAGCTACTGGGGACGGTAGTTCAGTCGGTGGGGTCTGGGCAACTACCGGCCAGCCCATTGTCAGCAATACACTCAAACCCACCCATGTCCAACGCATAGCCCCGACCCGTCCACAACTGGGTGATTATAACACGGGGTATCTCCTAGAATGGTTTTGCCCCGACCCCGCCGCCCATGCTCACCCTTACGGTCAACGGTCAGCCCTGCACGGTCCCGACGCTTAGCACCGTCTGTGATCTACTGAACCAACTCCAGCTGGCCCATCAACTAGTCGTGATTGAGTACAACGGCGATATCCTCCACCGTCAGGATTGGGAGCGGACCTTGGTTCAAGAGCAGGACCGTTTTGAGATTGTGACCGTGGTGGGCGGCGGTTGATATTCTTAGGCGTTCGAGTCCGGGTCTAAGTTGAAGATATGGTTGATATCTTCTTTTTGGAAACCCAGCACGAAGGGATGTTTGCAGTTGGGGATGATTTGGACATCGTAAATCTCCTCAATTCCCGTCTGAAACTCAAGCCAAGCTTCCACGACCCCAGTCCGCAACTGCACGACTTGAACCCCACACTGGAGTTTGCGCCCAGCGATGGGCATCCCGCCAAACGTTGCTTCCTCCCGTGCCTTGGAGAGTCCGACAAAAGCGTGGGTCGGGGTGAGAGCCAAGCCCCGCAAAAATCCCGGCATCTGGGCCACGGCCCGCCACTGCTCCCGGTCGAGATAGCCCAATTCACCACAGCCGGAGTTTAACAACCAGAGCCGACTGCCCTGGAGCCGGGGTGAATGGGGCATGGCGAGTCCCCGGTAGATGACCTCGCGGGAGGGTCCATCAATCACACAACCCCCGGTCGCTTTTTGGTCGCGCCAACCCGCTGCATGGTCGGTATCCCCCAAGGCCACGGCGTAGCGCACTTGGTTATTGGCAAGGGCGACGCCGTTGAGGTGACAGCGGTCTTCAGGGACCAGACGGCTGATGAACTTGGGCCACCACAGGGGCACGAAACTCCGCTCGGGGTCCGTGCGGGCCACACAGGAGAACCGGGTATTGACCAAGCAGATGTCCTGGCCTAACAAAAATAAATCGTGGGCGGACACATCGCCGGTCACATAGGCGGCGTGGGGCAGATAGAGGTTGTCATAGTCGCGCTCACTATAGTAGAGCGGCAAGAGGTGGGGGGCCTGGACAAAGCTCCAAACTTGGTTACGGGTCGCCAAAAGCAACCCCCCTGGATGGACGCAAAGCCCCATCGCCCGGTCATAGGTCCGCATCAACATCCGCAAGCGGCCCTGATAACTACTTAAAAAGCACAATTTACCCGCCTGATAGGTAGTCAAAGCCAGGGTCATTCCATGGCGATTCAATAGCTCGATAAAGTTCCCAGAGTGGACAAACGTGACCTTGGGACCTTCTTCTTTTTTCGCCTCGGGATTGGGTTCAGGTGTGGATGTCGTCATGGGGCCACGGAGTCCGACAGGGCTGATTGATTATAGTTGTCAGGCTAACTTTCTCCCCGCCCTGGATGCTGCTTTGGACGATCTCGGTAAGCGTTTTGCCCGTAGCAGTAAGCCCACGACCCCCTAAAGCTCAGCCGTGGTCTCTTTTTGTTCAAAATTGAGCTTAGGCAGGGACAGGATTGACCTTCTGTAGGTCAGTTGTGAACTCCAAGAGGTCAACCTTGCCCTTTTTCGGTTGAGGCGCAAGCTTAGCCAAGCCCAACTTTTAGCCAAAAAGGGTGAAACTTGAGCGGCGGCGGATGAACCGTCGCCCTAAGAAGGTGACATTTCAGCTTAATTGGGGTCAATCTTGACCTGCTAAGGGTCACGGCTCAGCTTAGTCAGGTCAATCTTGACTTTCTGAGGAGCACGGGCTAGCCAGGGATGAGAAACTTTTGCATGGTGTCCTCATATCTTTGAATACAAAACACAGAGGGAACTCCCGCTAGCCTGATGGACGAATCGAAAGAAGTTGCCTATGAAATTTTCCTGCTTGCGGCTCAAGACCATCTTTAAACGCCAACGGATTAATAATGTCGACACTCCACTAACTATTTTTCTCAAAGACGACGGGCCTGTTGATGGGGATACAGTCATCATCAAAGTCTATCAAGAGGGCAGTCCGAACACCCCAGCCTACACTTCAGCGGTTATTGCACTAACTCCCACCTACACGCCCTACTCAATATTAGGTCTGGGACCTGGAGTTTCGTCCATTCGTGTCACTGGAGTTAGCAGGGGCGGAGTTCTTGGTATACCCGTCCGCCTGAAATTTGAGCCGACACACGTTATCTCCACTACTGCCCCAGAGTACACAGTGGACGTAATCCCAAACCTAGAAGAACCCCTCGTTACAGCTAAGTTCTTTCAGGTTGTCATTTCACAAAGTAAGTATGCGGTGGCGGCAAACCATATCAGGGATGCTCAAAACGGAATCGCTAGCGCATTTCAAGTCGGCGGTCCTGCCCCTCGTGTACTCACGTACAGATTTAACAGGCAGGAAGCCAGAAATATTAGAGTATGCTCTACACGCAGGTACCGATTACCGAGGTTGTCTACTGAAGACCGCGATGAGTATCCATTTGCCTCAACCTTTGAGAATAACGGTGCTAATGCCAGCGTTAGGGCTATCAATGCAGTGATCAACCGAACAGCTGGTACAGATTATGGCAATCAAATCTTCGAGGAGAACCTTCTTAGAGGAGAAAATTTTGAAGTGGTCATTGGTCCATGAGGTACTTACTATGAAAATTGCCGAATTTACAACTTGGCTTGGTAACGAGCGGATATTGTTCGTTCAACTTCAGAGTAAACAGCTTGCTTCACGTGATCTAAACTACTTTCCTTGTATGACAAACCGCCACTTTGAGCAAGGTTTCTTGTACACTCCAGGTGATATCATTTTCTTCACATTTTATGATGGAGATTATGAGGGTTGGGTCCAGATTCAAGTATTTGTACTATCGGAGTTTATCCTTGGTGATGACACGGCCCATGCCATACGCCTACCCTTTGACATTCCGGAAAAAGATGTAGTGTTTATTGGTCCGCTCTATCAATACAGAAACGGTGATGAACAAGAGGGAGCGCGAACATTTCAAGTTCCTGCTGGAAGCTACGCGCTATATTACGAGACTGGCTTACTACGTTCCCTTGAGGAACTACAGAAGGAGTATGAAGAACTTGACCCTGAGGATGAGGAAGTTCTATGTAATCCAAGCGTCTGGTGTCGGTTGAGCTTTGTGCCCGAGCAAAATGTGGAACCTTCTATCCTGCGGGCTGAACCCGGTTTCTCACCGCCACTACCCCTGCTATTAGATCCAAGCCCCTTAGAAGTTCCATAATCCCTACCCAGAGGTCAAGGCCATGTCTGTGTTCAAGTGTAAAAAAATCACGTTGGCTCTAGCGTTGTCTTTTCTCCTCGTGTCTGGGGCAACATTTCCTGTTGCGGCTCAGACGCTAAATGATTACTACGAAGCGACCAAAGAAGACTGTACCAATGAGGCTGGGGGTTGTCAGCAGATTGTTGATTAGGGGGGCGATGGCACGAGAGACCAACTTGCCTTCCTCAATGGAGCCATTTGTTATGGATTCCAAGCCGTCTTGACAGCAGGCGCAACGCTTCCCAGTAACAGACCACCTCAGAAGATCTCCCTCCCAAGCCTTCACCCTGCCTACCAACTCCTAGCTAGCGGACCTCAGACTACGCCGGAGGCTGTCACTTCAACCAATGCGGCTACCTCCACCTATGGGACCGCTGGCGATATATCCGTGCCCGGTGACTATGATGGCGATACCAAAACGGATTTTGCCGTCTGGCGGCCTGCTAATGGTCACTGGTATTACAGTTCAGGAACCACTACCACTAATACGGTGGCTCTAGGAGCCTATGGCTCGCCCCTTACTCCCTACAATGATGTGCCAGTCCAAGGCGACTATGACGGCGATGGCACGACGGAGCTCGCGGTCTGGCGTAGCTCCACGGGTAACTGGTTCGTCAAGTACAGTTCTGATGGCATCAGTCGCACCCTAGGGGCCTACGGTTCGGGGCTAGCTCCCTACCGCGATATCGCTGTACCCGGTGACTACGATGCGGACGGCATTACAGACCGAGCCATTTTTCGTACCCAAACTGGTGAATGGTTTATCGAACAAAGCTCTGACGGACAACAGAAATATCTTGCTAGCTATGGTAAAAATGGTAATTTCGTGCCTGTGGTTGCTGATTATGACGGCGATGGTAAATCAGATGTTGCGGTCTACGAGCAGTATTATGGCGATGGGTACGCTATCTATAGTTCTAACAATGTAAGTTATTACTTGGGCCAATATGGGGGTAACTATAGCGACATTTATTATCGCTCCTACTACTTTGTGCCGACCGTCGGTGATTGGGACGGGGACCACAAAGCTGATTTGGCTGTATTCACCGTTGATCCGGGCTACTCAGACAACGGTACTTGGTACGCCCTCAAAGCCGGGGTAAGCACGAATCTAGGCACCTGTGGCGATAATCGCTCTCAGGCCATCTACCAGTATTACCCGCCAGCCTATAGCCAACCGACCTCGCCCATCATCCTTGACACTGCCGGGAACGGCTTTGACCTCACCGCCGCTTTTAATGGTGTACCGTTTGACCTCACGGGCACGAACTTCCCGCTCGAAACGGCTTGGACCCGTGCCAACTCCGATGATGCATTCCTCGTCCTTGACCGCGACCGCAACGGGGTCATCACGAGTGGTAAAGAACTCTTTGGGAATTACACCGACCAACCCGCTTCAGGCGAGCCCAATGGTTTTGAGGCCCTTGCTGTTTTTGACCAATCGGTGAAGGGTGGCAACGGAGATGGTTTTATTACCGCCCGTGACCGCGTGTTTCCGTTACTGGGTCTCTGGAAGGACCTCAATCATGACGGGATCTCGCAACCGTCGGAGTTGTTCAAGTTAACTGACTTGGGGGTAAGTGCCATCGAGTTAGACTACCAACCATCCAAGCAGTGGGATAACCAGGGCAACCAGTTTCGCTATCGCGCGGCGGTGATTAACACCAACGGCGACCGCCACTGGGCCTGGGATGTGTTCTTTGTAACCAGAACAGTGGTTGACAGAGATAGTACGCCTCCCCCCCTCGGACCCGTCTCGTTTAGCCCAGGCTATGACCCCATCGCCCTTAGTCCCTTTATTAGCGACACGGGCTTATTCACTTACTTGGGGCTACTCGCCAATTCTCAACCGTGGAATAACTTTTGGTGACGGTTTAGTGAGAACCTAAATACCCTGGGGAAACTCCTGCCAAAGGCGCGTCTTGCGGTTCAGGCTGGCGAAATTACCACCCGCCAAGATGAGATGGTCTAGGACCGGGATACGCATTAAGGTTGCTGCCTGGAGGAGTTGGCGGGTCAGGGCAATATCTTCGGGGCTGGGGGTGCAGTCTCCCGACGGGTGATTGTGGGCGACGATGAGACGGGCGGCATTCTCCCGCACCGCCGCTCGAAACACATCCCGTGGGTGCGCCAAGGTCTCATCCACCGTACCCATGGAGATGATATGGCTGGCAATAACTTTGTGTTTGATATCCAACAACAGGACCGCAAACTTCTCCTGGAGCGCGTAGGCCAGGTCGCCCTGGAGCAGTAGGGCTGCCGTCTCTGGGCTATCAATCACCGGGCGTTCATTGGGGCGTGACAGATAGACCCGTCGTCCGATTTCAATGGCGGCAATCAACGTTGCTGCCTTCGCCGGACCAATCCCCGAGACCTGGGTGAGCTGACCGGGACTCAACTCGCGCATCTGGTCTACCGCTTGACCCCCGCCTTGACCGAGGACCTGGAGTAAACGTTGGGCCAATCCCAGAGCGGAGAGGTTTCCAGAACCCGTGGCGAGTAAAATCGCAATTAATTCAGCCGTGGCAAGATGTTTCGCGCCATTTTCAAGTAAGCGTTCGCGGGGCCTTTCGTCTACAGGTAAATCACATATCCGTAAGTGATAAGTCATGACAGCAATCTGTGGGGGACCGATCAGATATAACCCACAGTCTTCGCAACCTGCCCATCTCGCCGACTAAGGACGGGAACTTGGGTGCCTAATTGCTGCCCATTTCAGTTAAATTATGCCTAGCTAGTGCGTACCGGATACGGCGACGCACGACGAGTGGAGCAGCTCATGTCCACAAGACGTCAGCTAATCATGTAATACGGCTGGAGCCCTAGCCACCTATGGTTGGTACGGCGTGGGTTCCGCTTGGGCAGCAAGCTTCGCCGAGGTGATGTCCAATGCATTCAAGACAATAGAGGTCGAAAGCGGTGGGCGGCTGGGGGTTGCTGTGCTCGATACCACTCCGGGTCGCCAAGCTGGGTATCGTGCTGATGAACGTTTCCCTCTGTGCAGTACCTTCAAACTACTAGCCGCCGCTGCCATTCTTGCCCGGGTTGATGCGGGTCGTGAATCACCGGAACTTCTGCCGCTAGTGAGCGACGTAACGCAACTCTAGCGGCAGTGGGGCGGGCTATCGCCACCGCTTGTACTGAGTAGGCTGGTCTGGGGCAGTAATGAGCGGTAAGAGCGCGGTGAAGGTCGCACCCGACCCCACCCCCGCACTCTGGGCACACACCGTCCCGTCGTGCAGTTCAACTAAATGCCGCACAATCGCCAGTCCCAAGCCCAAGCCCCCAAACCGTCGCGTTGTCGTACTATCGGCTTGCCGGAAGCGTTCAAAGATATGGGGCAAGAAAGCTGGGTCAATCCCGATGCCGGTATCACTGACCGTCAGGACCACTTGGTTAGCTTGACTTTCGAGATGGACTACCACCCGTCCGTGGTTGGGGGTGAACTTGATGGCATTGGCGAGTAGGTTCCAGACGACTTGCTGTAAACGGTTGGCATCACCTAGCACTTCACATTTTTGAGAACCTAACACAGCAACCAGCGCAACGCCCTTCGCTTCAGCCGTCAGTTGCACACTCTTGAGGGTAGATTGGACGACGGAGAGGAGCGAGACGGGAGCGATGTTGAGGGTGAGTTTGCCCGCGATGATCCGCGAGACATCCAGGATGTCACCAATGAGTTCATTTTGGGCACGACCGTTGCGCTCAATCGTCTCTAGGGCTCGTTGGTTATTCTCTGGAGAGAGGTTGCCGCGCTGGAGGAGTTGAGTCCAGCCGAGCATAGCGTTGAGGGGAGTGCGTAGCTCGTGGGAGACGACCGCCAAGAATTCATCCTTGAGTCGGTTGGCCTGTTGCGCTTGCTCACGGGCGGTCTGTTCACTGAGGAGTAATCGTTCGCGCTCGTCCTCGGCATACTTGCGCTCTAGTTCTGTGGCAGCACGGGTGGCGAAGACGGTCAATAACAGTTCAGTCAGCGCGATATTCGCCAGGGGCTTGGTGTCCATGACCACGAGTAAGCCTAGGCAGAGCCCCTGAGCATCCAGCAGTGGAGCCGCCGCATAACTCTCGATCTGCCAATCCACCAAGAATTGATTGCCTAAAAACTGAGCTTGAATATTGTCTAGATGACAGTAGACTTTGCGCTCGTGAATAACGTGATAGCAGGGTGTATGCTCTAAGCTGTAGTCGAAACATGCGGTCAATCCGGCAGGGGTAAAGACGGCGAGGGTCGAAACTTGGTCCGGCGAGTGAAGTCGGGCAATGAAAGCGTACTGCATCCCTAAAGTCAAAGCGAGTTGTTGTACCAAAGACTGGAAAAAAGCCTCGCCCGTGGTCGTCGCTACCCCCTGCATCACCTGTAATAGCGCGTTATCTGTCTGGACTAAGCGGGCATTGGCGAGCCGGAGGTCCAATTCATCCATGACCAGTGCCGCCAAATCCACCAGCGTCTGCTGCTCCTGGAGCGTGAACTCAGGCCGGGGCTGAGTATCTAAGATACAGAGCGTCCCCAGGTTGAAGCCCTCATGGGTGATGAGGGGTGCCCCGGCATAGAAGCGAATCCCCGGCTCAGCATCTACAAACCGGGTACAGGCGAAGCGCGGGTCTTGGGGTGCGTTGAGGACGACCAGCAGCTCATTGTGCAGGACGGAGAAATTACACAGCGCGTCCCCCCGCGCCACTTCAGAACTCTCCCAGCCGTAGCGCGACTTGAACCAAGCCCGCTCCTGGTCTACTAAAGAGATGAGACAGATCGGCACACTAAAGAGCCGCGCCGCCAGCCCCGTAATCCGGTCAAAGGACAGTTCAGGTAGGGTGTCGAGGATGGTGTAACGCCTGAGGGCCACCAATCGCTGTTCTTCGTTAGTGGGAGTTAAGGACATCTCAATCTCTAAGGATGGTGATTTTACCGCCGAGCTCAGCGATGATGGTCACGAGTTGCTGGGCTTCCACAGGTTTCGACAAATGATAGCGATAACCCTGAGCTAAGGATTGTCGGCGGTCCTCGGCTCGGGCTTGCGCGGTCAAGGCCACCGCCGGGATGGTACTACCTTGGGCGGCTAGCTGTCGTAAGAGCGCGTACCCATCGGCCCCGGGCATGGCAATGTCACTCACCAAGACATCCGGGTTCCACTGCCCTAGCGTCACCAAGGCCAACTGCACGGAGGCCGCCACCCGGACCTCGGCCCCCTCGGTTTCGAGGATGAGTGCAGTCAATTCCCGTTGGTCATCCTCATCATCCACCACCAAGACTTTGAGACCCGTGAGCAGAGCTTCTTCTCGGCAGGGGGCAGGGGACAGCAAACTGATTGCACGTTGTGGACAGGCGGCAACTAGCGGCAGGGTCACGGTGAAGGTCGCCCCCAAGCTCAACCCCGCACTCTGGGCAAACACTGTCCCGCCGTGCAGTTCCACCAAATGCCGCACAATCGCCAGTCCCAAGCCCAAGCCCCCAAACTGCCGCGTTGTTGTACTATCGGCTTGCCGGAAGCGTTCAAAGATGTGGGGTAAAAATATGGGGTCAATGCCCATCCCCGTGTCGCTGATGGTCAAGACGGCTTGGTTCGCCTGATCTAGGCAGACCACCACCTGTCCATCGTTGGGGGTGAACTTGATGGCGTTAGTCAGTAGGTTCCAGACTATCTGGCGTAGGCGGTTGATATCACCGAGCACTTCACAGTTTTCATTTAAGATGGTAACTAACGTAATGCCCTTAGCTTCGGCGGCGAGTTGCACACTCTCTAGGGCGGATTGAATCACCGTATTGAGTTGGACGGGCACGGTGTTGAGGGTGAGTTTGCCCGCGATGATCCTGGAGACATCGAGGATGTCAGCAATCAGTTCGTTTTGGGCACGACCGTTGCGCTCAATCGTCTCTAGGGCTCGTTGGTTGGCTTCAGCGGAGAGGTTGCCGCGCCGGAGGAGTTGAGTCCAGCCGAGCATGGCGTTGAGGGGAGTGCGTAGCTCGTGGGAGACGACCGCCAAGAATTCATCCTTGAGTCGGTTGGCCTGTTGCGCTTGTTCACGAGCGGCCTGTTCCCGTTGTAAGAGTTGCTCTCGTTCGGCGCGGGCGAGGTGTTGGGCGGTGACATCCTGCACCAGCGAGAGGACGGAGACGAGCTGCCCTTCCTCATCGAGGAGCGCGGAGTTATACCAGACACAGTGGAGCACCTGACCCGTTTTGGTATAGTTGCGGTTAGGCGAGACCCCGCGCTCATCGCCCCCGGTCAACAACCGTTCCATCGCCACAGCAACCATGGGTCGGTCGTCCACATGGACAAATTCCCAGGCCGTCGGATGCAGACCGCTCACTTCCTGGGCCGACCAACCAAAGATCTGCTCGGCCTGGGGCGACCAGCGAGCAACCCGGAAATCTGCCCCCCACTCCACCACGCCCAAGGGCGAGTTCTCCATATGGAAGGTCAACTCCTGGACGGCCTTGTTGAGGTCTTTTTCGGCCTGTTTGCGGTTCGTGATGTCGCGGAAATAGACCGAGAGTCCCGCCGTGGAAGGGTAAGCGTGGATTTCAAGCCAACGGTGAGAGAAGGGCGAGAGGACTTCAAAATGGACTGCCACCTGTTCCTGTATCGCCCGTCGGTACTGCACTTCAAAAGGTGAACCTGCTGCCATCGGGAAGACTTCCCAGACCACTCGCCCCAACAACTCGGCGCGGGTCTTACCGTAATAGGCTTCACATTGCTGGTTGACGTGGGTATATCGCCACTCATGGTCTAGGGCATAAAAAGCCTCAGTGATACTGTCAAGGATCGTGGCGGCGCGGCGGGTGGCCTCCTGCAATTGGGCCTCGGCTGCTTGTTGCTCAGCCTCCAGTCGTCGAGTCTCCGTGACATCCCGCTGACTACCCCAGGAACGAACGAGATAGCCATCCTCGATAATCCCCACCAAGTTGTTCAAGAAATACTTGGGCTGACCCGTACGGTCCACCTCGTAGGACTCCGTGTCGGTCAGCCGATAGCCTGACTCGATAAAAGCCCGTAAATAACTCAGGTTACGCTCATCAGTACGGGGCAATAAATCCCCCAACCGCGCCCCCACCATCTGCTCAGACTCATCGAAACCATACATTTGCGCCATAGCTTGATTACATTCCGCCAGATAGCCATGGGCATAAAAGTAGTCAAGCTGTTGTTCCACGGGGGTCTGCACAGGAATCGGACAGTCAACCTCAATGCGCCAAATCCCCTCGGAACTCTGGGCAATAAACGTCCGGTAACGGTCTTCACTCTGTTGGAGGGCCTCTTGAGTCCGTTTGCGCTCGAATTCCGCCTGGGCGCGTTCAGCAAAAATATTAAAAACCGCCCGTCCCTGTTCTGCCACGGTCATCGGTTTGTCATCTAGGACCGAGATATGACCAACGATGTGACCGGACAAATCCCAGAGCGGCATCCCCAAATAACTGACTGCCTCGAGTTGCGCCAAGTCCCGGTCTCGGGGGAACACCTCCTGTACCCGGTCGGGGCAAAAATACTCCCCGCCCTCCTCAATTACCCGCTTACAGGGCGTTTCTACTAAGTCGTACTCGAAAGGCTCGCCCCAGTAGTCCCCCTGCCAAAAAGCAATCACCCGCACCCGCAGGGGTGTAATTAGCTCCGTCACAAAGGCATAGCGCACCCCGAGAGTCGTCGCTAGATAGCGCACAAAGGCCGGGAAGAAATCCTCCCCCGTCGCCTGAGCCGTCCCCGCTGCCACCTGTTGCAAGAGCGTCTCGTTGCGTTTACGCTCAGTGACATCTTGAAAATAAACTGAGAGGACGGTGGGCGCGGGGTAAGCATGGACCTCATACCAAGTATCAAAGGGCGGATAGTACGATTCAAAGCTAACTGGAACCTGCTGGTCCATTGCTCGGTGATACTCAGTATAAAACAGACTTCCGATCGCCTCCGGGAAACCTCCCAAACTACGCGCCCCAATAGTTGCTCACTGTTGTTCAGACGGCACTGCTGCACGGCCTCGGGATTGACATAGATGTACCGCCAGTCGCGGTCTAGGGCAATAAATCCATCACTAATACTGTCGAGGATACTGGTGACCTGTTCCTGGGCTTCCCGTTGTGTCTGGATCACGCTCTGGCGGACTCGCGCCAACTCCAGATGGGTCCGCACCCGTGCCAGGAGTTCCCGAGCCGAGAAGGGTTTGACCAGATAATCGTCCGCCCCCTGCGTGAGTCCCTCGACCTTGGCCTCCTCCCCCGCCCGCGCCGACAGGAGGATGACCGGGATCTCACGGGTCGTGGGGTCATCCCGCAAGCGAGCCAGTAGTCCGAACCCGTCTAGCTGGGGCATCATCACATCACTGAGGATGAGATCGGGTCTTTGGGCCTGGATTAGTTCTAGGGCGGCTACCCCATCGCTTGCGGTAGTGACCGTGTAGTGCTGATTCAAGAGACGACCCACATAGTCCCGCATATCGCTGTTGTCATCTACCAACAGGATCTGGGCCGTGGCTTGCGTGGGGACTACCTCGGGTAACGGCTCGTCCTCGGGTAACCAACGCAGGGCTTCCGCGACGTAGGGCAGGGCTGTTAGCTGGGGAGCCTTGCTTTGGGCAGCTCTGAGTTTGTCCTGGGGCAGGTGGGCTGAACCGGAGGGGAGGACAAGCTCAAACTGCGTGCCCACCCCCAGGACACTCTGGACCATGACAGTACCGCCGTGGAGCTTGACCAATTCCTCGACTAGAGCCAAACCAATCCCTGAACCCTCATGGGTCCGTCCCCTGGCCCCCGCGACCCGGTGGAACCGTTTGAAGATGTGGGGGAGTTCCGCTGCTGGTATCCCCGTCCCGGTATCACGGACCCCCAGCACCACCCCAGCAGGCTCAGCCGTCACCGAAACGACAATCTCCCCGGTGAACGTAAACTTGAGGGCGTTGGAGAGGAGGTTGAGGACAATTTTTTCCCAGAGGTCCCGGTCCACCCAGACGGGTTCGGCGAGGGGCGGACAATGTACCACCAGGGCCAAGCCCGCCTTTTCCACCGCCGCACGAAACACACTCGCCAATTCGGCGGTGAATTGCGCTAAATCCAGGGGTTCATAGCTCGCCTGGATGCGCCCTGCCTCAATCCGACTGAAATCCAGGAGCGTATTGACCAGTTTCAACAGACGTAGGCCATTGCGTTGCACCAGGGTCAAAGATTCGTCCAGTTCCGGGGGGAGGGGCTGGCGGAGGATATCTTCCAAGGGACCCAGCATCAAGGTCAAGGGCGTACGAAATTCGTGGCTGACATTACTGAAAAAAGTCGTCTTCGCCCGGTCCAACTCCGCCAACTGCTCAGCGCGGGTCCGTTCCTCCTCATAGGTCTGGGCGTTGGCTATCGCCGTCGCCACCTGACCTGCCACCAACTCAAAGAACCCCCGGTAGGTCTCATCAAAAGCTCGCTGTGGACTCACCCCGACCACCAGTAACCCCGTGGCCTCAGCTTGACCCGGCTTAGCCACGGGGAGGACCAAGGCGGTGTGGGTCGGTTCGGACCAAGCCCCGCCCGGTAACGGACCAAAACGCTCCG
The DNA here is from genome assembly GCF_013285555.1 of Candidatus Cyanaurora vandensis. GTDB lineage: Bacteria > Cyanobacteriota > Cyanobacteriia > Gloeobacterales > Anthocerotibacteraceae > Cyanaurora > Cyanaurora vandensis. Next base: position 8,347 of record NZ_JAAXLT010000104.1, on the reverse strand, counting down.
GTAAATCCGTCAAAACCACAATTTCGTTCGTCGCCGCCACCCGCCCCAGTTGCCAGGGGTCCGCTTGGGCCAAATCCACCCACACCGGACTCGCCACGGTCTCAGGCTCTATGCCGACAGCCTGGAGTAAACGCGCTTGCTGACCCGGCTTGATGAGATACAACAGGGCAAAGGAAATATCTAGGTCACCCGCACATAAGACCCGCGCTAGAGCAAACCCCGCCTCCGACACCGACCTAGCCCCCGCCGTCCGCGCCGCCAACTCCCGCAAGAGCCGCAGCCGCCGCTCCCCCAAAACCCGCTCCGTCGTCTCACTGACCGTGGCAAAAATTCCGACTAGCTCGCCTGAGAGTTCTTTGATGGGGCTATAGGAATAGGTGAAGTAGGTTTCCTCGGTATAGCCATTGCGGTCTAGCACCAAGAGCAGGTCATCGGACCATGTGGCCTGACCCGTGGCCTTGACCGACGCAAACTGCGCCCCGACAATATCCCAAACCTCGGGAAAGACCTCTCGGCCTGGACTCCCTAAAGCTTGCGGGTGCTTGGTCTTACCCAAAACAGGCCGCCAAGCATCGTTATAAATAATCCGCAGGTCCTCACCCCACCAGACCAGCATCGGGAAGCGCGAATTCAGACAGATGCCCAGGGCAGTTTGCAGACTCAAGGGCCAGCCACTAATCGGCCCGAGGGGATGGTTCGCCCAATCAAAAGTGCGGATGAGTTGCTTCATCTCCCCCGCGCCACTCAGGAACTCCATCTGCGTAGAGCGCGACCGACGGGTTAGTTTAATAGTTTTTTTCAACTTAACTTGATCCAACATTCAATTGGGCTCCTAGGTATGTAATCAAGTTATGGGGCTGATGCACCGTGACGTTACTTTACGCGTCATCCCCTACAATACCCATACCCATGCCAAGCTCAGCCAGTCCTAGCTATGTCCTAAGACATATTTCCGCTCAGGGAACCAGTCCCGTCGTGCATTTGTGGACGACTCCCCGGTAAAACACCTTCCCGTTTTTGTCTACATCAGCCACTTTTTGGGTGTAATAAATCACGGTGGTGGCGGGGTTACCGGCACTATCCAAGAGAACCAGGGCTTCGGGGTCATTGCGGACAATTGGCTGTGGTCCACTCACCTTCTGGGTAAAGCCATCCTCGACCCGGACCATATAGACATCGAAAGTCCCGGTCTCAAAAGACAGCCCTGAGGCCCCCACCATGGAGATATAGGACTTACCCGCCCAAGTGAAGGGTTGGGGCGAACGGATGATTAAATTCCCCGGTAAGGTAATCGTTCGGTAAACCACCCACTGACCCAGGCTGTCCTTTTGGTAGACCTTGAGTTCCCGGAAACCCTGCTCCCCGTCGCTGCCAATCGGTAAGCTCTCCAGACGCGGCCCGGTCTGAGCAAAGAAACGGTAATCGTTAATCTCCGGCGCAAACCACATCCAGGGCGGGCCTTTGGTCGTCGTCCCGTCAAAAGTCAACTGGGCTGAGAGTCCCGTAGCCACGTCATAGGTGAAAACTTGACTGAAGCGACCGTCATTCCCATCGCTACAGACCTCATTACTCAAGGTCGCCTGACAACGGGCACTGAGAACAGTCCGCGTGGATGGCACCCACTTACGACCCAACCCCAGGGGAAATACGCGACCCTTGGTCCCTAGCCCATTACGCCAGAGGAAATCCCAGTAGCCGGGGATCGTCCGGTCTGGGTACTCCTGGTAGGTCACGGTGGGCTGGTCATCCAGGGGGTTTTTGGTCGGGGTAGGGCTATTGCCATCGTTGATATTACGGAGCTTCGAGGTCAGCCAAGGCGTCCGTACTAAGTCCTCAGGGTCCGTACTGGCATTGAGATTCTGTTCAGACCGCGCCACGGTATGTTCACCACTTTTGCCCCTTTTGTAGACACTCCAATAGAGGTCATACCCGCGCTGACTTACGCCCCACTCTGGGCCATTCCCCGTGTCTTGGATCGGGACGGCGCAGCAACCGACGGTTTGGGAGCGACCGTTGGGTTTGAAGAAAAGCCCCGTCACCGGATCTACGTAGCTCACATAAACTGTACCGGCATCCTCGCCCTGGTCACTCTGCCAAACGTAACGGTAGTTGTCTTGGTCAAATTCCATATCGTAGAGCGAGCGGCTAGGGTCTGAGACGACGACATCTTGGGGTACAAAAGTCTGGGCACGGGCCGGAATCACCAGCAACAGAATCGAAGAAGTCAGCGCAAGTAGTATCCGCATCCGAAGATCCTCAAAGCGTGCAGCAACAGGGATTAACTAGTGGGTATCCTAAGGCATATTTACGATGAGTGCAAACCCCCAGACGGGTTCTGGGTATGCTCCGTGTTAATATATTTTGATGTGCGTCTGTAGTTCAGTGGATTAGAGTGGCAGGTTCCGGTCCTGTAGGTCGGGGGTTCGAATCCCTCCAGGCGCAAATCCATCTATATTCATTCCATTGAATTTGCACTAATCACCAATCTGGAATGGCTATGGAGCTTACGGCCACGTTTCACAGCGATTAGCTTACCGCGTACTACCCATTGGCGGAGGGTGGTTTCTTTTACGCCCAATTGATGCGCCAAGATTTTTAACTCAACGAGCGGCTCTTATTGCTCTAGGGCAGCAGCAAGCCATTGGTCTAACCGGGGTCTAAGCCCTTCATAGAGTAGACTTTCTAACGGTTCAAAGTTCCCTTGCTCCAGACTTTCAGCCAGCAATGGGATGTAAGCCGCCGGAAAACCTTGATGGAAACCAATATCGGCTACTTCCAAAGCTTGGTAATAGCGGTCGCGCTCTGTTTTCTCGATCCCTTTAATAATGGTGGGCGGAAAGCCCTGGTTGACGAGTACAGTATTGAGCAAAATCCGTCCGGCCCTCCCGTTACCATCCTGGAAGGGGTGGATGCTCTCAAATAAAGTGTGTAATCGTGCCACCGCAGGCAGAATGGGATATTGCTGTAGGAGTTGTTTACTCAGGCTGACGAAGCTCCGCACATAGCCTTCAATACTCGTTGCGGGTGGGCGGACCTTGGCTCCCTGGATCTGAATGGGTCCATCTCGAAACACGCCGCCCAAGCGGCTCAAGTCATAGTACAGACCACTATGAATCCCCCGGATCATGGAGACATCCAGCCAGAGTTCCCGGTCTAGGTGATATTGCAAAGCAATGGTGTAGTGGGAGCGAGCCGTGCTGTAGTAGTTAAGGATTTCTGGGGCACTTTTGCGTCCGCTCAAGATTACTTTTAATTCCTGTTCACTGGCGAAGTAACCCTCAATAGATAGGGAATGGCGGGTTTCTTCTTCCAACATATACAACCACTCTTGATTGGTGACAGCGATATGGGCCAACCCGCCGAGTTGGTCTAATAATTGCCTCCGCTCTAACAGCCTGTCACAGCGAATTTTGGACAGATTGTCTGAAACCATGATCGTCTATGTCGTCTAGCCCTTGTCACAGTTTAGACAATTTACGCGGTTGTGACAGGAAACCCAAGCAGGAGCATAGATTCCGAGGGCTGAAATCCACAACAGATGTGGCTTCTGGCCTCTGTCACAGTTTTGAAGGACGGTCAGCCCACCACACCCCTGCACGAGAACCCAGGGACTAAGGAGCCATGACCGCCAAGGCCGCGCCCACGCCCGCCCCTGGCGTAAAATCCCCATGCCCCAATCGGCGTAAGGTTCCCTCTAGCGCACCCAGAGCCGTCAGGATATCGCGGTCACTGACGAAACCCAGGTGCCCAATCCGAAAAATCTGGCCCTTGAGTTCGTCTTGGCCCCCAGCGAGGGCAATGTCGTAGTGCTTGTTCATCAGGGAACGGATGCTCTCGGCCTCGGTGGTGGCGACGCTGGTAATGGCAGCGGAGGCGAATCGCTCATCCTGCACAAAAGGTTTTAACCCGAGGGCACGGACCCCGGCTCGCACCCCATCGCGCATCCGTCCATGGCGGGCAAAAAGTTCGCTCAAACCCTCGCGGTGTAGCATCTCCAGACTTTCGTAGAGAGCCGTGACCAGACCCACCGCCGGCGTAAAGGGGGTGGTATCTTCCTTGAGGGATTTGCGGTACTTGGCGAGGTCCAGATAGAACTTGGGGGACCGAGAGACTTTTTGCGCCGCCCAGCCGCGCTCACTCAAGGCCACAAACCCCAGCCCCGGCGGTAACATATACGCCTTCTGAGAACCCGAGGCCACCGCATCTAGCCCCCAATCATCCATAGGTACACTCACAGCCCCTAGACTCGTGACCGCATCCACAATGGTCAGAGCCTCGCCGTGTTCTTTGACCAGTCCGGCAATCGTCTTGAGGTCATTGAGGACCCCGGTGGAGGTCTCGCTGTGGGTCACGACCACGGCCTTGAGGACGCGCTCTGGGTCGGCTTTAAGGTGAGCTTGGACTCGGGCGGGGTCAATCGGTTCGCCCGGAGGCGCGTCAATCACTTCGACCTGCATCCCGTAGGCCGCCGCTACTTTCGCCCAGCGTTCGCCAAATTTACCGTTGACTAGACAGAGCACTCGGTCGCCGGGAGAGAGCAGGTTGATCATCGCGGCTTCCATCGCTCCGGTGCCACTGGTTGCCAGGGTCATGACTTCGCCCTGGGTCTGGTGCAGCCAACTGAGCCGGTCGGTGACGGCGCGAAAGAGACGGGAAAATTCCTTGGTGCGATGCCCGATGGGATGGCGGGCCAAGGCCAGCAGGACATTCTCTGGCACGGGGGTCGGACCCGGAATCATCAAAAAGTTCTTATTTTCCACAGGGTTGCCTCATCGTTTTAATATTTTACCCCCAGTGGGTTACGTGCTAGACGGACCTTGGCTTAAGGCAGCGGCATTCATCCGGCTCAAAAATGTCCGTAACCGTTCGCTCTGGGGGTAGGTAATGACTTGACGGGCGGGGCCTTCCTCCGCCACTTGGCCTTGATCCAGGAACAAAACCCGGTGGGCCACCTCCCGCGCAAACTGGATCTCGTGGGTGACGACCACCATTGTCATCCCCTCTTGGGCCAAGTCCTTGAGTACCAGCAGCACTTCCCCGACGAGTTCCGGGTCGAGTGAGGAGGTGGGTTCGTCAAAAAGTAAAACCTTCGGCTTCATACAGAGACTGCGGGCAATGGCGACCCGCTGCTTCTGGCCCCCCGATAATTGCTCTGGGTAAGCTTGGGCCTTCTCGGTCAGTCCGACTTTGGCGAGGTAAAAGTGGGCCAACTCCGTACTCGTCTGGGGCGATTGACCCAAAACCTTGCGGGGAGCCAGGGTCAAATTCTCCAGCACACTCATATGAGGAAAGAGGTTGAACTGTTGGAAGACCATGCCCACCGCCGTCCGTAACTGGTTGAGGTCGAGGTCCGGTCGGCTCAGGTCCAGTCCATTGACGACAATCTGGCCCCCGTGGATCGTCTCTAGCCCATTGAAACAACGCAATAGGGTACTCTTGCCACAGCCGGAAGAGCCAATCACCGCCACCACCTCCCCCGCCTGGATCTGCCCACTCACTCCCCGCAGCACTTTGAGGGAGCCAAAGTTTTTCTCAACTTGGTCAAAAACAATGGCGGGCGGAGCTACTTCCATACCAGTTCCTTGAGCTGTTTTAACATCATGAACTAAGAACGACCCTGAGCGTAGACTACCATGGGCCAGCAAAAAAATATCTGCCCTACCGCCTTGAAGCTTAAGCCTCAAAACTCAGTCCCAGAGGGAAAATCTATGTAGCTATAGCGGTCAGGAGAGGCGTAGCCACTAAAAAACCCCCGGTTGCCCGGGGGGTATGAGTTGAGATTGGACTAAGCTACGGCTTTGAAGGTCTTGGTGAAGTCCGTTATAGCCTTTTTGAGGAGGTTTTCGGTATCGGGCTTGAGGTCTTTGGTTTCCTGGACAGCCTTGGCGTACTCCGGCACCGAGTCCGTCAGGTACTTGAGGAACTGGTTCTTGAACTGACCCACCGACTTAATCGGGAGTTCATCCAAGTAACCCTTGGTGGCGGCGTAAATAATCGCCACTTGGTCCCAAACCGCGATCGGGCTGTACTGGGGTTGTTTGAGAATTTCACGCAACCGTTGACCCCGCGCCAGTTGGTTCTGGGTCGCTTTGTCGAGGTCGGAGGCGAACTGGGAGAAGGCTTCGAGTTCACTGAACTGGGCCAACTCCAGGCGCAACTGACCCGCTACTTTTTTCATCGCCTTGATCTGGGCTGCCCCACCGACCCGTGAGACGGAGATCCCGGCGTTGATCGCAGGCCGGACCCCAGCATTAAACAAGTCCGATTCCAAGAAGATCTGACCGTCGGTAATCGAAATCACGTTGGTTGGAATGTAGGCCGAGACGTCCCCCGCCTGGGTCTCGATGATCGGCAAAGCGGTAATCGAACCCCCGCCGAGGCTATCGCTGAGTTTGGCAGCCCGCTCCAGCAGACGGGAGTGCAGATAGAATACATCGCCGGGATAGGCTTCCCGACCGGGCGGACGACGGAGTAACAGGGACATTTGACGGTAGGCCGCTGCCTGTTTGGAGAGGTCGTCGTAGATGATCAGGACGGGCTGGCCCTTGTACATGAAGTACTCGCCCATGGAGGCCCCGGCGTAGGGGGCAATGAACTGGAGGGCGGCGGGGTCTGAGGCGTTGGCAGCCACAATGATGGTGTAGCTCATCGCGCCCCGTGCCTGAAGCACACCGTAAATCTGGGCCACGGTGGAGGCTTTTTGACCGATGGCGACGTAGATGCAGATGACCCCGGAACCCTTCTGGTTCAAGATCGTGTCGAGGGCGACGGTGGTTTTGCCGGTCTGACGATCGCCGATGATCAGTTCGCGTTGTCCGCGTCCGATGGGGATCATCGCATCAATGGACATGATGCCCGTCTGGAGTGGTTCACAGACAGATTTGCGTTTGATGATGCCGGGAGCCATGGCTTCCAGGAGTTGGGTGGTGACGTTGGTGAGGGCCGGACCGCCATCAATGGGTTCGCCCAAGGCGTTGACGACCCGTCCAATCAAGCTCTCACCAGCGGGGACCGAGGCGATCCGTCCGGTTGCTTTGACCTGGGAACCTTCTTGGATCTTGCGTCCGCCGCCGAGGAGGACCGCGCCCACGTTGTCTTCTTCAAGGTTGAGGGCGATCCCGATTGTCCCGTCCTCAAATTCGAGGAGTTCCGAGGACATGCACTTTTCGAGACCGTAGATGCGGGCGATACCGTCCCCGACTTCAAGGACTGTGCCGACATTGGCGACCTGGAGGTCCTGGTTGTAACGGGCAATCTGGTCTTTGATAATGTTGCTAATTTCGTCAGGTCGAATGCTAACCATGGGTGTCCTCAACTACTGCCACGGGGCCGAACTCAGTGTATTACAATTCTTCACCATGCCCGCGCTGATTATTTGCCTTTGAAGTGGCGGCTGAGTTCCTGGAACCGTCGTTGGTGGCGGGGGTCTTGCTTAGCACGTTCAAATAGCTCTAGGACGAAGGCCAGAATCGTCGTCAAGACAAGCACTAAAATCGTGAGCGCGGCGGTGAGAGTAGTACGGCGGGGACCAGACTTGACCTCAGGAACGAGAGCTTTATCGAGAACCTGGATCAGTCCCGAGTCCCGCGCTTCGTCAATCTTGGCGACTTCATATTGTTGGGACAATAACTCGAAAATCTTCTCATAGTATTTGACATCGCGCAGCCGACGCAGGTACTCCAGACCGGACTCCGGGACTTGGCTAGAGGTGACGAAAATATCACCCGCCGCTTGGGGTTGCTTACGTTCAAGCTTGGCTAGCTCCAACCGCAGGCCCCGCAATTCTTCTTGGGCGCGGATGACATCGGGGTTACGTTCAGTGGCAGAGGTCCGCAGGGAAGCGATTTGGACTTCCTTAGCCCCGATCTGGGCCCGGAAGTTGGCAATCGCGCCGATAATAACTTGGGCTTGACCGTCGAGTTGTATCAACCCTGTGCGCTCCTGGGTCTGCTTGAGCGCGGCCTCGGCCTTACTCAATCCCTGACGGGCTTCTTGCAGTTGCTTGGCAAAGAACAAGCGGCGGCGGGAAGCTTCGGTCAAAGCTAAGCTCTGGGAGAGTTTCGTGAGTTCCTCGACATAGGCATTAGCGAGGGCAGCGGCGAGTTTGGGGTCAGTATCCTCGACCTCAATGGTAATGATCCCGTCTTTACCATTGGTCACGGTCGTCGCGCCGATTAAACCTTTGTAGGCAATCGTTGGGTTATCAGACTCGTAATATTCCTGGAGCTTAAAGCGTTCCACTAGGATATAACCCAGGGTCCGGCTGGTGAGCATCCCGACATAGATCTCGCTGGGGTCCTTGAAGATACCATTGCCCAGACCCAACCCCAGTCCACTCAGGCCGCCT
>NZ_JAAXLT010000103.1 GCF_013285555.1 Candidatus Cyanaurora vandensis | reverse complement strand
TTTCTTCTGAGGAAAGGAAGCTTTTACTAAGCATGGTTGTAACATTTTTGGACATTGAATAATTCCAGTATAACGCATTTTAAATGCTTGTCAGCTTATAAAAGAGCTAAATATTAATTATAATTTTTGGTCATTTATCGCTGTAAAGTCAAATAAACCTATTTTCGGCTCAAAACTCCTCCTGGTGGCAAATTGCAAAATCCGGCGCAGGTCAAATAGCGTTGTAAAAAGAGCCGTAGTGGTCAAAAAACGTTGCAAGAGACACAAAAGAGAAGCTCTGTTTCACTAGAAGTGTACGGAGAGGGGGGGATTCGAACCCCCGATACCTTTCGGCATACCTATTTTCGAGACAGGCGCGATCAACCACTCTGCCACCTCTCCAGGCCCTCCTATTGTGCCATTACTTGTTCACCTTGATAAATTTGAGGGTCATCCGGTCACTCTCGCCAATTGCCAAGTAACGTTCGCGGTCTTGGTCGCCCTGACTAAGAGTGGGCGGTAGGGTCCAGACCCCGCCGGGATAGTTCTTGGTGTCCTTGGGGTTGCTATTGATCTCGGACTTGCCCACGAGCTTGAACCCAGCAGCCTCAATGCTCTTGATCACGTGGTCCTCGGGCATATAGCCACTCTTGGCAACTTGGGCCGGGGCAGCAGTCAGACCCGGTTTAGCACGGTGTTCCTCAACCCCGAAAATGCCGCCCGGTTTGAGGACTTGGTACACCGCCGCGTAGACTTTATCCTGATAACCTTCCATTTCCCAGTTGTGGATGTTACGGAAAGTCAACACGAGATCTACGGAGTTGGCAGGCCCCAAGTTGAAATCGGTAGGCGGCGTAATCTGAGCAACCTTCACCTTGCTAAAAACCTGGGGCCGCGCGGCGAGACGGTTGTTCAAACTCTTTGCACTGCGCGTCAGGTAACTCTCCGCCGGACCCTCAGGATTGAAATTGGTGACGAATAGTTGCCCTTTTTGCGCTAGGGCCGGAGCCAGGATCTCGGTATACCAACCCCCTCCAGGCCATAGCTCAAGGACCGTCATCTCCGGGCGCAACCCAAAGAAACTCAGGGTCTCTAGGGGATGGCGGTACACATCACGCTGCCGATTTTTCTCCACCCGCTCGGGGTTATTCACCGCCGCTTGGAGTTGGACCGGAGCGGTAGTAGGTGCGGCTTGGACCGTTCCTAGCAATCCCAAAAGTAAGGCCATCAATCCTAACTGGTACTTCATGAGCATCCTTAAACGGTCATTCTATTTTAATCGTCGGCACCCAGTTGACGGTCAACGGGCGAGCTCCCCTTCTTCGGTGGCATCGCTCCGGCGCGGCGGGGTCAAGGGAACCAATTCTTCCCAGTGGGGCGTGGGTTCAGCGGCATAACGATGGCGCGGCGCGTGCCCCCAAAAGGCTTCGAGCCGATAAAACTCCCGCTCCTGCGCCAAGAAAACATGGACAATCACATCCCCAAAGTCCTGCAGGACCCAACTGGCATCGCCCAGTCCTTCTAGGTGCCGGGGGATGCGGTCTTCTAACTTAATCTCATCTACAATCCCGGCAGCGATGGCCCGCACTTGGGTGCGCGACTGACCCGTAATGAGTACAAAATAGTCCGCCAATACCGAGACTTCACCCACCGCAATGCGGACAATATCGAGACCTTTCTTTTCGTCGGCTGCCTGGGCAACCCGTTCTACCAGCTTTTCAGCATCCAAGGGCTAGGCGACTCCTACAGGGGACAACAACCAATTGCGCGTCAAAACAGTACGGGGATGGATGGGACGGTCCTGGGCTAACAATTCCGTCAGACTCAGGTTACATCCTAACAAAACTGCCCCCTTCAAATCCTCAAAGGCCAAAGCCCGCAACGGCGCGAGTTCTGGCCCGGTGCGGCTGGGCTCAATCCAGTCAGCAAGATAAATAATACAACTGAGGTCGTCCATCCCCGGTTCGCCTAGGGTGTGGTTGGCGATAGCGGTCAAGACCTGGGGGTCATGTTCTCCAAAAAGTTCGCCTGCTAATCCCGCACTGACCTGGGCATGAAGCAGATGGGGATTTTGGGTCGTAACCGGATCGAGGGGAATCCTAAAACGCTCAGCCTCACTCAGGAGTTGTTGAGGAGAGAAACATTTGGCTAAGTCATGCAAAAGACCCGCCCGCGCTGCCAACTGGGGGTCTACCCCGTGGTGATAGGCGAGTTGGGCCGCTGTCTTTTCGACCCCGAGAATGTGCTGGAGCCGCTTGCGGGGAACCTGGGCTTGGAGCCAAGTGAGGACTTGTTCGCGCATGGACTAGCGATAGTGGTATTAACTATTTTAGAACCTTTTCCCAAACCCGCTGCTCAAGGGTATCCTCAGAGTGGCCTCAGTCGCTAAAGCAACAAGGTCAAACGCCCTTCCATGGTAGCAATAGCGGGTCATCCCCCTAGAGACACCATATACGGTGGTTGTGTATAGTACATTCGATGCGTGGGTGTGGTGATAGCTATGGTGGCTCGATTGGAACGTGTGGCGACAACCCGTGCTTTGCGCGAGTCCTGGCACTTTATTGGCATTGGCGGGATTGGCATGTCGGCCCTGGCTTATTTGCTGGCGAAGCAGGGGGCGCGAGTATCCGGGTCCGATTTGAAATCTAATGCCCAAACCGAGCGGCTGAGCAAACTCGGGGTCGCTATTCATTACGGTCATTGCGCCGAAAACCTTTGTTTAGATGACGACCACAGCCTCTATGTGGTCTACTCCACCGCCATTGACCCATCCAACCCGGAATATCGGCGGGCCCAGGAGTTGCAAGTACCCCTGTTGCACCGGGCTCAGGTCCTCGCGCACATCGCCCGGAGCCGTCGCACCATCGGCGTTTCTGGTACCCACGGCAAAACCACTACCAGCAGTATGTTGGCCTGTCTGTTAACCGATAGTGGCTTGGACCCGACGGTGCTAGTTGGGGGTGAGGTTCTTGCCCTCGGGGGAAATGCCCGCTGGGGCCAGGGGGAGCATCTGGTCGCTGAAGTAGATGAATCCGACGGTTCGCTTGTGTTATTCCATCCCCAGGTGGCGGTCATCACTAATATTGAGGCGGACCATCTCGACCATTACCGCGACCTCACGGCAATTGTGCAAGCATTCACCCAGTTCATTCAGCAGAGCGAGGAAGTCGTCCTCTGTCTAGACTGTCCCAATACCCGGCAGTTGACGGGACTCGCAACGCAGTGGACGGGCTATAGCCTGCACCACCATCCCCAGGCGCGTTACACCGTGGGCGAGGTCCATTACGGGTGGCATGGGACCGATGCGGAGGTCCTGGACTGGGGTGAATCCCTGGGTCGTCTGCACCTCCCCCTGACGGCTCCCCATAACCTGAGCAATGCTTTGGCGGTGGTAGCGGTGGGCCGTCAATTGGGGTTGACCTTTGCTCAGATTGGTCAGAGTTTGGGGCGTTTCCAGGGTGCCCAACGCCGCTTCCAGAAATACGGCGAGTGCGGCGGGGTTTTGTATGTGGATGACTATGCCCATCACCCCAGTGAGATCCGCGCTACCCTCGCTTCCGCTAAACTCTCTGGGCGGCCTGTGGTGGCAATTTTCCAGCCCCACCGCTATAGCCGGACCACTGCACTCTTGGAAGAATTTAGCACCTGTTTTGCCCAGGCTGACCGGGTGGTATTGACAGAGATCTACAGTGCCGGGGAACGCAAATTGGGGGTAACCGGGGCGCAACTCGCCCAAGCGGTCGCCAAGCACCATCCCCAGGTCCATTACTGCCCGGATCTTGCGGCGGTCAGGGCCTACTTACCCACAGCCCTCCAACCGGGCGACCTCGCGCTCTTTTTAGGGGCCGGGGACCTCAACAGTGTCATCCCGCAGCTATGCCCGTAACCCACTACACGCCCCAAACCCAGACCACATTGGCTTTTTTGACGGCCTACCATGTGGGCGGAGCCGCCCAGTGGTTCGACCAGCCTCAGGACCGGGCTGGGTTAGAGGAAGCTCTGCTCTGGGTGCGACGAAGTGACGTTCCTTTAACTGTGGTCGGGGCCGGGACGAATTTGTTGGTGAGTGACCAAGGGATCGCGGGATTGGTACTGAGCTTACGTCAACTCCAGGGCAGCACTTGGCAGCCCGAGGGGAGGGTCACGGTGGGCGCGGGCGAACCGATTGCACGACTGGCGTGGCAGAGTGCTAGGCGCGGTTGGCACGGATTGGAATGGGCGGTAGGCATTCCTGGCTCTATGGGCGGAGCAGTGGCGATGAACGCGGGTGCCCACGGTTGGGAGACGGCCCAAGTCGTTCTAGGAGCGGAAGTTCTCAACACGACCACCGGGGAATGGCGGTACCTTACACGGGCACAGTTGGGGTTTAGCTATCGTTCGTCGGTGGTGCAACAGGAGCCCTGGGTAGTGGTTGCCGTAGACCTGCAACTGAGTCCTGGACAGGCCGCTAACCAACTTGTTGAGCAGGTGGAGCAGTACAACCGTCATCGCCGCCAGACCCAACCCCAGGGCTACCCCAACTGCGGCAGTGTTTTTCGCAATCCTCCCGGTTACGCAGCGGGTTGGCTTTTGGAACAATGTGGACTCAAGGGCCAGCGCGTCGGCGGGGCCCAAGTCGCCCATGAGCACGCCAACTTTATCGTCAATGTGGACCAAGCCCGCGCTCAGGATATATGGACATTGATGGCCCAGATGCAGCAACGGGTCCAGGCGCAGTTTGGGTTGAATTTACAAGCAGAAGTCAAAACCTTGGGTGAGATGACAATCCTTTAGGACTTGAGGGTTGCTTTAGTCCCGAGATACGTTATAAACTCTTGTATGGAGAGGGTTTATCCTTCTCAGTTGTGGTCTGTGAGTTTCGTGAGGAGTCTGTTACATGAATAAGCTTTCTGTACTCAAAGGGCTAGCTGGTGCCCTGAGCCTTTCTTTACTGGCGGGCCTTGCCCCTGTGCAGGCGCAAAACGCCGACTCTGCCATGATTGACCAGTATGCCCAGGGCCTGGGGAGCAGCAACATCAGCCAAGTCACCTCCATCTCGGAGTTGAGCGATGTGGACCCCAATAGCTGGGCCTTCCAAGCTTTGAAATCTCTGGTTGAGCGGTACGGTTGTATTGAGGGCTATCCCTCCAAGGTGTTCCTGGGGAACAAAGCTACAACCCGCTACGAATTTGCCGCCGGTCTCAACGCTTGCCTAGACCGCGTTAATGAATTAATTGCCGCCGCTACTGCGGATAAAGTCACCCGCGACGACCTCGCCACCCTGCAACGCCTCCAAGAAGAATTCGCAGCGGAACTCGCTACCCTGCGCGGTCGGGTAGATGCCCTGGAAGCCAAGGTCAAGGAACTAGAAAGCCAGCAGTTCTCCACCACCACCAAGTTGGATGGTTCGGTGGTGATGGCGGTCCAAGGTTCCGGGGCTAACTCCGGCAGTACCTACTTCGCGCCGAGTCCCGGTGTGGGTGCAACGCCCTTCACGGGTTTTGGTGCAGCTTTTGGTGACCGTTTCGGCGTTGAGACTCCTGTTTTGGGTAGCGCGGCGAACACCAGTTTTGTGGCCCGCACCAGCCTCAACCTCCGCACCAGCTTCACCGGTCAAGATGAATTGCTGATTCGCCTCCGTGGGGTATCGGGTCAAGATGCGGGTAACGTCTTCCGGGGTGTCTCCAGTGGACTCGGGACCCTGTTCTACGCGGCGGGTCCGTTTGGTGGGGCCTACGATGATTCCGCCACGGCTGCCCCGGCGACCAACGGGATTGCCTCAGTCAACTTTGACAAGATTCGCTACACTACCCCGATTTTTGGGGAGAGCTTCCGTATCTTTGCCGGACCCCGGATTGACCTCTTTGAATTTTTTGATACCAACTCCTTTGCCAACAACGAGGAAGTGGACTTCTCCAGTGGTTTCCACATCAACAACCCCCTGACGACCTTCATCTTTGCGGGTCCCGGCGGTGGGTTTGATTGGGAACTTAGCCCAGCCTTCAGCCTCCGTGGGGTCTACATCGCCAAACAGGGCGGCGGAGCCTTCAGCGGTAACGCGGGTGGCTTGACTGGGAGCGGTACGATTGCGGCTGGGGAGACCGAGTTCCGGGCGGGTACAGCCAAACTTAAGTTGCAGTACTCCACCTTCAGTGAGACCGTCCCCAACGGTGGTATTCCGGCTGGTCTTGGTGGTGGGACTGTCCTTGGCAACAACATGTTTGGGAACATTACCAGTTCTACGACCATCGCTGGTGGCGTTAACGCCGAATGGGCAGTAACCCCGAGCCTTGGTATCTTTGGACGCTACGGTTTCGCCCGCTCCTACGTGTTGCAGCCCTCGAACTCGGCGGTACAATACTTCCCCGGTGGTAGCACCGACGGGATTAGCTCGACCACTTGGCAGGCTGGGCTCTCGGTTGGCAACTTGATTGTGCCCGATAGCGTCTTGGGTGTGGCGGTAGGCCAACCGATCCGCATCAGTGGCGGTCAGGTCTTCGTCAACACCGCTTCGGCTGGTTTCCCGACCGGACTGACGGGTCTATCCCCCTCGGGGACTGAGTTCAACATTGAGGCCTTCTACAAGTTCCCGCTCAATGACCGGATCACCATCACCCCGGATGTCCAGATCATCACCCAGCCCGGTAACATCTCCACCAACCCCACGATCACTGTGGGTACCCTGCGGGCCGTGTTTACCTTCTAGGTTCTACGCTTGACCCACACAAAGCCCCCGTCCTGGGGGTTTTGTGCTGTCAGGAGATAAAATGCAGTTGCCGATGGAGCGATCGTGACCATGGTGGGAATTAAGCTAGACACCTGTCAAGCGGAGTTAATCTTACAACTGCGCGAGTGTACCGACGAAGAATTGGTGGAGCTAGCCCGGACCCATCCTGAGGAAGGGCGGTATTTGCTCTGTCTGTACTGTCGCTATCAGTCTTTAGTCGAATCCCTAGTCGCCTCTAGCCAACAAGCCCCGGTCATGGCCGCAACGGTCTGGGTCCAAGTCCGCTCTAAACTGACCACATTAAATATTCAGGAACGAAAATTTCTCAGTTGGTTGACGGTCCTCAGTGCTGATACCTTGACCCAGGTGTTGCGCGGCAATCAAAAATTGCTCACTAGTGCTTCAACTGCTAATCCCGTGACGTTGGCCTATGTGGACCAAGCCCTCCAACAGTTATCGCCCCCGGAGCGGTTCATGGTCATCTTCCACGATGTCTACCAGTGGCCCTTGGCGCAGATCCGCAGTTGGCTGACAGAACAGCAGTGGACAGTCCCCGCCAGTCAGTTGACGCTCTATCTACAACAGGCCCACCAACGGTTACTGGCGAATCTTCCCCCGGACCTCAAGACCCTCTGTTGGCAAGCTCAGTCCCCAGAAGAACAATTGCGGACCGCCCTCCAGGGCCTAGAGTTCGACCCGGAGTTAGAGCGCGAACGTTATCACCAATGGCACCAACAGGGCCAGCCTATTACTACGCGTCCCCAGGGCATTTGGGTCGCTGGCATCCTGACATTAGTGGGTTTGGGCGGATTTCTGGCTTGGCAGGGTGTAACCAACCTCAGTGCCAACCTCGCCGCTCCCCCCATCCAGACCGTACCCAAACCCGTTCCCATTGCCCCGGTTGTTGCTGACCGTGGACCTGATACCTCTGAACGCGCTTCAGTAACCCCAACTACCCCAGTTGAACCAGCCCGAGTACCCACCACGAATCTGCCTAAACCCAATAATCTCTCAGTACTAGTTAAGCCCGTTGCAACCGCAGCGGTTATAGTCCCAGCCAAGCCCCAATCTGTAACCCCAGCTTCCACCAAGCCCACATTGGCAAAAGTAGTCGTAGTGGCAAGCTCTCCCGCGCAGGTAGCTCAGTTGCGTCGTCAGTTCCCCGCCAGCTTCCCCAAAATCTGTGCTGAGAACCAATGCATCCAAGTGGGTGCCTTCAAAACCAGTGATAATGCGGAAGAACTCGCCGCCCAACTTCGCGCCCGTGGCTATGAAGTCAACGTCATCGCCCCGACTTAGCCTTCCGTCGTCCGCAGGCCCAAGGCGATATGAGAATGGCGTTCCACCTGCGCCAGGATGAAACGGGCACGTTGAAGAACCGTTGGGGGTAAACCCGCAAGCCGACCCACCTCAATCCCATAGGAACGGTCAGCCCCGCCAGGAATGACTTGATGTAAGAAAACAATACTCTCAGCTAACTCCTTAACCGCTACCTGGAAGTTAGCTACCCTGGGGCGCGTGGCGGCGAGTTCGTTAAGTTCGTGGTAGTGAGTCGCAAAAATAGTCCGGCTCTGGAGGACAGTCAATAGATATTCCGCCACCGACCAAGCAATCGCTAGCCCATCAAAAGTTGCCGTCCCCCGCCCAATCTCATCAAGGAGAACTAGCGAACGGGGCGTACCGTGGTGGTGGATATTCGCTGTCTCGGTCATCTCGACCATGAACGTTGAAACTCCGGTTGCCAAATCATCCACTGCCCCGACACGGGTAAAAATCCGGTCACAAATGCCCAGATGACAAGTCTGAGCCGGAACAAAACTACCCACTTGCGCCAACAATTGAATCAGTCCGATTTGGCGGAGATAGCTAGACTTACCACTCATGTTGGGTCCGGTGAGAATTACCAAGTCAGTCTGGTCGCCCAATTGCGTATCGTTGGGGACAAAGAAGTTTTGGCTGAGGGTCTGCTCAATGACGGGGTGACGGCCTTGGACAATCTGGGAAACCCGCCCGGTGTCGAGGGTGGGTCGGGTGTAACGCTGGTAGGTGGCAACTTCGGCAAGACTCGCCAGGGTGTCCATCTGGGCTAAGTGTTGAGCCAAGTGGCGGATCGCTTCGCTGTGGTTGCTAACTTCTTGGCGGAGGGTGACAAAGGTTTCATATTCGAGTTGGTAGGTTTCTTTTTGACTATTTTGGATACGGGCTTCCCGTTCCTTGAGTTCGGGGGTAATGAAGCGTTCTTGGTTGGTCAAGGTCTGTTTACGGATATAGTCATCTGGGGCTTGACCGGCCTTCCCCCGGCTAATCTCGATGTAATAGCCAAAGGCCCGGTTATAGCTGACTTTCAAGTTGGGGATGCCCGTGCGCTGGCGTTCCTGGGTTTCGAGGTTAATTAGCCACTGTTGGTCATCTACGCCCTGTTTTTTGAGTTGGTCTAACTCGGTGTTAATGCCATCCCGGATCAAGCCGCCCTCCGTCAGGTAAAGGGGCGGGTGTTCGACTAGGGTGCGCCCAATTGTCTTCCCCAAGGGTTCAAGCACTGGATTAAGGGTCAGTTGGAGGAGCGATGAAGTCACCCCCACCAAGAGGCGTTCGAGTTCCGGTAAGCGAGAGAGGGCATGACCCAGCCCAACTAAGTCACGGGCATTGGCGGTCTTGGCGCGGATGCGGCTGGCGAGGCGTTCGAGATCATAGAGTTGACTCAAAAAGCTCTGGAGGTCCCGGCAGAGGTCGGGGTCATCCACCAATTCCTGAACCGTGTCCTGGCGTTGGCGGATTAGGTCGGGGTCCAGGAGCGGTTGAACTAACCAACGGCGCAGACAACGGCCTCCCATGGCGGTCTTGGTCCGGTCCAAAGCCCACAACAGGGACCCGTAAAACGACCCATCCCGGCTGGTCTGAATCAGTTCGAGGTTGCGGGTAGTCTGGGGGTCGAGGACCATGAAGTGCTGGGTGGAATAGGTACTCAGGCTTGCCAAGGGCAGGGGACCGGCACACTGGGTCTCACTGAGGTAACGCACCAAGCCCCCGGCAGCCCGTAGAGCCAAGGGCAGATGGGCACAGCCGTAGCCCTCCAAGGAGCGGACTTTAAATTGACTGAGTAGGGTCTCGCGGGCCTCTTCCAGCAAAAATTGACGGCTTGGGCGCAGGGTACAGCCAAATTGGGCGGGCAAAAAATCGGGGATCTGGGGGTCACGGGTACCGGGGCGTAATAACCGCACGGGGTCTGGGGCATCACTGGGCAGGAGGATTTCGGCGGGGTCCAATCGCCACAGTTCTTGCACGAGTTGGTCGGGGTGGTTGACCTGGGTGGTCCGAAACTCACCCGTGGAGACATCACTGTAGGCCAGTCCCCAGTGGTCCCCGGCGGCGACAAGGGCGACGAGGTAGTTATTCTTTTTCGCGGTAAGTAGGCCCTCTTCGAGGACCGTTCCTGGTGTAATGACGCGGGTGACATCGCGGCGCACTAGTTTTTTGCCCGGTCCCGCTTCTTCCATCTGGTCACAGACGGCAACCCCGTAGCCTTTTTCAATCAATTGGGCGGCGTAACGTTCGAGGGCATGGTGGGGTACGCCAGCCATCGGGACTCGTCCTAGGGCTTCTCCGGCTTGACGACCCGTCAGCACGACCCCCAGTTCCCGCGAAATCAGTTCGGCATCCTCAAAAAAGGTTTCATAGAAATCCCCCATGCGATAGAGCAGGATGCAATGGCGGTATTGCTGCTTAATCTCTAGGAACTGCCGCATCATCGGGGTGGTGTCGGCAAGGGATATGCCTAGGTCAAGGCTGGTCTGTACGTTGTGGTCATCCATGGGATAGGCGAATTAAGGCTGGCCTATTGTAACCCGTGCTCTTTGGACTCTTAATCGGGCTACATAGGCGTAGAAAATGGTAGATGAATTGCTAGCTAGTTCCCAGCATTACTGCCAAGATATCGAGTAAGCGAAGTTAACTGAAGGTATTCTGGTGTAGCGGTATTGTAGGGTTCCTTTTCGAACGAAAAGAACTTGCCATTGGTTGCCGGGATTGATATGGACTTCTCCCCATTATTCGGCGTACCAGTTTTTGTTATGTGCATGTAATCATTAAACTTTCTGTCAGTGGCCGTTCTCTCAACAATGTACACCCAGTTAAGGGTCGTAGGAAACGCAACCCAGGTTTTTGAGGGGCCTGCAACAACTCGACCGCTTACCTCACGAACCCGAAATTCCTCGCCGTCGAAAGGATTACTTACTGTCGCTTGCTTACCAGCAAGACTCTTAATGCCAACATATTTCGTTTTACCACTCTCACGTTCAGAACTTACAAGAAAGCCACCCTCAGCCGCTAGGGTAAAGGCTCCGTTGAAGTTCACATCACTGGTAGACCCTACAACATTCTGATCGTCAAGAGGAGCATTCAGATCAGAAGGAGGAGAGACAAACACGCGAATTGAGCCGTTAGCACTGTCTAAATTGTGATAGTCATGGCTCTGAAGAAGAGATTCATTGATCGCAGTAGCATTGACTCCAATGCTGTCAAATCTTGCATTACCATCCCATGGAATTCCATTCCTAAACTGATTGTTCCTGAGTGCCATCCTCTTCAAGATTTTTGTCACATCATCGCGTAGACCAAGCCTCGCAGCGTAGATAGCATCCTGAGACCAAATCCATAACTTCCAAGGGTTTTCATCTATCAAAATATCCGTGGGCTTGTCATAGAAATATAGCCAAGAACCCGTATAGTTACTACCTTTCCACGTGCCAAACGATCTATCCCGATCATAATTAGCTCGCGCAAGATAAGTATCTTTAGCTATTTTGTATGCATTGCTAGAAGTGGCTGCTCCAATCACGCCATGAGGGAATAGCATTTCGAGTTCGGGGGTCTGCAAATTATAGGGTCCGTAAAACCTTGTAGATTCCCATGGAGTACCGAGATCTACGTCGTCATAAAGATTTTCACAATTGGATTCGTTAGGACCAAATTCACCAACTTTATACTCATCAATAACCGTTGAGCATGGTAAATACTTCGTACCAATTTCGCCAGTAATCTTCATGTAAGGACCGACAGCAAAAGGAGCGGTTTTTGTAATGAATGTAGACAAATCACTAGTAAAGCTTGCATCTGTATCATTGAGAATAATGGCAGCTCTCTTGGCGGCACTGAATAGATAACGTACGGCGGCAATATCCGGTACGGGATTAGTTACCCAGTGCCAATTCTCCTGAGCATTTGCACCTTTTATTTTATAAACACCGTCTTCAAGCTGTAACCACTTTTTATAGAATTTAACAGTCTCCTTCATGTATGGGTAAGCAGTGTTAGCAAGAAAGTTCTGATCATTTGTGAATAGATATCGCTTCCACATCCACTCCGCAACCTCGGCCCCAGAACTCATAATATTTTCCACGTTTGGGTTATTGTAGAGAACCTCTGATGAACCGGGTTGAAATCGTCGGTTGTGATTGTAATCTTGATCAACGAATGGGGTACGTATACTAAGTCGTTCGAGTTCCTTACTAACAGTTCCAGTATCAGCAGGAAAAAGTCCATCAAACGCCAAAACCTCTGGTGTCCACATTCCTTCAACTGCACAGTCAGCATCACAAGTACAGGACTTGTTGGGCCTTGCAACACAAGTTTGATTTTCACACGTTCCGCTAAACTTCCTTAACGTGATAGCCTTTATGTCTTCGGTAGAGCTTTTATAGAAGTTGTGGTATGAATCTAAGAATTCTGCATGATTCGATGCAAGAAGAGGGAAAAGTGAAATTCTTTGATTGAAGTGCCAATAGCCAGCAGTCCAGAAGGATGGGTTGAAGTACGGGTTGCCCTCGCAATCTTCATTGAAGCGATGAACACCA
Source organism: Candidatus Cyanaurora vandensis (assembly GCF_013285555.1). Taxonomy (GTDB): domain Bacteria; phylum Cyanobacteriota; class Cyanobacteriia; order Gloeobacterales; family Anthocerotibacteraceae; genus Cyanaurora; species Cyanaurora vandensis. The sequence continues at coordinate 8,850 of NZ_JAAXLT010000103.1, read as the reverse complement.
GCCATAAAGTGAAAGGGATTCTTCCCTCTAGACGCAGACGCAACAACATAGTGGTGAAGATACCACAGATTTTCTAAATAATCATAATCCGTTCTTGCGTCAGCAGAGGTACTAGAGTACTGAACAAAAGACTTTGACCAAAAACTATGCCAAAACCCTGTGAAACTATTCAATATTGCCGACGCTCCCACTCTCCTTGCATTACCAATAATGTTGAAAGCCGCACCTTCCGAATTGTAACCTGTTGCATTTACCCGACTTGCAACGGCGATCCAGATGGTGAAATCTGGCGAGGGATTATAAATAACTAACCTTGCAGCTGTAGAATTTAATACAAATGAATTTACTGTGGGACTTCCCCCTTTACTACCATTTTGGTGGTTGACGCGCATCGTGTAACCGTAGTTATTAGGATCACTTTGACCTCTGCTTAACGCTATTGCTACAGGGTTTTCAGGATTAGTTTCCTTTCCCGTGGTGGCTGTGCTCCAAGAGGAGGGATCACCGGGAGGGAAGCCACCCCCACCATTACAGTTAACAATTGAGTTGTCCCAGATATCAAGATCGATGGTGTAGCTACGTCCAGAACCAACTCTAGGGTCTTCGACCTTGATGGCGAGTAGCTCCGAGTTAGGATCACCGAAAACAGTCATTTTAACAGTATTGTTATTGGAGCTATTTTTGATAATTGCTGTCCCATCATGTAAGCTCAACCGTCGCTCAATATTAACAGAAGGCAGGGGAGGGTTTGCAGAAATAGCAACGCGACCACTTGCAAACATGGTATGTGGTGATGCGTCTACACCAGTAATATGAAGCTTTACTGAACTACCTTGATCATAGATTAAGGCACCAACTTTACCTGTACCAACCGGGATGCCATCTGCTCTATCTGCTATGGACCTTCGATACACTAAGTCGTGCTTAGAAAGATAGCCAGCATAATTAACATCTCGCTGACCAGTTGTGGTGTTGAAGGATTTTGTCATGCTTTGTGCATCTACTTGTGCTGATATGCTCAAGAAAACAACAATGAGAAATACAAAAAGCGTTAACCCTTGCTGAAAAGCCTGCGAGAGAAGTTCATTGCGAATTGCTCTGGTTATGTACATTTTCAACCTGTTTAGTTTGTGTGCACGGACCACAGTCAAACTACTATGCCTAAAATAAAAAATCAAGTGAATTTTTTAAATAAAATATATGAAAAGTCACCACAATCTACTTTTTTCTATATTAAATACGCCGTGTGCAACTTAAGAAGCAATAAGTGCATCAAGCTGTAAAGGCTGCACCGCGCCGCAACGACAATTCAGTAGCACCGCTAGGGGATGAGCTAAGATTTTGCGCTCTAGGCGGTGGGTTAAATGCCACAAGTCCCGTGCCCAAACTTTTTCGATATTGAACCGAGCACACAATTGACCATTTACGGTCTCGACTAAGCGACGGGTAGACATCAATTTCTGCACATATTCAGGTGTGCGGGTTTCTTTCATATTTTGCGCAATGGAGTTTGGAGATTAATCCCTTCTTTCACGAGTTCCCCCTGTAAATCGGCACTCAGGTATCCTTTGTCACCAATCAATAATCCAGAAATGTTTTGCACTAGCTCCCCTATGCAATCTCGCTCACTACCGTTAGCAGGTGTCCATGGGAAGGCTGTGGCGATACCTAAGCTGCTGCTGAGTAGATGACCGTGAAAACCATAGTAGCGTTGCTTTTTAGCTGCGCCATAGCCATAGCTTGCCTCTGCACTAAAGCTGCGGCAACGAGCGGCACGAGTAATTACACAAATAGGTATCGGGAGACCATCTACGATGTGAATCTTATCCTCAAATGCACCTAAGAGTTGTGCGAACCGATGGTGAAGTTGGTGTTTAATCTGCCAAAGATTGGCAGCCCGACGCACAAACGTTTCCCGTGTAGTTAAGTCAGGAAACCAACTTTGCCAGTGGCGACGAAAGTAATGCCAGATCCCTTTGTCGGTGTCATATTGTTGGTGTCATAACCAAGAAATTCATCCACAATTTCAAGGGTAAGGACCTCGCCATCGGTCAACGCCGGAGCAAAGCCTCGACGATGGGGCAAGGACATGGCTTGCCAATAGGTTTGCACCTCACAGTAGACCCGTATGATAAATTCGTCTAATGAAATCACTGCCCCGCTCCTGCTTCCGCCGTTCTATTAGAAGTCTACAGAGCGGGATTTTCTTGTGGGAAAGCTGTACATGGCGTCAGGCAAGTCTCTTTAAAATCTGATGCAAGGTGTAATGGAATGGTATTCTAGATACGGACAGGCAAGAGCCATCATTTTTTTATTTTCACGTGTGGTTACGGAGAAATCAGCATTGAGTAAAGTCCGATTAAACTTAAGTTCCACGTTTGGGGACCCGACCCTGCCGCGCACTTGGTCAGGTACAACCTTTAATATTTATTCAGAGTTGGTCAGAAGAGACCAGTGCGGGACGACTTTCGATGCGAATATTTCTGAGAGCCTGAGATTAGTTCTTTCGCTGTTGACTGTCCCTTTTTATGGAAACTTGGACAAAGGCAGATCTCCTTTTAGACGACACGCCTGTGCCATGAAAGTAGCCAAGACGACCCAATCTGCTCTTTCAAACCATACGTTGCACACGGGTACTCTAGCCCTGCCGTTTTTGAGACGACCGCCGAACCAGTATCATTACATTATTTCGGATACAACTTGGAATCTGTGGTCTAGCCATGCTACCAATATGGGCGGCTATTCCGACAAGATGATTGCATTTTTTGACAAGATTGAAGGCGAAGCTTATGCTCAAGCTGACCATATCTTCCCGATGGGGCACTATGTCAAGGACAATTTAATCAACCACTATAAAGTCCCCGTGAGTAAAATAACTGTTGTGGGTACGGGATTGGGGGTAATTAAACCCTTTACTGGCGAGAAGGATTATTCCATTCGCAAAGTTTTATTTGCTGCTAAGGATAGATTCAAGGATAAAGGCGGAGAATTGGTAATTGCTACTTTTCGAGAAGTGCTGAAACGTGACCCTAGTATAAAGCTGACCATTGTGGGTACGAGCGGGGGGGATAGTTTTAATAGTCCGAACATTGAGGTACTCGGCTTTTTGCCCCTAGAAGATTTGCAAAGATTGTTCGATACTCATTCGCTATTTTTAATGCCTGCCCTCAATGAACCGTGGGGTTTGGTTTATCTAGAGGCGATGGCCTGTAAAATGCCCATCATGGGACTCAACCGCAATAGCTTTCCCGAACTAGCTGGTCACGGCAAGTACGGTTTTGGAATTGACGATTCTAATCCAACGTTGGTTGCCGACTTGCTGATTAAAGCGTTTGATGATCCAACAACCTTAAAAATGATGGGCGAACGGGCACAGACCTATTGTCTGTCGAAGTTTTCCTGGGAAAAGACGGTCGGTCGCATACTTTCAGTTATTGAGGGAGAATCAAAAAATGTCTAAGTTTATTGTGATTACCAGCATCTTTGCACCGACGGAGGCAGTGATTAAGTTCTCTCGTGAGCAGGATTATCAACTCATTGTCGTCGGGGATAAAAAAACTCCGCCCAACTGGGTATGTGAGAACGTCACCTACTTATCCGTGGAGCATCAAGCACAGCTAGGCTTCGAGTTAAATCAGCATCTACCCTATAACCATTACTGCCGCAAGATGTTGGGCTATCTCTATGCTCTGACGCACAAAGCTGATGTCATTATTGATACGGATGACGATAACATACCCAATGAGAATTGGTGTTTTCCAGCTTTTATGGGTACCTATCAGGTGTTACCTGAGGATTTAGGGTTTATCAATATCTACGAGTTGTATACTAACCAGAAGATTTGGCCTAGGGGCTATCCATTAAAATACCTCAATACCGACAGAACCGTTACCCAGCAAGGAATGATTGACCAGCAAGTGAAGGTCGGGATCTGGCAAGGTCTGGCTAATGAGGACCCCGATGTGGATGCCATCTATCGGCTGACCAGTGACAAAATGTGTATATTTCAAGACAATGGCTCCTACGTGTTGGGCAAAAATACAATCACGCCCTTCAATTCACAGAATACGGCGTTTTGCAAAGAGTTATTCGCGCTCCTATACCTTCCTTCTTTTGTCACCTTTCGCTTCACGGATATCCTGCGTGGATTAGTTGCTCAGCCGATTATGTGGCTATATAATTTCAACCTGGGGTTCCTGAATGCAACCGTGACCCAGAAGCGAAACCCCCATGACTACATGAAAGACTTTGAGTCCGAAATTCCGATGTATCTATACGCTGACAGGATTATTGAGCTAATTACCCCTTCACTCTCCGCTAGCCAGAGTATTGAGGACAATCTTTATGTAGCTTACGAGCAACTCCAGCGCGTAAATATCGTGAGCAATCAAGAAATGAAGACATTAGAGGTCTGGCTCTCCGATTACAAGGCCCATTGTGGTTAATGATACCTTGTAAACTATTCGTCCTTCATAAAACTGCACCCACTGGTGAACATACTCCTGTGCATCAACTCTGTTGACTGGGTGTATGCCATGGGCCGGGGAGTAAAGGGCGAGTGCGGCGCAAAGAATAGGTAACTGCCATGAACCTGGGTACCTACGGGGGTCACATGCATGACCATACTGTACCTAGTATTTCCTTTTTGGACAATCTTGGAGCCGCCATGGGGGAGCATGGGATGCCAGATAATAATGTCACCTTTTTTCGCCTCAATGTGCCGGACTTTGAGACCTTTACTCAGACAATCTTCTAGAACCCAAGCTTGGTAATCATCCCAGAGTGTCGGTTCGACAAAACCAATCTGACGGGACCACCCAGCACCCTCGGGTAAACGCTCAACCTTCCGCAATTGCTGGACAAAACTCTTCAAGCGATTGAGACTACCAACGAAGAGATTGCGACTGCTTTGACCATCTAAAGGGTAGTGCTTACTTAAAATCTCATGGCGTTTGGCGTACTCATTTAAGGCAAGCAACTGCCCACCAGGAAGTACATTCAAAGCACCATTCAGGGAAGTGGCATCTTCCAGCGCAAACCAGACACCCAAGAACTTCTGCTCAGGAAAAGTACAAAAGTAGGGCGCATCACGGTGGATGTTCTGCTCCGTTCCTTCTTGGAAGAAAAGCGAAGTATAAACAGCCGACTCTTGATTAAAGAAACCATCGGTCACAGCTAGCAGCTTTTGATTCTGAAACAGGTTGAAAGCATGGTTAGAAACACTATGAAAATTGACCAACCGCGAGTTAAAACCCGAGGACTTCTTAAACTGTGCGGTCAACGCCTTGTTCTTTTCAGTCCAAGACAAATAATCATCCATAACCCGGTCGATATCATCCTGAGGGACTGCCCCGCGAATTAGCGTGTAGCCATCGTTCACAATCCTAGAAATATGTTTTGCTGCCACGGTTTCCGGGTCGGCATGTTTGCCCTGGCTATAGTCCTGTTCCTTGTCAACAAGCACAAACACCCCCACAAGCGTTCATAGGCTCACATGATATTAACATCTGTCCTTTATCCTCAGCTTCAATTACTGCGTTCTGGGCGGTCCTTATTTGCAGTCGAGCTGGGTAACGCGGTTTTGAGTTTGTTGACGATGAGCGTGACGGCTTTGCGGGCGGCGTTGGTCCGTTCATCCGCCATGAAACCGGGGGTATTAGCGACCTGAGTATCCTGCCAAGCCAGGGTCCCTTCCCGGTCCACAATCGTGTACTGGATGACCACATCAGCACTGGTCCCCGTCCCGAAACTGACGATGCTCCCAGTATAAAAGGTACTGCCCCGGACCATGCCCAGACAGACCGCATCCACGCCGAGGAGACTTGCTAGTAACCGAGGATCGGTGGAGAGGACCTGGACAGGCTCGATCCCTAGCTGTTGGAGCCGCGCAAAGCTCTGGTCGGGGGGCAAAACTTGCCAGGGTAGCTGAGCCGCGAGTTCTTGGGCCAAGAGCGTCCCTAGACGGTCGGGGTCCGCGCTGGGTAAATCATCGTCAGGTCCAAGAATAGCAATGGTTTGGATCTTGGCTAGGACATCCCCACGTTCGACGAGAGGCGGTACGTCTTCTTGACCCTGACGTCGCTCGTAGGCCCCATTCGAGAATTTGTTGGCGATGTCGTGGGCGGTGATAATTAGGCCGTTGTTGACTAGAAATAGGTCGTTTTTGCCCGCGAGGAAGCCGGGATCGAAGTTGACGACCTGGGTTTGCCAAGTCACTATGCCCTGAGCATCAAAGGCGCGAGCTTTGGCGTGGATGCGTGGGGAGTTCATCTGACCCAAGGGGAGCGGTATGCCGAGGAGCGCGGCCCCAAAATTCAAAAGTGCATCGGTAGTCCGGTCTGGGATCTCCAGACTCAACGGCTCCCCGACTAAAAGTAGGTCGGCATTGAGCCCCTGGGCCACTTGGCGGACGACATCAGGACTAGTACGGACTTGGGCGGGGCTGAGGTCTAGGGCCTGGAGGATCGAGGCGACTTGACGGGGCGAAATAATCTCGTACTGCCGCGTCGCCATTAAGTCCCCAGCAATAACCTGGGCGACATCGGGGAGGGGTGCGCCGGGGACTAGCTCACCCTCAAAACCCAACACGGCGACGCGCTGGAGTCCATTGACATTCTTATGTACGGGACGGGGACCCACGAGCACACGGCGTACCCCGGTGTTTAGTTCTACTTGGGGGATGGGACGCGCGATGGTGGTTTTCGGGTCTTGGACTAGGGGCGGACTTTCGCTTAGAGGGTCCCACTGGAGGATTTGGTCGGGGGTACGGGTGCTGATCCAGAGGCGGCGGTTGTCGGGGTCGCTCTGGATACGGGTGATTTGACCGCGTTCAATTCTGTAACGGCTGACCACACGATTAGTTCGGGTATTGACCGTAAGAATGCTCTCGTCCGCTGTAATCAGGTAGAGCCGATTGCCGTCCGCGCTCAGACTCAACTGGGGCCGCAGGGGGTCAAAGGCAATCCCCAAGGGTTCTGAGACTACGCCACTGGTCGGGTTGATGGACCAGACTTCAGCACTGGGTCCGGGTAAATAACGCTGGGCCGAGATGTAGACTCGCAGCCCGTCAGCACTGGCGACCAAATCTTGGGGTTTCAGGACCGCTAGGGTGTTAAGTAAGCGGATCGTCTGGGCAGTGGGATCGATCTGATAAATAAAACTTTCGCCCTGGACCTGGGTGATCCCGGCATAAACCAAGTTGCTATTGGCGGCATAACCCAGACCAAAGAGGACTCCCGGACCACTGGCAACGGCTTCGAGGGTGGGTGTTGGTCCGGTGTCCTGGGCTTGGACCGCACGGGGGATGGGCAAAACTGCCTGGATCTGCCAGCTAATGGGATCAATGAGGGTAATCTGACGACCGGACCCGACCACGAGCAGTCCCGTCTGAGTCTCGACCACATTATGAAGGGCATCATCAATGGGTAGGGTCAGGGGACGACCGGAGGGCTTGCCCGTCTTGACATCGGTGCGGACCAACTGGTCGGTTTGACTGTTAACTAAATAGGGGGTTGCTAGGACCGGGGCTGCCAGGGTCAAAAGCCCGAGGACACCAAGCTTAAACAGACCCATGGAGCTCTCACGCGCAACGTTTGAATTAAATATAGCGACTCACTGAGCTTGTACTCATCGCACCGTTAGCGGTTGCCATCCAGCTCAAATCACGATAGACGCGATGAAAGTCACCGAGAGACGCCGTTGAGCCGTTTTGTGTCGAGTAAAATATACACAATATCACCGCTTGAGTCGATGCTAGAACCGCTGATTCGAGCCAGCCTACCCACCATGGATGATTTACCCCGTGAGGAAGTGGGGAAGCCGGGGTTGCCGGATGAGTTTCATTGTCTACAAGGGCCGCTGCTGTCTTTAACTTTCCGGCCTCCCGCTTGGCCTATCACGCAAGTCTTTAGTGCCTACGACCTCTATCTTTATTACGATGTCAACCATACGCTGTGGTACAAACGACCGGATTGGTTCGGGGCGGTGGGGGTGCCGAGTCTTGATCAAGGTCAACATTTGCGACAGAGCTATGTGATTTGGCAGGAGCAGGTAACGCCGGTAGTTGCCATTGAAATCCTCTCTCCCGGTACTGAAAATGAGGACCTGGGTAAAATTAAAAGGAAACCGGGTAAACCGCCGACTAAGTGGGAAGTGTACGAGCAAATATTACAGATTCCCAACTATGTGATCTACGACGAAACCGCGCATACCCTAAAACTGTTTCAATTGACAGCGGGGCAATACGAGCAAAAGGCGAGCAGTCAGACCAGGGTCTGGATACCAGAATTAGAGCTGAGTCTGGGCCTGTGGCATGGGTTTTGGAACAAGTCCACGGAATGGTGGCTGCGCTGGTATGACCGAGCCGGTAAGCTCATCCCTACGCCTGAAGAAGTGCAACAGCAGGATAAAGAATTGGCGCAACAACAAGTAGTGCGAGCTGAATACGAAAAAGAACTTGCAAGAGAACGAGCCGGACACTCCGAGCAACAAGCTGACCGTCTAGCTGCTAAACTCCGGGAACTCGGCCTAGACCCTGAGCAAATTTGAAAACTCCCCAGGAATTACCCGTAAGTTTGCGTCCGGCTCATTGGCAAGTAGGGGTACTAACGATCGCTCTGGGTTTGACCGGGGCTTGTTTTGCCTATCGGATGCACTTGGGGATCGCTTGGGAGGATAGTTATCAGCACTGGTTGGTCAGTGCTTATCTCTGGGAAACCGGGCAGTGGGTGAGTCCGTTGGGGGGCCACCATGCGCTCTTGCCAGTACCGCACTTGGTTTACGCCCTCGTCCTCGGGGGGCGGGGGGTTTATAACCTGGAAGCCTTGGAGGTGACAGCGGCTCTCTTCACCC
>NZ_JAAXLT010000102.1 GCF_013285555.1 Candidatus Cyanaurora vandensis | reverse complement strand
GGGTATTGGCGGGGGGTTTAGTCCTGGACCGTTTGGGTGTCCATCGTTCCTTGTGGATCTTCGGCGGGTTGCAAGCTCTCAGCAACTTGACCTATTACGGCTTAGCGGTGGTGGGACGTGACTATCCGGCCTTGATTGCGACGGTCATTCTAGAGAATTTTTGTGCGGGTCTGGTGACGGCGGGGTTTGTCGCTTTTCTGATGGGGTTGTGTAATGCTCGATTTTCAGCAACCCAGTACGCCCTGTTGTCGAGCTTGATGGCCTTTAGCCGCGATATCCTGGTTGCCCCAGCGGGGAGCTTGGCTTTGGTCCTGGGCTGGCCGGGATTTTTCCTGTTTACCGTGGCGGCGGCGGTGCCGGGGCTCTTGTTACTACCCCGTTTTGCCCCTTGGAAACCAGTCCAGCCGACAGTTTGAGCTTTTTGAAAACTTCACTTAACCCCAGCCGTAAATTTGTTAGGGTTTGGAGAATACCCCCAGTCGCCCAACCCCGCACCACCTACGGTCTACGCCGATGCCTCACAATCTCATCGCAGCAGTCTCGCGGCTGGGGAGCCTCCTGCAAGCTCCTGGGGTCTTAGAGGTCAAGCTCAAACAATTCTACGAGGGCCTCCAGGAGAGTTTGGGCTGTGAACTGGTGTGGGTGGGATTATTGCAGGATAAGGGCCGCGCCATCCTGGGCAAGGGTGGCTGCTATCCCAGCTACCACGGTTTTTTATTCACGCCCCGTTTCATCGAACCGGGCGACCTGGAAGACTTGGTTACGCAACACCACAAACTCCTACAGATTCCTGATATTCAGCAGGACACGCGCTGTCGGCCCTGGTGGAAACTCAGTCAGGAATGGGGACTCCACGGGGTTGTGGCCTTCCCGCTTATGGTGCAGGGCGAGTGTCTCGGGCTGGGGGTCCTGGGTCAGAGTCGCTGGGGGCTACTGCTCCAAGCGGAGGCGGAGGAATGCTTGATGTTGCTGGGGAGTCTGGTCGGGAGCGCGATTGTCGCGGACCAAGGACTGGCTCGCCGTCAAGAGCAGTTGACCTCACCACTCTTGACGATGGCAGACCGGCTGCGCCAAGCCTACGATGTCGAGACCGTCCTCCAAGCGGTTGTAGACGAACTGCACGACCGGCTGGGTCCCACCCGCACCGTGATCTATTGGCTAGCGGACTCACGGGAGTTCGAGGTCCGTGCTTTCACCCAAAAAACGACGGGCTACTATATTTACCCCTTGGGGATGCGTCTCACGGTCAAGGAGATCAGTGGGCTATACCAGCAACTTTGTCAGGACCGCACCACCTCCATTGCCGACCTACAACGGGACCTGCGGGGCTATTTGAGCAAGACAACGATCCAGCGGTTACAGCTAAAAGCAATCCTGGCCCACCCGATTATTTTACAAAAGCAACTCCTGGGTTATCTATCTCTAGAGCAGTGTGACCAGCCCCGAATTTGGACGGAACAGGAACAAAGCCTAGTTCAAGGGATGGCGAACCTCATCGGGGTGACGACGACCCAGGCCAAACTCTATGAGATGGAACGCCGCCGTTTCCTCGAACAGATCCTCATTAACCGGATTGTCCAAGATATCCGCAACTCCCTGGACCCCAACGAAGTCATGGGGGCAGCCGTGGACCGGCTGGGTCAGGGTCTCAACGTGGACCGGTGTGTGTTGTTGAATTACGATCCCCAGGCGGCGGGTCTCAAGGTCTTGCATCAGTTCTGTAAACCGGGTATCCCATTGGTAGACCCCTTCTTACCCTGGCCTCAAGCGGATGCAGATGGTCAGGCCCTCACCTCGGCGGTCCCGATTGGCGTGGAAGATACGGACACGGATTTTCGTTTCCTCAACTGGCGTGAGACTTTCCAACGGGGGGCAACCCGTGCGGTCATGCTCTGCGGCTTGGCTCACCAGGGGCAACCCAACGGGATCTTATGTCTGCACCGCTGTTTCCTGCCCCAGCCTTGGACTCATGAGGAACGGGAGATTTTCCAGGCGGTAGCAGACCAAGTGGGAATTGCTCTGGGACAGGCGATGCTATTTCAGCAGACCCAGGAGCGGGTCGAGCTAGAGACCAAACTTAACCAAGCCGTCCGGCGGTTACGGGCAGTGGATACGGGGGCCGATGTATGGGAACGGCTGCTCCAACAGACCGCCCAAGCCCTAGACGCACCCCAAGTCATCTTGTTGACCCTGCGGGCGGGCACTTGGCAGGTCCTCAACTATACCCGTCCGGCTTTACTCAATGACCAACCAGACCCTCTACCCCACGCGCCCCTCTTGGACTACATCCTCAACACCCCGGAGTGTGTGGCCCTGAGTGGTCCCCTGGAAGGGCTGGGGTCTGAGAATTACAGTGGGCTCGGAGAGCGGTTAGTCGTCCAACCGGAACTCACGGGGGTATTGCTGGTCCTTGACCGCGAAGAACGTAACTGGCGGACCATCGAGAAGCAATTGCTCAGCCGTCTCATCCAAGAAGCCCTCCTCGCCTATGCCCAAACCAATACTTTTTTGAAGTTGCGTCAGTTGAGCCAGCAACTCAAAGAACTCAACGCTTATCGCAACACCATGGTCTCGATTGCCAGCCACGAGATGCGGACCCCCCTCGCCTCAATTTCACTGTTTGTTGAAACCCTGCTGTTAGACCGTGAACTCATTACCAATGAAGAACTTGAACAGATGCAGACTGAGTGCAACCGTATGACCGCACTACTCAACAATCTCACCACCCTGGTTAATCTGGAATCCAATAATACGCAGTTCAATTTTCACACGATTGCGCTTGAGCCCTTCTTTCATCGTCTTTGCAAACGAATCCTCCCCTTAGCAGACTGTTACCGAGCCACCGTCCATTTTCAGGACCAGACGGCGGGTGTGGCCTTTGTTAGCGATGAACAAAAACTCGAAACTATTCTCTATAATCTGCTCGAAAACGCTTGCAAACACACCCCCAGCGGCGTCCAAGTCACCCTTTCAGCCCAACCCCAAGCTGAACGAATTGCTTTCAGGGTCAGCGATGACGGTCAGGGCATCCCCACCCCCAAACTCGCTACCCTCTTCCAGCCCTTCATCCGGGTAGAGGACGTAATGAATCATTCCAAAGGCGGGGCCGGTCTAGGTCTCGCCATCGCCAAGGAAACCGTTACAAAACTTGGCGGTCAGATCAACGTCCAGAGCGAAGTGGGTGAGGGCTCGACCTTCACCGTGCTACTGCCCTTGATGCCCCAGGCGTAGGGGGATGCTTGAACTAAAATATGGTATGATACAAGACAATCATGAGCGCACAATGCTACGCGACCTCACCGTTCAGAACTACCGAACCTTCAAAAATCTTGAGGTAGATAATCTAGCACGGGTTAATTTGATTGTAGGAAATAATAACAGCGGGAAAACAAGTTTTCTAGAAGCTATTTGGATCTTGATCAACCAGGGAAGACCTCAAGCTTTATTTGAAAGATTAGATGATCGCGATGAGAATTTCTCATTCGTGGAACTCGATGGAAGGTTTATGCGTCGTCGTGTTTATCAAGTCAAACATATCTTCTACGAACATCAGTTGAGAGAGGATCAATCCATTAAAATATTTTCAAGCAAAGAGCAAGAGTACTCTATTGGTATTTCCCTGCAGCTAGAACCTAATCAACCCTCTTCAGCTAAACAAGGTCTACTCTATCTTCAAACTTTTATTGATGAAATACCTGAAGAACTATCGGATGATCTTAATGTCGAAAGCAATCTTTCAGTTACATTTGACTACGGTAATAAAGTGGTTTTTAAGTTTCCCGTAAGTCCAACTGGTAGGTTAGACACAACTGCTGCACGTAATCTAGGACGACCTTCTTTCAGGCGGTCTGATGAATTGGCTTCAAATATGTTCCTCAGCACTAGTAATTTGAGCTTTAGTAGGCTGGCTACTCTTTGGGATAAGATTAATCTTAGACCTGATGAAAACAAAGTTTTAGAGGCATTAAAAATTCTAGAGCCCCGTGTTGAACGTATTAATTTTACAAGTGGACAAGCGTCAAATAGCGTTATTCTCAAAATGGAGCATCAATTGGAGCCAGTTCCATTGGGAAGTATGGGTGATGGTATGCGTCGTATTCTCACACTCGCTATCGCGGCTGGGCTCTTCCGTGTAAGAGGTGTATAATGGAGTAGTCGCAATCAGTTGAATCATGGACTTCACTGTCGAGACGCTCCTCACTCTTCCGGGTGTTATGG
>NZ_JAAXLT010000101.1 GCF_013285555.1 Candidatus Cyanaurora vandensis | reverse complement strand
CTTCTTTGATAACTGCAAAAAGCAAACCCCCGGCAAGAAAGGTTATCCACAGTTCAAGAAGAATACTCGGTCAGTGGAATATAAAACTACTGGATGGAAATTATCTGATGACCGTAAACGGATAACCCTCACCGATAAAAATAATGCAGGCTGTTTTAGGCTAATCGGCACGAGAAACTTAAATTTCTATTTAGTAGAGCAAATTAAAAGAGTACGGATAGTCCGTCGGGCAGATGACTATTATGTGCAATTCTGTATAGATATAGAACGGTCAGAACCTCAGCCAGAGACCGGCACAGCAGTCGGTATTGATTTGGGACTGCTACATTTCTATACCGATAGTGAGGGTAGAACAGTAGAGAATCTCCGTCATTTGCGTAAAGCAGAGAAAGCCTTGAAGCGTCAATCTGTCATGGTGAATTGATATTTGCAGGAATTTTTATTCCGGCAAGATTAGCTATCTTCAGAGCCAATGGTTTGAAATCCCCATAGGTATTATGTGCTGCGTAACTGTGACTACCAATAGCCCCATCAGCAGGTTTGAGATGAAACATCGGCTTATGGGCTGCTTGAGCCATGGGCATGAGGCTTTGGTAATTTTTCAATAGTGCTAGGCAATGAATATCTTGAGCAGTAGATAAAGTATTCTTAACAGACTCGTTTAGTACTTCTTGGCGATAAACCCTGGGGGCTTCAGAAATCCAGCGTCCGTAGGCCCTAGCCGGTCGGTCCCAACGAACAGAGTATTGTAAAACAATGTAGCCGATGGGTCGCATACTCCCCGTCGGTAGGCGTAAGTCTTCAGCAAAAGATTTCCTCAACCTTTCCTCCCACCCTCCGCGCCAACGTCGGAGGGCGGGGCCTAAATTGCGTAACCCTTGGATAGAGAAGATATCTGGAGCCAGAGGTACGACCACATAATCTGCGGCAATAAATGCTGCTCTATTAATTGCCCCTAAGTTAGGTCCCAAATCCATAAGGATTACGTCTGCTTCCTGCGTACTAGCTGCTTTCTGTAAAACTCTCCACAACGCCGACATGACGCGAAAAGCTCGCTCGTCACTATCCAAACATTTAGGCCAATTCTCAGAAAGCTGATCCTCAAAACTTGAGAGTTGTAAATCTCCCGGAATTAAAATTAAGTTGTCTTCAATTTTTTGAATTATTGGCTCTACCACATCACCGACTCCCCTTTTAAGCGGTTCAATACTTCTAAAAATAGTGGTCGGGAGACTATTGTCACTCTCGATTAACTCTTCCAGGGCATCTTCTTCGAGAAAAGCTGCCGTAAGATTAGCCTGCGGGTCTAAGTCTGCGGCTACTACCGAAACACCCAAATCACAAAACATCCAGGCAATATGGTACACCAGGGAGGTCTTACCCACACCGCCCTTATTGTTGAAGAATGCAATGGTCGTAACAGCCACTATGCTTTCCTCACAACGATAAGGATATAGGAATCTTCAACAGTAAATTCAAAGGGAGGATTACCATTCTTCTTGAGTTTACTGTTTGCAGTTGGTAGACCAAGACCAAATTTCTGAACATAACCCAGGTTTTTCATCGCCTCAGCTAAGTGGGGATTGCGGTAATCTGTCACTCCAGACTGTCCAAAATTATAGCGGTTTACCTGACCGTAGGGACCGCCTGGGCTCAGTATTTCAATACGGTCGCTAAACCAGTTAATCCTAATGGGTGCGTTGGTGCCATCATACATACGATGCATAACAGCATTTCTTGCTAACTGTTGCAGAGCTTCTAGGGGATAGTCGGGGTATCTTATTTCCATGGTCTATGTTGTAAAGTCAATAGCAGTGGAAATATTAATTTTTAGAACCTCATCTAGAGAATGTAATAACTCAGATAGAGGACCATCAATTCTTTTATTGTCTTTAATTGGATCGGTGAGTTGTTGACCTTCAAAACGGAGGAATTCAATATATGCTCCTGGGAAAAATTGTAGTGGATCACTCCCAATGGTCAGGATACCTAAAACCGTTGGCTGAGCATCATCAATAGTGGCAAAACGTAAAGAAGTTAGCTGCTGTTCTACAGAACGGTGGTTTTCTTGAAGAGTTTCTTCCGCTATGGCCAAAGCTAAATAAGTCCTCTGAAAAAATTCTAAATCTAAATCGTCCAAACTAGCCGCTGCGATAGGTTGCAGGTCAAAAGGTAAATCCTTTGACTTGCGTTTCTCAGCTAAACGCTGCTCCTCCTGGGCAGAAGCAATCCCTTGGCGGGGACCGACCATAACCCATACCTGACCTTTATATCTAACGGGAGGAGCATCAGCAGGCTGCACAATTACTACCGCTAAATCACAATTGCCAATGGTTCTTTTTTGAACCAAAGTAGCGGGAATGGGAAGTATGTGTCCATCCGAGCGGATAGCAGAAAGATTTTGTAAGAGCTGGTCTGTAATAACTAAATTGGTACAGCTACCATTGTCATTAGCTCCAATAAAAAGGACACCGGGCTTCTTATGATTAGGTAGATCATTACAAAAGGCACAGATAGCTTGACAGATTTTTTCTTTATCGGATATGGAGGATTTGCGCTCAGTCCAATCGGCTTCGATATCTTGCAGAAGGGCTTCTAGTTCGTCATCAGTCATGGAAATTAACCTCCGCAACTTGAAAAACTCGTTGTTCATCAAATAGTAGCACTCCTCAATTTCCTACAGACTAGGAGTAGGATGAAATAGACCAGAAACTACAACCGATGACTAACGCCAAACTCCGTACCTTCTCGGGTATTCAACCCACCGGACAGCTACATCTCGGGAACTACCTGGGGGCCATCCGCAACTGGGTCCAGACCCAAGCTAAGTACGACAACTACTTCTGTGTCGTGGACCTCCACGCCATCACCGCCCCCCATGACCCCGCCGAGTTGCGGGCCGCCACTCGCGCTGTTGCCGCTCTATATCTCGCCTGTGGTGTGGATCTGGACTACGCTACGGTCTTTGTGCAGTCCCACGTCCCGGCCCACAGTCAGTTGGCTTGGCTCCTGATGACCCAAACGCCCCTCAACTGGCTAGAAAGTATGACCCAGTACAAAGAAAAGAGTCTCCGCCAAGGCGAGAATGTGGGCGCGGGTCTCCTCAATTACCCGGCCTTGATGGCGGCTGATATCCTGCTCTACCAACCCCACGGCGTACCCGTCGGGGCCGACCAAAAAGAACATATTGAAGTCACCCGTGACCTGGCTCGTCGTTTCAATGACCGCTACGGCCCGACCTTTCGCCTTCCTGAACCCTGGATTCAACCCGAGGGCGCACGGGTGATGAGCCTGACGGACGGTACTAAGAAGATGTCCAAGTCCGACCCCTCCGACTTGAGCCGCATCAGCTTACTGGATACGCCCAAGGAAATCGAGAAAAAAATTAAACGCGCCAAAACCGACCCCCAACTCGGTCTGAGCCTCGATCTCGACCGCCCCGAATCCACCAACCTGCTTACTATTTACGCGCTGCTGACCCATCAAGAACCGAGCCAAGTGGCAGCAGAGTTTGCTACCAGCGGTTACGG
This sequence comes from Candidatus Cyanaurora vandensis, assembly GCF_013285555.1. Taxonomy (GTDB): domain Bacteria; phylum Cyanobacteriota; class Cyanobacteriia; order Gloeobacterales; family Anthocerotibacteraceae; genus Cyanaurora; species Cyanaurora vandensis. The sequence goes on along the minus strand of NZ_JAAXLT010000101.1, from coordinate 3,793 downwards.
ACCCTTTAAAGCGCGACTCAGTGAAGCTGCTATTAATTTCTTGGCCCCGATGCAGACTCGTTACCGTGAACTGACCCAGGAAGTGGGCTATTTAGAGACTGTTCTGAAAACCGGGGCTGAACGCGCCCGCGTCGTTGCCCACCAGACTCTCACCATCGCCAGTCATAACCTGGGGTTATTACCCCCCACCTGAGACCAAATCCTGGCAAAATAAGGACAAAAATCGAGGAGTCCCATGTCCACCACCGACCAACCCTATCTCGACTTAATTGAACAACTCCTGGTCTGCCCCAACGGTGAGGAGTTGGGCATCTTCCGGGCGAATTTGCCGCTATTGGACCAACGGTGGCGACAGTTGGCCTTGGCGCGGGCTGACCAACTGGCTGAGAGCGGGGATACCAACCAATCTGCCTACCTACACCGGATTGTAGACCTCTGGCAGAATCTAAACCGGACTGAGACTGAGGGCTAGACCGCGCTAAAGCGGCTGAGACCCCCGTATGTTATAGTTGAGGCTGGATCACAAGCTTTATAACTGGCTAGTCTCCTAGCGCGTTTTAGCTGCATTTTAACCATTGGAGCTTTTCACCATGACCCAGGACCAAACCAATCCCGGCACATCAGTAGAGAGTGGCTACGGTGCCGAACAGATTCAGGTATTGGAGGGGTTAGAGGCGGTGCGGGTCCGACCAGGGATGTACATTGGCGGGACGGACCAAGCGGCTCTGCACCACTGTCTTTACGAGATTGTAGACAACTCCGTGGACGAAGCCCTCGCCGGCTACTGCACTGAGATCTACATCACCCTGCATCAAGACGGGTCCACCACTGTCGAGGACAACGGACGCGGTATCCCCACAGGGATCGTTGAGAAAACGGGCTTGAGTGGCGTGGAGACGGTTTTCAGTATTTTGCACTCTGGGGGTAAATTTGGCGGTGGTGGCTATAAGGTCTCCGGGGGCCTGCACGGGGTCGGGGCCTCCTGTGTCAATGCAGTCTCTGAGCGGATGCCTGTGGAAGTTTACCGCGATGGCAAAGTTCATTTCATTGAGTTTCGCGGCTATAACCCCGGCGGCAGTGTTGGTGCTCCCCTTGCGCCTCTGAAAGTAATCGGCACGACCAAAAAACGCGGTACTAAAGTCACGTTTTATCCCGATCCGCGCATTTTCAAAGATACGGTTAACGAAACCCAGGTCCCCCAGATTGACTTAGATACCGTCATGGTCCGTCTGCGCGAAATGTCCTTTCTCAATCGTGGTCTCAAAATTATCCTCCTGGATGAACGGTTAGCAGAGGGCACACCCAATCGTTACCAGGAGTTCCATTACGCGGGTGGAATCGCAAGCTATGTAGAATTTCTCAACAACTTGCGGACTGCCCTACACCCGGTTATTTACTTTGAGAATACCCGCGATGAAGTGCAAGTAGAAGTGGCCCTACAGTACACCGATGCTTACAGTGATTCGGTCTATGCCTATGCCAACAATATCGGCAACCCCGACGGCGGCACTCACCTGACCGGGTTCCGTAATGCTTTGACTAGGGTAATTAATGACTATGCCCGTAAGGGTAACTTGATCAAGGAATCTGAAGAGAACTTCAGCGGCGACGATGTGCGCGAGGGGCTGACCGCCATCATCTCCGTCAAGGTCCGCAACCCTCAATTTGAGAGCCAAACTAAGGTCAAGCTCCTTAATAACGAAGTCCAGGGTGCTGTTCAAGGCGTCCTGGGTGAGAACCTACTGGACTGGCTAGAGCGCAACCCCAAAGTCGCCAAAGACATCATCGCCAAAGCTCTCAATGCCCGGAACGCCCGCGAAGCCGCCCGCAAAGCCCGTGAACTGGTCCGCCGCAAATCCGCCCTCGAATCTGGCTCTCTCCCTGGTAAACTCGCCGACTGCTCCGAACGCGACCCCGCTCGCTCCGAAGTATTTCTCGTCGAGGGCGATAGCGCGGGAGGCTCAGCGAAACAAGGACGGGACCGCCGTTTCCAGGCAATCTTGCCCTTACGCGGGAAGATCCTCAATATTGAACGGGCCGATGACCGCCGGATCTATAACAACACTGAGATCCAGGCAATGATTACCGGGTTGGGGTTGGGGCTGAAGTCTGAAGAATTTGAGATGAGTAAGTTACGCTATCACCGCGTTATCTTGATGACTGACGCGGACGTGGACGGGGCACACATCCGCACATTGTTATTGACATTTTTCTATCGGTACAAGCGGGCTTTAATTGAGCAGGGTTATATCTACATTGCTCAGCCGCCTCTGTACAAGATTAAGATTGGCGGGGGTCGCAACATTGAGACTCGTTACTGTTACAGTGATGCTGAGCGCGATGTTATCCTCCAGGGGTTACGAGCTAATACCAAGACGGAGATGCAACGCTTCAAAGGTCTAGGCGAGATGCAACCGGAGGAGCTATGGGATACCACCATGAACCCCGCCACCCGTTCTTTAAAGCGTGTCATCATTGAGGATGCGGCTGACGCAGACCGGACCTTCACAATCCTGATGGGCGACCGAGTTGAGCCGCGCCGTGAATTCATCGAGACCTACGGCACTCGCTTGATCAACTTAAAACAGTTGGATATTTAACCCCAAAAATGTGGGGAGATAAGCTGTTAGATAAAATCCGCTATCTACAGTCTTATATGTGTCAGGAAATAAGTTACATGCATGGGTTAGAGAGGCTACGAAGAAAACCTCCTTTCCGGATTGTCAAGAGAGTCGTGTGTCAACTGCATAAACCTTTGTTACAACATTCAACACTTGTGCATGAACTACCCCACCGCATAGGTAGATGGGGTTTCTAAATCCCCATCTACCTTGCCTTGAGATTTTTGACGCTTCTTCGCCCCAAGTTGCCTTATGCTTCCGCAATTGGTAGAGCTTGGCGACTCTGCGCCTGAGAGGACAGTTCCTGGCCCCTTTACCCAAATCAAATTGACTTGAGCAGCATTTACATCTCTGTCTTGGGTATGACCGCACTTCGGGTTAGAGCAGATATGCACTCTATCTTTGAGCGTTTTAGGCGTGAGTTCCCAGCATTTGGCACAACGCTGAGACGGTTTGAGCTGACGAGTTGGAGACTCCACATAGAAGCCCCCTGCCTCAGCCAACTTGTACTCAAGCATTTTGCTAATCATGCTAAAACCCACTTCCAGCATGGAGCGGTTTAGCCCAGTTTTCTGAGCTTTGCGTTTCCCTTGCTTGGCTTTGCTGGTCATCCCTTTGACATTGAGCTGTTCGCCGGCAACTAGGCTATTACTGCTGACAGGGGTCCGGTACCGGACCCCTTATGTTGCTGGTGGTTTTGTGCAACCAATCCTCACGCTGTCGGGTAACTTTGCGTTGTAAACAGATTTACGTTTCTGCAACGCTTGCCACCGTCATGAGGCTTTGATCTTTTTGTTACGGTGGGGCGCACGTTTGCGGCGTAGCTTTTGGCCTGCTGCTTTGACTTTGCGCTGCCCCTCTTTGAGAAACTCAGGCTTTGCGATTTGCTCTCCAGTGGAAAGTGTGATCGCTTCCTTGCAACCCAAATCAATACCTACGGCACCTTCACCAGTAGACCGGACGGGATCACCGTTGACGGTAATCGAGGCATACCACTTCCTATGGCGAAGAATCATCGTACAGGTTGTGGTTCAACGGTGAACCCGAGCATGTGCATCTATTGGTAGACCTTCACCCTGACAACAATATTTCAGTTTTGGTATCGTCACTGAAATCAGCGTCTAGCAGGATTCTTCGGCAAGAATTCAAAGCAGAAATAGATAAAGTTTATT
>NZ_JAAXLT010000100.1 GCF_013285555.1 Candidatus Cyanaurora vandensis | reverse complement strand
GGATTGTATTGGGGGGGCGGCATGAAGGTCCGCTCCTGACGGTGACTCGCGTAAGTCACCCATTCCGCCCGCAGGGGGTGCCAGCGGAGGTGGGGGTTGGCAGGGATAGGCGTACGACTCGGACTAGGTGCCGTAAGTCCCGCCGCAATGGGGAAGCGGCTGTACAGGGTCAGTTGACGACCATCCGGTTTGAGCAACTGCTGGGAGTGCATCGTTGCCTTGGGCTAGCTTGTGATGGAGTATAGCCTCCAGATCGGATTCGCTACCCCTACCTAAGGTCGCAGAAGCAATTACATTCAAGGGCAACTTGGGGGTGCGGTCAGCATAGAGCAGCCCATTGGCCTCTTGGAAGGTATCGGCAAACTGGGTATAACAGAAACCACTGAGGACCCCGGAATGGTTGACCGCCCACAAGAGTGCTGTGTAATTAGTCTGGAACTCTGCATGATTTTGGGAATGGGCGTAACCCCAGACGTGGTGTTCAGGGTTAGGCGCGTAACAGATCCCCCCGAACTCCGTCAACATTAGGGGTTGACCCCGGTGGGCATAGCCATCCAAGGTAAGGAGCCTACCCCCCGGACGCTCCCGGTCAAATAGATCCGTGAGCTTCATTTCGGGTCCGTAGCGGTGGGCGAGATGACGGGCGTTGTTGTCATAGTCATGGATGCCCAGGATATCGGTGGAGGCACTTTCCCAGCCGTCATTACCGATGACCGGACGGGTCGGGTCCAGGGTCTTAGTCAAGTAATAAAGGGCTTGGACATAGTCGCGGTGGGCTGGGGTCGCCGTCAAGTCCGGCACCCCCCAGGACTCATTGAAAGGGACCCAGACCACGACACAAGGATGGCTCAGGTCCCGCTCAATCACCTCGGTCCACTCACGAGTCATGCGGGTGACGGCCTTGGGCGTGAAGCGATAGGCACTGGGCATCTCCTCCCAGACCATCAGCCCTAGTTTGTCGGCCCAGTAGAGGTAGCGCGGGTCCTCGATTTTTTGGTGTTTGCGGACCCCGTTGAAGCCCATCTGTTTAGCGAGTTCGACATCTTGCCGGAGGTGTTCGTCGGAGGGGGCGGTCATGAAAGTCTCGGGCCAATAGCCCTGGTCGAGGACCAACCGCAAGTAGTAAGGCCGTCCATTGAGCATGAAGCGGTCACGCTGGACCCCCACCGTCCGCATCGCCGTGTAGGAACGGACGACATCCAGAAGCTGATGACCCTGCCAGAGTTGCAGTTCCGCGTTAATTAACGTCGGTCGCTCTGGGCTCCAGAGTAGTTCGTTACGGTAATCATCAATACCGGGGTCTGAGAGGGCAATCCGGCGGTGGACTTCACTATTGATGACCTCATAGCAGTCATTGACCAAGAGTTGGTTGCCCACGGTAAGCCGGACTTTTAGTTGCAGCCCTTCTTGCCGTTCCCCGGCCAAGGAGGCCTCAAAGCCAATCTCCCACCGCTCAAAATGGGGCATCCAGCGAATCCGGTCCAGGTAGGTCGGCGCGACACACTCATACCAAACCGTCTGCCAAATACCGCTGGTACGCGGATACCAAATACTGTGGGGATTGAGTTGCCAGTCTTGTTTACCCCTCGGTTTAGCCAAGTCGTGGGGCTCGTCCTCCGCGCAGACCGTGACGCGCTGTTGACCGCCGGGGTCTAGGACCTGGGTGATATCCACGCTGAAGGGGGTGTAGCCGCCCTCATGCTCAGTGACGAACTTCCCATTCACCCAGACCTGAGCGCGGTAGTCCACCGCCCCAAAATGGAGCAAGACCCGGCCTGCTGGCGGAACTAAGGTAAACTCCCGCTCGTACCAACAATACTGATGAAACCCCGTCTCTCCAATCCCACTCGCGGGGGTCTCAGGCGCGAAGGGGACCTGGATCTGGTGGCTCCACTCAATTTGGTCCGGGCTCTGCAAACCCGTCTCCTCAAAAGCAAACCGCCAGGGACCATTGAGCGAAATCCAATCCGCTCGCACCAGTTGGGGCCGGGGATAGGCTCCGACCGCCGTAGCTATATCTTGAGGCCCAAATGCTTTACCCAAGGATTTCATGAAATTGTCCTTGATTGTCACAGTAAGAGTACCCGTTACCGGGCCGGACTCACCATTGACGCGAACTTTTAGTCTTGCCGTTCTTGAAAATCTTCCGCACTGGCTGGGTCTAGTAAGTACGGATGGTCATCGCGCCCGATGAGGATGTCTTCGGTCCCCAATTCTTCGGTTTCCGCCACTGTCAGACCCACGGCGCGGCCCAACTCGTCCACAATGTCTTGGTCGGGGGTCATCACTGTGCCGCCCACGGCTTCTTCACCGATAGCCTCATCTTCCCAGGCTGCGTCCACATCCCCACCACTCAACGTGGCATCGGTCTCGTTATATTGTTCCCGGTGCCGGAGCATGGCCCGTGAACTCTCGGAAATCTGGGCCACAAAAGCTTCATCCACTCCGCCGCGCGCTTCAGCCTCCCGGCTCAATTCGCTGTCCGACAACCGCTCTTGTGGGGGGCCTTGGTTTGGATCAGCCATCTTCATCCCTCTATCCTAATAACTCCACGTTAGCCCAGTCCTAGGCCAATCTGACCCCATCCCCCGAATTACCCGATTTAACGTGAGTCTGCGATAGGCTCAGGCCGCAACCTCTGTTCAGTAAGGGCAGTCGAGGAGGCCACTGTCGTCCTGCCTTCGACAGTGTGTCGTGCTAACCTGCATCCGGGTCAATACCTAGTTCTCGTAAGCGTGCAGCAAGACGTTCAGCTCTTTGCTCAGCCTGTAGACGGGCTTGGTCTGCTTCGACGCGTTGTGACACTTCAGCTTCTAGCCGTTGCGTCACTTCAGCTTCGACTTGTTGCGTGACCTCGGCTTCTAGCCGTTGCGCCATTTCAGCTTTCATCTGTTGCGCTATTTCAGCTTTCGCCTGTTCGATGGCGGTAAGCAATCGCTCCTGCATCACCTCTTGGAACAACTCTTCAAATAACGGGGTTTCAGTAAGTAAACTCATCGTCTCGCGCCTCCTGAAGAACTCTCGTACATCCCCTCGCTTAAATCGTAAGGTTGCTAGTAAGGCTGTTACCCCGACCAATTCCCCGTACTCTTGGTTTGATTCTACTCCTTGGCGTAAAGCCGTCAGGCTCTGGCTCAACAACGGCTCCATCGCCCCACGGGTTAAAGGGACTAAGGGCATCAGCCCCACTAGCCCACTGGTCAAGATAAGGGCCGGGTCCACTTCCCACAACCGCACCACCTGATAATCTACCCGTATCCCCGCTTCTTGATAAAAACTCGGTACCGCCCGCGCCGCTTCGCTCTCGTGAATCAAGACCAGCACTTGTTGGGGTACCTGACCGTAACGGTTCACAGTCAAGATGCCGTAGGTCGCCATCCGCATCGGTAGCTCGGCTAAATACTTGTCTGCCCCGCGCACTTGGTTCTGGAACTCGATATGCAGGATCTGTTCTAGCCCCGCACTTTGGTAGCGAATTAAGAAGTCGGTGCGGCGTTGGATAGCCGTTATCACCGTGTCGAGGGACTG
>NZ_JAAXLT010000099.1 GCF_013285555.1 Candidatus Cyanaurora vandensis | reverse complement strand
TCCACCATACACCATACTCAACTCTTCTTGGGAAGGTGACGCTTGAGCGGCTTCTAGTTTCTGAATGACTGATTCCAATTCAGCCATTGTCAAGCATTTTCCTAAACGATTCAGCTCGTTAATAACTCCATCATTGCGAATGGGTTCGATAAGTTGTCTTATCCGCTCCAGAAGCAGGCTGGACCTCTTGTTGGGAGGATTTTTATGACTACCGAGGTGGCGTGCTACGTCACCTACCATCAAGAAATTAAAAACGTCGCCGCTCATAAGTCACGAGTAGCGGAGACCAATATCATAACAAGCTGGTTTTTAAATAAAAAGACCATTGAGGCTAATAAGTTCTACAAGCTGGGGATTTTAAGCGGGAGTCTTCGAGCGACGTAAACGAGCGAGGAGATCATTCACTTCCGGGATGCGCCAGAGCCATAACCAGAGACCCTCAATTAGGAGGCCCAACCCCCCCGCTCCCGCGACTTTCAACAACATCGGCAGCGTCCCAGTCACGGGCCAGACCTGTTGGAACCAAGCGAAACCATACCCAGCCGCCGCACCCACAGGCACCGCACCCACCGCCAGAATGAGACAAGTCCGGCCCAACTCCCGCCAACCCAGACCGCCCAGCCGTTGCCGCAGGACAATAACGAGGACCAGACAACCCAGGACACTCACCCCGCTCGTCGCCAGACTAATCCCCATCGCGCCAAAAAACTGGATTAAGAGCCAATCTAAAAACAGATTCAGCCCAATCCCTATCAGACTCACACGCAATGGGGTTTGAGCATCGCCTAGCGCGTAAAAAACCCGAATGAGTAAATCCCGCGCCAGATAAAAAACCATCCCCAGCCCGTAACCCCAGAAAATTTCCGCCACCAACTGCACATCCGCCCGTCCAAATTGACCCCGCTCGTAGACCACGCTCACGAGGGGCTGGGCCAAGGCCAGCGTTAAGGCTGAGAGGGGCAAAACAACGATGACTACACCCAACACTGCCTGTCGGACCCGGAGGCGCAACTCCGTCGGGTCCGCCTGCCCCGCCAACCGACTAAAGAGCGGTAAGGCCGGGATGAGCAAAATATTAGAAAGTATCCCCAAAGGAGTTTGAATCAAGCGATTGGCGTAGTCCACCGCCCCAATCACCCCGGTTGCCAATTGAGAAGCAAAAAAGACATGGATATAGACATTCACACTGGAGAGCGCGGAACTGAGGGTCGCTGGACCCATCAAGTCAAAGACCCGTCGGACCTCTGGGTTTTTCCATTCCCAGCGCGGGCGCAATGTCCCTAACCCCAACTGCCATTGCCACGGCAATTGCACCAACCACTGCAAAATTGCCCCCCCCAACACGCCCCAAGCCAAGACCAAAGGACCGTAGGTCTGGGCATAGAACCAGACCGCCAGAATACTCGCCCCGCTAGAGAGAATCGGACTCAAGGAGGGCAACAAATAGCGATCCGCCGCCGTCAACACCCCAAACCCCAGCCCAATCAACCCCGCGAAAAACGCCACCGGGGACATGATCCGCAGCAGTTCCACAGCCTGAGCTTTCACGGTCGGGTCCGCACCAAAACCGAGTACCCCCACAATGAGTGGTGCCCCCCACCACAATCCCACCGCCACCAGACCGAGGGCCAAGGCCACTAAGGTGTTGATCGTCTCCATCAGACGGGCGGTGTGACTTCGTTCCTGTTTAGCGACGACGCTGACCACTGCACTATAAAAAGGCCCATTCACGCCGCCAAGCAGAATGAGCAAAAAAGCAGGTAGTTTGTAGGCAATGGCAAAAGCATCCACTTGACCGGAGACCCCAAAGGCCGCCGCCACCACGATTTCCCGCAACAACCCGACGAATTTACTCAACAGGGTGGCGACCCCCACCAGCCCTGCCACCCCGAGCAGCGAACGTTTCCGAGCAGGGGGAGCGTCAGGGGTCATGGTCCGGCGCGGGGGGGAGCAAGAATTGCGGGAAAGGAATCGGTATGTTTTCGTCTGTCAAGGCTTGTTTAATCCGGCGGCGTAGTTCGCGCATCACTTCCCACTGTTTACCGGGGAGGGTTTTCATCATGACACGGATGATGACGGCATTTTCCGCTAGGTCCTCTACCCCCAATACCTGCAAGTCCTCAAGCGTGAGATTGCGCCAGGGGTCTTCGTTGCGGAGGGATTGACCAACCTGCTGGAGTAGTTGCTCAATCTGGCTTAGGTCATGCTGGTAGCCCACGCGGATGTCTAGTAAGGCCCTGGACCATTCCCGCGTCAGCACCGTGACCCGACTAATCGAACCATTGGGAATGATATGGACACTGCCATTGAGGTCGCGCAGGATCGTCGTCCTGAGTCCCATGCGCTCCACCGTCCCCGTCAGGGCATCCACCCGGACCACATCCCCCAGCCGATACTGGTCCTCAAATACGACAAAAAGCCCCGCCAATAAGTCCCGGACCAGACTCTGGGCCCCAAACCCAATCACGACCCCCACCACCCCGGCCCCGGTTAAAAGCGGGCCAATATTGATCCCCAGGATTTCGAGAATATTGACTACGACAATCGCGACAATAATGACCCGGCTGGCACTCCTGAGGATGATATTGATCTTCTCGACTCGTTTCTCCGCATCAGAGACGTGGGCGGGGTCTTTGTCATCGGCGTAGGCCCTGAGCCGGTCGAGGGCAAAGTCAATTCCCCGCAAGAGAAGATAACTCCCCACTAGGAGCAGGGCAACCTTACTACCGGGGAGCCAGAGGACAGCCAAGAGTCGTTCCAGCCAAGCTTGGAGTTCAGGATTCATCCGTCCGCTAGAATGCAGCTCGTCTCGATTCTAAAACGAACGCTAGGGCTGTTGGAGTAGGGCGGCACAGCGGTAGACCATGGCGGCGCGGCTATCTACACCGAGTTTGGCGAAAATCCGGCGCAGATGGGTGGAGACTGTCCACTCACTGATCGTTAAGCGATGGGCAATTTGTTTATTGGGATGACCGAGGGCGACCAGGGACGCAATCTGCGTCTCACGTTCTGTCAAAACTCGGTCTAGAGCTAATCCCCGCTCCGAGGCTGAGGCCCGGACTACCGCAAACCCCTGACCCCGCACCTCAAAACGAGCAACTTCAGTCTGGGGAGCGGGCACGTGCTCACAATCCGCAAGTATGACAACTAAGTAATTAACGCCATCTATATCAAATTCACTGACAACCTGGAGGTCAGGCTTATCAACATTAGCAAGTTGGCGATTCACATCCATACTCCCGGTGTGATTTAGTTTGCTGGTAACAGTTTAGAGGGTGAAAAAGGAAATGAAAGTGTAATGACTGCTCAATATTTTTTTTACCGTAAAACAGTCTAGAAGGGATGTGACTAGAGTTACACCACGGGTTCATGATGTCCTCGCTAAAACACCAGCAACCAGCGGAACCTTGGGGTCCGTCAGGGTGGGGTAGCTACGGGCCGGGGTGAGGGTACGCAAGCCGTAGTAGACTGCCAAGTTAGCCTGGGGGTCAAGGCTGGGCCGCAAGACCGTGGCTGGACCCGTCAACAGGGGGACTACCCCCGGACCATGACCACTCACCGTGCTGTCACCGTGGACAATCACGCCAATCGTGACGCGACCGGGACGATAACTGGGACCAAAGCGGGTATCGGCAGCAACAATCGCAACAAAGTCCCCAAAACGTAAACTACCCAAGTGGTACCGTTCGCGGGTGGCCCGGTCAAAAAGCTGGATATCGTAATCGCCCCGCCAGATCGTATTTTTTCCGAGTCCCGAACCCATCACTCGGGCGGGGACGAGGTGGGTGACGGGGACCTGGAGTTGATTGCCCGACTCGCGTAACCGCCACCGTTTCAAGAGACCGGGGGCACAGTTGGTGACAGCAACGGCGGGATGGTCCACTAGCTGTAATCCCAGGCCGCAGCTATAGACCTGGATGCGGTCCCCAATCTGGAGCCGTTGGAGAACAGCTGGGGCGAAATCCACGAGTACATGGTCTACCCCGCCGTGCTTCCCCGTCACGAGGCCCGTCTGACCCGTTGCTGGACCACTGATAACCCGGACCCGGTTGCCCACACAGGCATAGGTGAGGAGGGCCAGATTAGGTCCTTGGCGTGAGCCGATTACTTCGCGGTTATTGTTGTGGAGGGCGATCCCCGGTTCGATATGGTCCCCAGCTAGCCCCACGCAACGGTCGCCGATCCGCTGGTTAAGGACAATTCCGCCGGTGGTCGGCAAGACTCTGGGTACCCCATCGTGACCGATGCGGTAGGCATTGGCGCGGCCCACGGGATGGGCTACCTGACCGAGGACCGCGACCATTACTAAATCTGCCAAATTGAGATTCATGGTGCTACCGCAAGGGGATACCAGAAACCCTGGGCACTCTGCCAGGGATTGGGGGGGGTAAAGGATTCCAAAAAAGTTAGTTCCGTGGGCGGGAGGGACACATCGGGGACGACTAGATGCAACACCGCCAACTCTAGACCCGACCAGAGCAATTTTGCTAACCCCGCCTGGACCAGCAACTGCTGGAGTTGGTCGCGCTCAATCACAACTAACGGGTCATCCACGCCCAGACGCTGACAGGTCATTCCGCACCGTTGCAAAGCCAGACAGACCGCTGGCGGTTGGTCTTGATGGCAGTGGGTAAGGATAAAAGCAGTCCCCAGGGCCGCTGCTAGGGCGAGGGCATCACGGAGGGCCGGGAGCAACTGGGGCTGGTCTAGGGCACAGGCGAGGGCTTCAGTTTGGGCAATCAACTGCGGCGGGGTGCCCTCAGGCAGTAAAGACTCACTCACCCCGTCGCCAATCCAGTGGAGCTTGAGGCCCACCAAGTCGGTCTCTAGCCGCACCCGCTCCCACTGTTGTAGGGCGCGGATGAGTTGCTGGGGGCTACAGCGCAGGGCATCGGCAAAAACCTGCTCCGGCTGGTGTAGATAAAAGTAGGTATTGTCCAGGATGTGCCAGAGTTCACGCACTACCCACAGTTCCAACAGCCCGCCCAAGCGTTGGGCCAGGGTCAAGCCGTGGGGCGAGAGGGCGAGGGTGGGATCTAACACAGCCCGTCTACCCAAGGGCGTGACTAAGCGGGAAGTCGTCATGGGCGAGCCTCAGGTTAGACACGGGCGGACTGGACACCAATCACACTTTTGAGCGTCGAGGTTCCCCCCGCGAAACTCCGACCCTCGGGGATCATGCGGTAGGCAGCGAGCCAAGCCTCGGCGTGGGGACCGATGGGCCGCAACTCCGACTGAAAGAGGATTGGGTCCCCCGCTGTTTTGAAGTCGCTGTCGGAGATGAATTGGATGATTCGGCGTCCACTTTCTGCCATCCGTGCCCGTTGGGAAGGTTCAGCCACCCCGCCGAGGTAACGACTGGAGACAATTTCGACCACATCCCACTTGGTATTCGCGTCAAAGGCTTTCTTGATGTCGGGGGCATCGAGGAGCTTGAGGACTTGGCTCAGGTAGTGGCCCGTCTCCATGGTCAAGGCGAAAATATTACCGTAGGTAGCGCGGTCGAGGGCATAGCGCAGGTCTAGGCCGATGCGTTGCACCGTGCTGATACTGCCGAAGGGCCGTTGGTTTAACAGCGGGCCGCCCCGGATGACTTCACTGATGGAGAGGTCGCGGAAGTATTGGGCCAGAGCGACAATAAAGCCCAGGAATTGACGGTGGAAGGTGCGGTTGACGATGGCCCCGGCGGGGGCTTGGGTAGAGCCGTAGTTGAAGGCGCGGCGGTAGGCGGTGTTGCGGTCACGCAGGGTGTAGCGTAGGGGTTTCCACTTCTCCAACAAGTACAGGCCCCTGGCCCCCGGCCCGCGCTGAATCCGCATCCGCCCGTCCTGAAAGAGGCGCAGCAGCACATCTACCACTTGGAAAACCTTCATCCGTTCGTGTTGGTAAATAAAATATAGTTCGGCGGCAGCGTGCAGTTGGCTGGGGACGACGGATTCGTTAAAGTCGGGTTGGATATAGGGATAACTGAGGTTCTCGAAACCCACTGCTCCTTGGCCCCCAAATCCCACGAGGTCCAAAAACCCGTCTTGGCTACCGTTGGCGGCATTTTTGAGCAGGTCGTTGAAGCGGTCCTCGAACTGTTGTTCGTACTGCTTGCGCTCCTCGGGGGGCATCGCTGACATCTGTTCGCGCAGGAACTTATCCCACAGGCGTTGGATGGTTTCAGTGGTGGTAAAGCTCATGGTCAGGCTCCTTGGGGCGAGTTGTCAGGATCAACGTCGTCGTTTTTTTTGGTTTGGGTAAAGTAGCGCAGGATGTCCATAATCAACTGCTGGAGTTCTAGATAGCGGTTGGCCCGTTCCCTGAGCTGCTTTCCTTGAAAAGGCCGCAGCGCATCACCGTACCGTTCTCTGAGCGTAGGCTCGTCAGCCAATAACCGCAGCGGCTCATCTAGGCGGCCTCGATACTCCTCTAGGGTCCGGTTATTGCCGTCCCGGTTGGGCGATTGGTCCAACACGAGGTCTTCCACCTGTTTGAGCAGACGGATACAGTCAAACCCGTCACGGGTCGGGGTGGACGAGGACTGCGAGATACTGGTGAGCAGACTTTGATTAAGGATGGTCTGGCTGTGGATGAACTCACGGGTTTCCGTTAGCACCCCAGTGAGTACGTCGCTGAGGGTTAGGTTGAAGACGGCTTGGTTGTGGATGAACTCACGAGTCTCAACCAGGGTGTTATGGAAGTCTTGGTTGAGGACGCCTTGGGTCTGAAGGAACGCTTCCAAAAACGGGTTGAGCCGCGTCAGGTTGCGGTGAAAAGCTGTACGGGGAGCCGATAACTGCCCGAGGGCATCTTCTCGGTCAAGGGGTAGCGAGTTCATGGCTAACGGCCTCCATTGCTAAAAGCATCGTTGGCGAGGGTATCTAGGCTGGATTCATAGTGGGGCGGCAAGATAATTGCAAGGCTGGTACTGAGACCACCCACCTTAGCGATCGCACCATCCAAGATGGTATCCACAGTGTCAAAGACATCGCCAATTCCTGCACAACTAGGGGCCATAGCCTTGACCATGTTTTCCCAACGCGCCTCCATTTCCTTTTGAATCGAGAGTTCCTGTTGCATCAAGAGATTGATGCCTCCCAGGGCCGTCGGGTCATTGGAATGGCGTAACAACTCGGTTTGGAGCAGGCCGAGTTCCGCCACTGGGAAGCCCGGTAGGAGCCGCAAGTTCGTGAGGGTCTGGGCGACCAGGACCGGAAATACCTGTTGCGGGTCGAGGATAACTTTAATCAAGTAGGCATAGGACCCCGCCCGTTGCTCAGGTTCACCAAATTTGTTGACCCCCAAAGCATAGAGGTCAATGGCCCGGTCTATATCGTAGAGAACTTTATCGAGGATGACTTGACCCGTGACGGTGAGGGGCGTGCAGCCGCACTGCAAGAAACAATCCAATTTCTCCGCCAGTTGGTTACGCCGGATCACCAGTTCCAAGAGCACCCGGTCGGCCTCATCGGTCCCCGAAAGGCCATACAGCCCATAGAACAAGACGGGCGGACGGGCAATCCGCAATAAACGGAACCCACCGGAGGTCTCGAAAGCGTCGGCAAAGAGTTGGAGTGCCTCTAGAAAGGCCGTCAGGGGCGGCGAAGCCGGATTAACTAAGCCCTGCCCCAGGAAAACCAAGCGACGAAACCGCTCCAAGTCCAGTTGGGCCGTCGCACCCAAAGCCCGCATTCCCTCCGCACTACCGTTGTTGGCCCGTTGGACCAGTCCATCCATGATCCGGGTGAGTTCATGTTCCACTAACAAAGATCTAAGGTCACTCTGGCCCTGCTGTTCCAGGCTCAAAAATAAGCGACGGTAAGCATCCAAGCCCCTGGGCCATTCATTGGGCGCAAAGGCTTGCTGGGTGGAGCCAATCAAGTTACGCAGGGCATAGACGGCAGCATCCCGGCGTACCTGCAATTCGCTAAACGGGGCTTGGAGTAGAAACCGTCCGCCACTGAAACTGGTATTCGCCAGAGCCTCCCCCATCATGACCAAGAAGACGGCAGCGACCTCATCGAGACTCTGGGCCAGCTTGCGGTAGTTCGTGTTGAGGCCTGGGGTCATCGCACCCAGGAGGCGAGACATCCGGGCGTAATCCCCCAGGGTCCGGCGCAGACCAAAGGTCTTGTCCCGTTGGCGGGGGTCCAAGGAGAAACGGGCCGCGTTGCTCCCTTCCATCATCGTGGTGCGGATTGCCACGCCCCAGCCCTGGAGTTCGGGGCTGATGTCCTTGAGAATGGCGTTGGTGGTGAGTTCCTGGAGGTCCTGATTGACATCGTTGACCGCCTGGAGCAACTCCGCCTGGGAAGAAGAAGTCGTCGCCACGGGTAAAGGCGCACTCATCGGCTGCGAGAGCAGGAAGGGCAACCCATTGGCCTCTTGGGTGATGGCCTGGGTCCGGGGGTCACTCTGGTAACGCGTCCGCAGGGCTTCGGCGATCTGGCTGGCATCTGTGGGGTCACTGACCCGCAACTCTCGGCGAATCAAGTTATCGAGAGCCAGTTGGGGCGACGAGCCGGTGCCATGAGGGGCCGGATTAGAAAAGGGATTGTTGCTTGCCATAAAGGTCTCCCGGTGTAGGTTAGGCAGCGACTTGCTGTTGAGCTTCGGCAAGGCTCAAGGCGGGGCGGGGCTGCTGACGATTAAGTTGCTGAATGACTTGGTGGGCAAGCTGTTGAGGGTGGACCCCGCCTAGACCCAGGGCATAGCTCGCCGCGCTGACGAGGTGACGCGGCGGCAGGTCAGCGGGCTGACCACGGGCGAGGAACTTTGCACCTTGGACAATCCGGGCTTCATCTTGGCGGTCAAAGGCCAAGATATCTACCAACGCCTGCTGACTCAGGTTGCGGCGGGTCTGAAAAGCAATCTCATCCACCACTTGCGGAATCACTCGGTCCGCACTGCTCAAGAGTCGCGCCGGTAAACGGTTGAAGCGCGTCGGGTCGTAGAGGTCCCGCCAAATCTGGCCCAGCCGCTCGCCCTGCCGCCCAAACCCCAACCGCCGTAGCATCTCCACCAAAATGAAAATTCGGAGATAGGCCGTGGGGTGGGCACCACCCGGTCGGAAGGTCAAGGTCCGGGGCGCGGGATGGGCTAAAAAGGTCGCCATACCAAAGGCCGCCGCCGGACCCCCGAGGAGGACCGCCGCGAGGTCGGCGAAGATCTCCTTATGCCAACGCCCGTAAATACTGGTGATGGCAGGGTCGCCCGTGGAGCCGATTAGCCTACGGACCACGGCCTCGCGGTTCTCCTGCCAAATCCCCAAGTCAGCCTGGAGGTTATGGGACACCTCATGGAGGAACACCGCTTGCCAGGGATGTTCACGGTCCCAGGGCAGCCGGATCACCGGGAAGGGATTGGCTTCACCCAGTAGGCGACTGAGCAGGACCCCCCGGCGCATCGTGGCGGGTGAGAAGCCGTGTTCCATATAACAGACTGGCTTCAGCAGGGGTCCTCGAAAAACCTGAGGGGATTGTTCACGGATAGCGGTGTAGCAATCAGCAGCAATCACATCATGGGCCGCCAGAGCCGGAGCGAAGGAGGTCCCCCGCTGCCCAAACACCTCAAAGAACAACCCGAAGGCGCGGCGGGCGCGGTCCAATTCCCGCTCCACTAGGGCCACTTCCAATAACACTTGGTCCACCGGGGCGGTCTGCCAGCTGGCTTGGACTTTTTGTAAACGACGCATCACCTGCTGGTCAATCTCCGCCATCCGCCGATTGGCAGCACGGAAATGTTCTGGAGAGGGCACGTAGGGTAGGTCTTGGGGGCGGATGCCCACGGAGCGGTAATTGATCCGCGACAGTCGTTTGGACCGGGCAACCAAGCCAAGAACTTTGTCTTTGAGGAAGTGGCGCGTTGCCCTTACCATGGCCTATTGCCTCTCCCGGATGGTCAGTTGCACGGGTCCTTGGAGGTTGTACTGTTGAGTCCCGTAGTTAGGACGAATGCCGCAGTTGGGACAGGAACCACTGCCACGGGTCCGCTCAGGGGATTGGGCGAGCCGACGGACCAGGGTTGGATTCTGGGCGACACGGCTGGCGGCACGTTGGATCGCGCGGGGCAGTTGTTGGATGGGTACCCGCTGTTGACGGGCCGTCTGCTGAACGCCTTGGACGATCCGAGTGACCGCCCGGGCCGCCTGCGGACCCTGGCGGCGGGCCAGGGTGCGGGTGGCCTGGCTGACACTCTGGACCAACTGACGACGGTTCTGCTGGGGTAAACGGCTCGCGTTAGGGAGCACCTTGCGGATCGTAATTACTGAGAGTAAGGGCGCAGCCAGGTCCACATCCTCAGCCAGAGCCATTTCCAACATTTCATCCAGGGCTTCAAACTCATCGGCACCATCGGCAAGGAGCCGACCGGCAACATTGGCAAGCCGCCCAATCAGTTGGGCTTGGGGTATCGGGATGAGGCTTGCCACCGGGCCGATCACCCGCGCCGCCTGCCCCACGCCCCGGCCCACCCGACGGGCCACATTCGCCACGCCACGCCCAATTCGGCGCAGCCGCCTGAGGAATTCATCGGTATCCTCCGCATCCAGGGCATCGGCTAACTCAGCTTCGAGTTGGTCCTCATCCCCGGCATCCTCAGTCGCGCCCAAGGGTCCCCCGGTCCCTCGACTCAGGGTGTTGAGGACCCCACCGAGGAATTCATCATCGTCGTAGCTATCCGCTTGACGTAGCTGCGCGGGTCCTTCAGCAGCGTCATAAAAGAGATCGTCAGCCGCAAAAGCTTGATACATCGTGGCCTCCTAGATTAGCGGCTGGTGATCGTAATCTCGACAGGACCCCTGAGGACCAAGCGTTGGGGCAGTCCCCCTCGACTCGACCGGGCTGACGGACTGGTGGCCCCCGTGAGACGGCGTGTTAGTTGGGGGCTATTGGCGACTTGGGTCGCCGTCCGCTGGATCGCTTGGGGCAGAGCCCGCGCTGGCAGCCGACGACGAGCAGCGGTCTGACCGACACTCCTGACAATACTGGGCAGAGCACGTACCGCCTGGGGTCCTTGACGGCGCACCAGGGTTTGGACCGCACGGCTAGTCCCCCGGACCAACTGTTGACGCAGGGGACGACTGAGGGCACTCCCCGCCCGCTGCAATACCGGCTGGACTAGGCCCCGTGCCGCAACGCCCGCAATGATCGGTAGGGCTTCGTCTAGTTCCTCATCACTGAACTGGTCTACGAGGTCCTCTAGGGCATCAAATTCGTCAAAGCCCTGGCTGGCATACTGTTGGAGTAGGGGCAAAATGCTTTGTAGCAGACTCCCCATCGGGTTCGCTGAAGCCCCCGCCCGGCCTGCAACACTACCCACTTGACCCGCCACCCGACCGACTTGACCGGCGATCCGGCCTGCTTGACCCGCGACACGACCGACGCGACCCGCCACCCGTCCAGCGGTTTGTGCCCCGCGTTGGACCGCGCCTGCGACCCGGCGAGCAGTTTGAGCTCCGCGCCGGACCGCCCCAGCAACCCGCCGTGCCCCCCCGGCCCCACGCCGGACTAGACCCGCCACGCGGCTGACCCCCTGGAGAACATTCCCTAGGAACTCATCGCTATCAGCAGCATCCAGAGCATCGGTCATCGCGTCTTCGAGCGCGGCATAGGCATCGAGTTCGTCGCCATGATCGGCGTAATCGTCCCCGAGGTCCCCCGCAAACTCGTCCTCAGCATAAAAAGCTTCTTCACCCCCCTCGTCAAAACCCTCTAGCTCATCGGTGAAGCCCTCTTCCTCAAAGCCTTCCATCATGTCTGCCTCGAAGCCATCCATCTGGGCGACAGGAGATTCCGCCGCCAAGTCATCCATCACATCGCTTTCAAACCGCTCGTCCATTACATACCTTCCTTAAGACGATAAAAAAAGGACAGGACACCCGAGGGGGTGAAAATCTATTTCCCCCACAGTAAAACGCGGCTTGGTACGCTACCAGTCACCCAATTCGGGTCCTCCACTTGGGGTAGCCCATTTGAACTACCCAACATTGCTGCTAAATTGACCCGTGCAGCGTAAGTAGTGGCGGGTACTTCATAGCCAAACTAGCCAACCCCGGCGCACGACCACGCCCTGTCCTCGGTGTAGAGAGGCGGTGCGGGTCCCCTCGGCTTGCCCGACTAAGGCTCGTACTTGTTCGACTTGGCTGAAATCCCCGCTGCTTTGGCACGTTTGTAAAAAATGGCGGACTACCCGGCGTTGGAGCGCGACCGGGAGTTGATCTAGCTGAGCATTCAAGGATGGCGGCTCAGCCCGGTAGAAACGAGCGAAATGTTCCAGACTGATTAGGGTCAAGTAATCGTCCTCGGCCCCAGCAATCTCGGCTGCCTGGGCAAGATGGCGGCTCACCTGGGGGTTGAAATGGTCGCGCAGGTAGGGTAAGACGACCTGCCGGAGGCGGTTACGACTAAAACTTACATCCTCATTAGTAGGGTCAGGCGTGACGGGCAGGTCCCGCGCTTGACAGAAGGCAGCCGTCTGTTCTCGGCTCACGGTGAGGAGTGGGCGTACGAGGTCTAGCCCCGGTACAAGGGTCCGCCGCCAGTCTAGGCTGCCAGTGCCGCTGAGTCCCGCCCCGCGCATTAGGTTGAAAAGTACGGTCTCGGCGCGGTCAGTGGCAGTGTGTCCGGTCAGGACGGCGGTGGCAGATAAATCCTGGGCCAGTCTCGCCAAGCGGCTGTACCGCCATGCCCGTGCGCTGGCTTCCGTGGGTGGGGGAGTCTCAGCCACAATCAGGTGAAAGGGTAGACCCCAACTGGCTGCTACCGCTGCGACCGTCTGGGCAGCTTGGTCTGAATCAGTCCGCCAACGATGGTCTAGGTGGGCGACAGTAAGCTGCCAGTCGCCCCGTCGCTGTAAATCCACCAGCAGTTGCCCGAGACAGAGTGAATCCTGACCCCCGGATATTGCCAGGAGTAGACATTGACCCTGGTTCAGGAGCCGCCTTTGTACAATTTCCTGGAGAACAGCACCATGGAGGGCCAAAAATGGCGTATGGTACATGATGGCTTACGGGGTGTGACAGTGCTTGAGGTGTCCGTAGGACCAATCTGACAGACCCGGTTTTCCGCTAGAATTCCATAAATCAAGTGTTCGAGGCAATCATGACGGTGACGGAAGAAGCGATTTTTGAAAAGGTGAAGAAGGTCGTTGTTGACCAACTCTCCGTAGAAGAGGCTCAAGTCAAACGCGAGTCCAGTTTTGATACCGATTTGGGGGCTGACTCTCTAGACCAAGTGGAACTGGTGATGGCCCTAGAAGAAGTGTTTGAACTCGAAATTCCCGATGACGATGCTGATAAGATTACCACCGTTGGCGATGCTGTCAAGTACATCATCAACAAGAAGGGTTAACTTCCTTCATTCTCATAGAGTAATTGGGCCTGGGCAAGCAGGCCCTTTTCGCGTGGACTGATGGCTGTACCCCGGACCCAGCGTCCCTCCTTCGCAATTGTGAAATTAAGCCAGAGCACGGGTCGTGGCGTGAAGGGCAGACGTTGCGCCCACTCAATGACAGTAATCCCCCCCTCGTTGTCCTCCTGCAACCCCAATCCCCACACCTGCTCCGGCTCAAGGCGGTAGAGGTCGCAGTGAATTAAGGGCGGCACGCCCTCGGGATACGCATGGATGAGAGCAAAAGTCGGGCTGGTGACCGTCTCGACAATCCCCAAACCCCGCGCCAACCCCTGCACAAACGTAGTTTTCCCACTGCCGAGTTCCCCGTCTAGCAGTAGGAAAAGCCCTGCTGGCAAACATTCAGCCCAGCGGTTTGCCCAGTTCTGGAGACGAGGGGCACTCTTGAAGAACCCTTGCAAGCCTTACTCCAAGCGGCGGACTTGGTTGAATTCCAGTTCGACGGGGGTATCGCGTCCAAAGATTGACAGTAGGGCGGTGAGACGGCCCCGTTCTGGGCTGACCTCCACGACCTCGCCGTTGAAGTCCTGGAAAGGTCCGGCAATGACCTCGACTTTATCCCCCGCCGCCAAGTTGATGCGGACGATGGGTTCTTCCTGAGCCACGGTCATGAAGGTGCGCCGGATTTCAGAGGCACTGAGGGGGCGGGGCGTGACATGGCCCCGGCCCCGCCCGGAGCCGCGCCGTTCCTCGGTGCCGACAAAGTTAATGACATTGGGGGTATTTTTGACCACGCCCCAAGCTTCATCGTCCAACAACATATGAACTAAGACGTAACCGGGCAGGATCTTTTCTTCAGCAGCAGCCCGTGAACCATCTTTTTTGACGCGGATCGCGGCGCGTTCGGGGATGGAGACCTGGAAAATCCGGTCTACGACCTGGAAAGTCTGGGCGCGTTGCAGAATATTGGTTTTAACTTTTTTTTCGCAGCCGGAGGAGACTTGGATGGCATACCAAGCCGGTTTGACCACTTCCTTGACGGGAGATTCTAGTTCGTTCATCAGAAAACCAGCCTTGACAGGGTGAAGAACAGAGAGTCAATCAGATAGATAAACAGGGCGGAGAGCGAGACCATCAGGAATACTGCTACCGATTCACTAATGACCTGCTGACGGTTGGGCCACTGGACCTTATCCAACTCCGCCCGCACGTCCTTGAGGTACTGGGCGAGGTCGAACTTTTGGACGGGTGCCTCATCGGTGGGCACGGGCTTGGCCTTATCAGTCGCCACCAGGGCTTCTCCAGGTGCAGGTAACTTTTATTATAGGTTCTTGCCTTGCGGGGAGGCCAAGGAGTTGAATCTCCGCTCCATGGTGAGAACAGACAGTCCATAATAGGATTGCGACTTCTTCTGTCATCCCCCCAAGGTCTAACCCATGCATAGTCAGCCATTGCGGTCTGGAGAATCAGACCGGACACTTTTTCAGACCATGCTCCATGAACTTGCCCGCACCTACCAAGCTTTTGCCAATTACTCCGATAGTTACGTCCGCCAACTGGGTCTCACGCCGCCTCAGTTCGATGTGATTATCACCCTAGGCAATACATCTGGCCTAAGTATGAATCGGCTGGGCGAACAAACCCTTGTCACCAAAGGGACGCTCACTGGCATCATAGACCGTCTGGAGCAAAAGAGTCTGGTGCGCCGCATGGTACCCCAAGGGAATCGCCGCAGTTTCACGGTGGTGCTCACACCCCATGGGGAGGAGCTTTTTCGGGAGGTTTACCCAGCCTACGTTGCCCATTTGGGCGAACGCTTTCAGAATCTCTCCCCCACCGAACTCGAAACTATCCGGCTGGCCCTGACCAAACTCCGCGAACTCTTCTGAATTAAGCGGGTGCAAGTTCTGGGACGGGCGGGGTGATGCCCGTGAACTCCTCGGCCCCCTCGACAAAATCACAGGTAGGGTTGGAGCAGTCGGCGATGTCCTCGGTACGCTTGCGCGGTTTGAGGACGACGATACCGCCGCACTGGGGGCAGGGTTGGGGGAGGGGTTTTTGCCAGAGTGAGAAGTCGCACTTGGGATAGGTACTGCAACCGTAGAAAAACCGCCCAAACCGGGATTTGCGCTCCACCAAGTCGCCCACTTTACATTTGGGGCAATCCACCCCGGTTTTTTTGAGGAGACGGCGTTTAGCTTTGCATTCACCACATTTCAAGTATTCGCCGTAGGGACCAAAAACAATCGTCATCGGTTCGTGACCGCACTCGGCACAACTTTCGCCGGGAGCGGGGCGGTCTTTGGGGGCGGGGAGGTTCTCTTTGGTCAGAGGGTAGGTGTGTTTGCACTGGGGGTAGCCGGAGCAGCCCAAGAAGTTGCCGTACTTGCTCGACTTCTGGACCATTGGTAAGCCGCATTTCTCGCAGAGGTAATCGGTGATGATGAGGACGCGCTCCATCTCCTCGGTGGCGGCGTTGAGGCTTTTGAGGAAGGGACCGTAGAACTCAGCCATGGTGGTCGTCCACGGGCGTTCACCGCGCTCAATGGCATCAAGTTGGGCTTCCATCTGGGCGGTGAAGTCCTTGTCCACAATGTCCGGGAAATATTGGGTCATCTGGTCATTGACGGTCAGACCGAGGGGGGTGGGATTGAGGGCACGGCCTGTTTTGAGAACATAACCCCGGTCTACAATCGTCGAGATGGTCGGGGCGTAGGTGCTGGGCCGTCCGATGCCTTCTTCTTCCAAGGTTTTGACCAGGGTGGCTTCGGAGTAGGCGGGGGGCGGCTGGGTGAAGTGTTGTTTGGGTAGGAATTCTTTGAAGACGAGGACTTCATCCTCAGCCAGTTCGGGCAAGGTCTGGCTGGCCTCAGCGGGGTTCTCGTCCTTACTCTCCTCGTAGACGCGAGTGTAACCATCAAAGACCGTGCGGGTATCGGCGGCCCGGAACATGGCCTTGTGGGTACCCGTGGCCTCAATCTCCACGGTGCGGGTGGCGAGGGTCTGGGTCGCCATCTGGGAGCCGACAAAGCGTTGCCAGATTAAACGGTAGAGTCGGTACTGTTCAGCGGTGAGGTGGGCCTTGAGATCGTCGGGTTGGCGGAGGATATCCGTGGGGCGGATCGCTTCGTGGGCATCCTGGCCCCCCTTGGCGGCTTTGCCCTTGCGCTGGGTCGTGGGTAGATATTTTTTGCCGTATTGGGTTTCGATGAACTCGTTGACGGCGGCTTGGGCTTCTTGGGCGACACGGGTGGAGTCCGTCCGCATGTAGGTGATGAGTCCCACGGGGCCTTCGGCTCCTAGCTCAATACCCTCGTAGAGTTCCTGGGCAATTTTCATCGTGCGTTTGACAGTGAAGTTGAGGGCTCCGGCGGCTTCGCGTTGCAGGGTGGAGGTGATGAAGGGCGGGGCGGGTTCTTTTTTGCGCTCCCGTTGCTTGACGGATTGGACGGCGTAGCGGGCGGGGGTGAGGCCCTGTTGGACGGCGATGGTCTCCTGCTCATTATTCAGGTCGCTTTTTTTACCGTTCCACTTGACGAGTTCGCAGACAAAGGGTTTTTTCTGGCCTTCTTTGAGGAGGTTGACGTGGAGGGTCCAGTATTCCTTGGTGACGAAACTGGTGATCTCTTTGTTGCGGTCACAGATGAGGCGGAGGGCGACGGATTGGACCCGACCGGCGGAGAGCCCGCGCTGGATTTTTTTCCAAAGTAAGGGTGAGATTTTGTAACCTACCAAGCGGTCAAGGACGCGGCGGGCTTGTTGCGCATCCACCCGGTTGATGTCAATAGGGCGGGGATTGTTGACGGCGCGGCGCACGGCTTCTTGGGTAATTTCATGAAACTCGATGCGCTTGAGTCGTTCGGGGGGGACTTCTAGAAGCTGCGACAGGTGCCAAGCGATGGCCTCGCCCTCACGGTCCGGGTCCGGGGCCAGATAGACTAGGGTTGCGCCCTCCGCTGATTCATGGAGTTCGCGGACGATATCTTCTTTTTTGGGAATGATGACGTATTTGGGTTGGAAGTTGTCGTTTACATCCACGCCTATTTCTTTTTGGGGGAGGTCGCGCACGTGCCCAGCCGAGGCTTTGACCACGTATCCTTTGCCCAGGATCTTGCTGATGGTCTTGGCTTTGGCGGGGGATTCGACGATGACCAGGGTTTTGCTCATGGCTGGACGGACCACTAGGATGCTTTTTCATTATTAGCACGGTCTGTCAAGCTCACTGGGGCGCAGCTACGGGCATGAACCCCCCGGTTGGTTCCCTAGCGGTCTGAAAATTTTCCTATTTTTCCGAGGTACAGCGTGATGTAGGTGTTGCAGAAGGTTTCGCGTTACCCAAAGATTAGCCGCTGACGAGATTCGAACTCGTGACCTCTCCCTTACCAAGGGAGTGCTCTACCGCTGAGCTACAGTGGCGACAGTATCCTATCCTAGGGGTGCCAATGACCGCTGTCAAGCTTTCAAGTTAGAGACTAGGCCGGCAAACCGGAGTATCACAGCCCAGAGCTAGTGCTACTCTGATGCTTTGAGATGAGGTGGTAGGATGTGGCGTATTTTGTTTGGACTGGTGTGCTTGGGGTTACTACGTCCGGTTCTCGCTCAGAGTGCGCCGGGGAATTATGACCAAACCCTGCGGGTAGGCGGGGTAAATCGGACCTATAGTTTGCATTTGCCCCCGGCTTACAACGGTAAACGCGCTTTACCCCTAGTGATTTTGCTCCATGGACGAAAGGGGAACGGGCAGGTGGTGGCCCGATATACCCAGATGAGTGCACAGGCCGACCGGGCAGGGTTTATTGTCGCCTACCCCGATGCCCTGGGTCAGCCGCCCGCTTGGAATGCAGGTTTTAATTCCGGGAAAGGTAATGGCGATGATGAGCGTTTCTTGAGTAGTCTTTTGGCGCGTCTACAGGCCAACCTGCGGGTGGACTCGCAACGGCTCTACATCGGCGGGCACTCCAGTGGCGCGATGATGACCTATCGGATGGGGGCGGTTTTGAGTGACCAGCTAGCGGCGATTGGGGTCGTGGCTGGGGCCGTAGGTGGGGGTCGTCCCCGGCGAGGACAGACGACCACAATCCCGAATCCCGCCCAGCCTCTCTCTGTAGTTGCCTTCCATGGTCAAGAAGATAATGTCGTGCCCTACAACGGTGGGCGGGGCTTTTTGTCTGTTGCCGATGCCATGACTTTTTGGACCCGGGCCACCGGTTGCCCGTCCCGGCCCCGCGAGAACCAACGGGGTGATGTGCGCCAGACCCGCTATGCCGACTGTCAACGGGGTACAGAAGTCGTCTTTTATACCCTGCGCGATGGCAATCACAAATGGCCCGGTAGCACCGCTGACCCCAACGACCAGCGACAACCTGCATCCCAGGACCTCAACGCGACTCAGGTGATGTGGGAGTTCTTCGCCCGCCATCCCCGGTCTAGCCGATGACCGAACCGTTACTTTTTTGTGGGTTTGCGAGTTTTGTGGGGCTAGTATTCGCGCTAGCCCAACAGAAGCAACTCATTAAACTGTTTGACCTCGTGCCGCCAGTGATTTGGATCTACGCCTTACCCGCCGTAGCGAGCACCCTGGGCTGGGTGCCACGGGAGTCGCCGTTGTACCCGTTACTCTCGGGGACCATCCTCCCGGCGGCGTTGGTACTTTTATTACTGGGGACGGACTTGAGGGCGGTGGCGCGGTTAGGGCTCCCGGCGGTGACGATGACCCTGGTCGGAGCGACAGGAATTGTCCTGGGTGCGCCCCTAGCTCTCGCTCTGTTTGGGGGGTGGCTTCCTGCTGAGGCGTGGGCGGCGTTCGGGGCATTGTCGGGGTCTTGGACCGGGGGGTTCGCTAATATGATTGCCGTTAAAGAGAGTATCGGTACGCCAGAGCGGGTTTTTGGGGCGGCGGTGGCGATGGATTTTTTGGTGGGCTATAGCTGGACGTTGATTTTATTATTTCTGGCCCGTTATCAAGACCGGATTGACCGTTGGCTGAAGGCAGACCTCCGGCAAGTGGACCAAGCGATGGCCCGTCTGCGGGAGAACCCGGTCCAGACCGCGCTGCCTTTGACCCTACCCGGACTGATGGTGATGGTGGGACTGGCCTTTGGCGTGAGCGGTTTGGCGATTGCTTTGGGGAATGGGTTGCCAGAGGTGAGCGGGGTCCTCTCGCATAAAACCTGGGGGTTTATTTTAGTGACAACTTTTGCGCTGGGACTATCGCTGACCCCGGTGGCGCGGTTGGAGCAGGAAGGGGCTTCACGGTTGGGGTCGGGATTGTTGTATCTGGTCGTGGCAACTTTGGGGGCACAGGGGGACTTGGGGTTGATTGGAACCTATCCGCTCTTTTTGGTGGCGGGCTGGGTGTGGATTGGCTTTCATGCCTTGGGATTATTGCTGGTGGCCCGTTTGACACGAACGCCTTTCTTTTTGCTCGCCGTGGGTTCCCAGGCCAATACTGGGGGGGTGGTCACGACGCCGATTGTGGCGGTGGCCTACCGTCCAGGGACCGCGCCCCTGGGTCTGTTGATGGCGGTCTTGGGCAATGTGATTGGAACCTACGCGGGGCTGACGGCGGCGGGATTATGTCAGGGAGTAGCGCGGGCCATGGGCTGGATCTGACCCCCGGTTGAATTAGGTCTCGCAACCTCATACACTCTTGGGGTAGGAGCATGTGAGACATCCTGTGGAAAAAACGCTCGGCCTAGAGATCATTGAAGTTGTTGAACAAGCAGCCATCGCCTCTGCCCGTCTAATGGGTAAGGGTCTGAAGAATGAGGCGGACGGTGTGGCAGTCGAAGCCATGCGTAACCGGATGAACCGGATCAACATGCGCGGTCGGATCGTGATTGGCGAAGGCGAGCGTGATAACGCGCCCATGCTCTACATCGGCGAAGAAGTGGGGATCTGTACCCAGCCCGATGCCGCGAATTTCTGCCGTCTTGAAGAACTCGTTGAAATTGATATCGCCGTGGACCCCTGTGAAGGGACCAACCTAGTCGCTGAGGGCCGTAATGGTTCGATGGCGGTCCTTGCCATTGCCGAAAAAGGCGGACTCTTCCACGCCCCTGATCTCTATATGCAAAAGCTCGCTGCCCCGCCCCAGGCCAAGGGGAAAGTAGACCTGGATTATTCCGCCACCAAAAACTTACAAATTATCGCGGAGTGCCTAGACCTCATCATCGAAGACTTGGTGGTGATTGTCATGGAACGCCCTCGTCACAAGACCTTGATTGAAGAGATCCGCAGTACCGGGGCCAGGGTCAAGTTGATTGACGACGGGGATATCTCAGCAGCGTTGTCGGCAGGAATTAATGGCACCGGGGTCCACGCGCTGATGGGCATCGGGGCGGCTCCTGAAGGGGTCATCTCGGCGGCGGCCCTGCGCTGTTTGGGAGCACACTTCCAGGGTCGTTTGATCTACGACCCGGATGTGGTCAAGACGGGTCTACTCTCCGGGAGCAAGGCCGAGATTAAGGCGCAACTACTGGATATGGGCATCTCTGAACCTGATAAAGTCTATGATGCTTCTGAATTGGCCTGTGGGAAGAACTTACTTTTTGCCGCTACTGGGATCACCGACGGCGACTTCATTAAAGGGGTGCGCTTCTTTGGTGGCGGGATGCGGACGCAAACCATGGTCATCTCCAGCCAATCCCAAACCATCCGCTTTGTGGACACGGTTCACATGGTAGATATGGAAAAAAATAGTAGCTTGCAACTGCTCTAGGTCCCGTGGAGCAAAGGTGTGGGGGTGCCTTGTGTGCCCCTACTTCTGTTTATACTTCAGAGCGAGTTGTTACAGCTGCACCATCTTTCTCTAGCCACTGCCATGATCCACAAAGTTCTCAAACAAGCAGGTGATGGCGTACTTAAGGCAACACGCCGCCCCCGTAAAGGTCGCAAACGTGACCCGAAGGAGATTGCTGGTGAACAAATTCAGCGGGATGTCGGTAACATTGGTCCCAAGCTCTACCCATGTACGGCAATTGATGACTGTACGTGCCTCAAAGTAATCCGGCGATACCCCAATAAAAATGCCGACCGGACCCTAGCCTTCATCGAGCAGGTAATCACGGAATGCCTAGTTCCTGAAGTGTCTTACCGTAAATCGGCGCACGGACTCCGAGAGAACGGATTTCAAGCGGAATAGTCCCTAGTACTTTAAGTATTGTATCTTTAAACAACCTACAGAGTATTCAATGGCAATCGAAGCGGTCCTTGTCTCTACCATGCTCGTGGCTCTTGCAGAGATGGGTGATAAAACTCAACTGCTAGCATTTGTGCTGGCCTCCCGCTTTAAGAAGCCTTGGACAGTAATGCTGGGCATATTAATAGCTACTCTGCTCAACCATACACTTGCAGCTCTGGCGGGTGGCTGGATTCAGCAGAACATTCCTATCGTTGTAATGACTTGGCTATTGGCCCTAACATTCATCGGGTTTGGGTTCTGGACTTTGGTTCCTGACCAATATGAGGGTCAACCGGAACCAGGAAAACTCGGACCGCTATTTTCGACCATTGTGCTATTTTTCCTCGCTGAGATTGGGGATAAAACCCAAATGGCAACCCTGGCTCTAGGCGCAAAGTACGGGGACATCTTATCCGTAGTCGCCGGTACTACACTCGGTATGTTGATTGCCGATGGCTTAGCTGTCTTTTTAGGTACTGGGCTGGAGCGTTTTATTGAATTTTCCCTACTGCGCCTGATTGCTGCTGCATTATTTGTATTACTGGGATTTGCCACACTCATCGGTTACTACCTGACCCACTCTTTCTGATTTCATGGTGGTTTCACAGATAGCTGGGTCCAAGGCAACACTTTGAGCGTGCCGTTTGAGCCACAGGTCGGGGTATTACAGCTGATACTGATTTGGCTTGCACCTATAACCATCGCGCTAGCTGGCTTGAATGAATTTCTAGCACCGATCGTGATTGTAAGGTCAATCTTTCGGCACCGTTAAACTATTGATGAGAGCAATCCCCAACCACCAAAGCATCTGCACTTGGGGGCGATACCAGACCGTATCGAAGAGTCCTTGGACCATCAGACCCACGGTGAGCAAAAGAGCCGCCGCCGCCCACCACCGTTCAGGACTAGGGCGCGTCAGCCAGACACCCACCGCCCAGCCCCAGACCACCACCACCAACCACAGGGAGACCACGAGTCCCACCACCCCCAACTCCACCCAGGTCTCCAGGGGTACAGAGTAGGCCCCCAGTGCGTTGTAGCCCGCTCGTTGATAGTAGGGGTAGATCGTTTCAAAGGTGCGGTTACCAGGACCGATGCCCAACCAAAAATAGTCCTGGACCATCTGCCAAACCGTGTCCCAGACCGTGATCCGAAAGTTATTACTGGAGTCATCCCGCCCGACAAAGATACTCGCCAAGCGCACCTGGAGACCGGGGATGAAGGCAACCGCCAAGGCCACGATGCCAACCGCCCCGCCGACTAGCCCCGCCCGTACCCGCGCTGAGACCTGACATAGAGCCAAGGCCAGCCCCACCAGCCCCATCAGCCCCAGGGCCAACCAACCGCCCCGGCTGTAGGTCAAGCCGATACAGACCACCGCCAAGACCGTCACCGCTGCCGCCAGAACCCTGGCCCACCACCGCGACCAGACTAGAACCGCCACCGCACCCAGCGAGACCGCCGGGAGGAGATAGGCGGCGAGGAGATTGGGGTTGCCCAGGTAACTGTAAATCCGGGTCGTATCTTTGAGCGGAGATTCCTGGTCTACCCAGGTGGCGAGGGCCACCGCCCCGTCCTGCCATTGCCGCAGACCCTCTACCCCGACGATTGCCACCGTCAGCAGATAGACCGCCACCACCCAGTCCCGGTGCGTTTGCAGGACCCGGCTCAACAGCGCGTAACCCACGAGATACAACGTGACCAGCCCCCAACCATAGGCACTCGTTGCTAGGACCGGCGAACATAGGGCCGCCACGGTCGTCAGGCCCCAAAATGCCAAGACCGCTAGGGTAATCGGGGTCAACTGTAAGGGCCGCGTCAGCACCATCACTAACCACAGCACCGTCCCCCCCGCCAGGATTGCACCAATAATTCCCGTCGAGACGTAGGGAGCCACGGCAAATAGGACCACGGCCCAACCCAGAGCCAAGCCATCCAACCCACGACAGAGCCAACTACGCGCAGTCCACCCCCGTCCCTGCCCCGCCCAACTCGTCAGTAAGCCGGCAGTGGCCCAAGTCCGGGTATCCTGTGCCCACAAGCTCAAGCCCTGTAGACCCCGCAGGAGTAGACTACCCCGGAACCAATTACGCCTAGCGTCCATGGGTTGATTGAGAGATTGGGGCAATCGTACCATGGGGTTCGGGTGAGTCCGGGATAGTTGTAAACCATCTTTGTGATTTAGACAGGCGATTGGAGCTTGAAGATAGGCAGAGAGAACCTTGCAGTAAGCTGTATTTTATAAAAAATCGCTGTGGTAAAGTTGGGGGACTTCCCCCGCAGGCAATGTATATGTATTCGTGGCAAGATGACGAAGACTCAATTACGGAGGGTCCAACCGCGCTGGATTTGTTTACGGATCGCTATCGGCTCATCCGGCGGTTTGCTCAATATATCAATACGAACCAGCATCAAGGGAAGACGCTCTTTCTCCATGGCGAGGGAGGGAACGGTAAATCGTTATTGCTTGAGTATTTACGAGACCGTGGCTGTCGTTGGGTGCGCCATTCCACATGGCAAGAGCTAGCCGTTTTAGGAGACCGTTCGTTTTGTGAAGCTCTGCTAGAACTAGAGCGTAATCGTTATTTACCCCAGCCTGTGGTCTTGATTGATTTTGCGCTGGTCCTACCCAGAGATGGGATCTTACCCCGTGATGAGGTGGCGGGTCCGCTCTGGCTCTCGGCTAAACTTACGGAAGCTGCCAAAGCTTTGAACTATGACACGTTGAAGTTTCGCGCTTGCAGTTTGGCTATCTGTGCTGTCTAGATAGCTTGGGTCAAGCAGAAGGGTTTATGCAGAAGCTCATGACCTCGCGTACAGAAGAATACGTGCTAGGGGGCGTAGATTCTCTGATGCAACAGCAAGGCCTTCCAGTAACAGGCATTGGCTTCTTAGTAAAAGTGATAAAAGATTTGGGTAGTCATGTGATGAGTTGGAACCAAAAACTGGAGATGTGTTGCACTAGGCTCGGACTCTCTGTCCAAGAGGGAGAAGCAATTCGTAAACTTGTTCAGAAAGGTAAATCACAGCCGATGATCGAGGCTCTACCTAGGCTGTTGGCGGCGGATCTGCAAGCAGCCTTGCAGCAAGACCCTAAACCCGCTCGGCTTGTCTTGCTTTTTGATACCCATGAATCTTTTTGGCAGGAATCGGGGGATAGACAGCGGGCTGGGGATGGGTATTTTCAGAAAGACCGTTGGTTCCGAGAATTGTTGCTGCGTTTGCACGCTATCCCACAGCTAGTGGTGGTGGTAGCGGGTCGGGAACTGCCGCGATGGAGTGAAAAAGGCATTAAGGCACGAGTCTCGCCAGAACTGCTTGATGTGCAGGATGTCGAGGATTTCATAGAGGATGATGCACGGGAATATTTGGAACGCGCCGCAATCTCAGAGCCTAGTCTTCAAGCAAGCTTATTAGCCCTGGCGCGGGTGGGTCCAGACAAAATCCATCCTCTCTATTTGGGCCTGAGTGTGGATGTGGTACGGGCGGCTCGTCAGCGGGGAGAGGAGCTAGACTCCACAAAGTTAGCCCAAGAAGTCGAAGAACAGGGTAAAACGGCTACTTTGATCCAGCGGCTTTTTCGCTATGTGGATGAGCCGACGGCTGAAGCAGTCCGGGCTTTAGCGGCTTGTCGAAGCTTTGACCTTGCACTCTATCAGCACTTGCAGAAACATATTGCTCAGGTTGACCTCCCGGAGGGTATCTTTAAGTTCCTCACCCGCTTTTCTTTTGTCCGTTTGGTGGACCAAGCTAACGGGTCTTATCGAATTCACGACCTCTTACGCAGGCTCTTTGATGAACAAACGGAGGATGTGACTCAAAAAGCCCACCATGTCCTGAGGGTCTACTACCAAGAGCAAAATAATATCGAATTCCTCTATCATCTCAACCGCCTGGATTGGCAGGAGAGCGTCACCTTCTGGCTTGATATTTTTGAGCAAGCGCAACGAGGAAGTCTCTATGATTTATGTCGCAACCTACTGAACTTACGAGAACAATTCTGGGTAATGGGAGACTCTGAACTAGGTAAACTTGCCCAAACTGAAGGTGAATTTTGTGCAGCTCTAGCTCGATATGACCGCGCTGAGCAGAAGTATAAAGAGGCAATAGCAGCCTATGACCGTGTGCTAGTGCAAGAGCCGGAAAATATCTTCACCCACAATAATAGGGGTATTACGTTAAGTCGCTTGGGAGATTTACAAGCAGGTTTAGCCCAGGAGGACCTTGCTTTCAGGAGTTACCAAGGTGCGCTCGCTGAATTTGACCAAATCCTTCAGCAAGCCCCCGACTTGAGCCAAGTTTATAACAATTGGGGCAATGTGGTTAAAAGTCTGGGAGACCAGAAAGATCGTTTGACCCAAGCTGACCTTGCCTTGACGTTCTATCAAGCTGCCATCGCCGCCCACAACGAAGCCCTAAAGCGATTCCCAAATGATGCTTATATTCATAACAATCAAGGCAATGTACTTAGAAGTTTAGGAGACCTGCAAGCTCACTTAGCCCAGGAAGACGCTTTGATAAACTACCAAGCTGCCATCGCCGCTTGTGATGAAGCCCTAAAGCAATCCCCTGACATGATCGATGCTCATAATAATCGGGGCAATGTATTTAGGAACTTAGGAGACTTGCAAGCTCGCTTGGCCCGAGATGACCACGCTTTGATAAGCTACCAAGCTGCCATTGCTGCCTATGATTGCGCCTTAAAGTACGCTCCAAATTACATCCAGTTTCTCAATAACCAAGGGCAGGCATTAACTCATTACGGTCAGTTCTTAGAGAAGTTAGGTGGGGAGGACGCAGCCCAAACGCAATACACCCGCGCTATTGCAATCTGTACCCATTCACTAGCTCAACTACCTGAGCAGCCAGACATTCAACAACTCAAAGAGTGGTTAGAGCAGCGTTAGGAGGTCTTTCTCCCTAGCCGGAAGAGATCCCCCCTAACCCCCCTTGAAAGGAGGGGAAAGAGTCAGTTTGCGTCGCCCTACTCAACAAGCTCTTCAAGTCCCCCTTTTCAAGGGGGATTTAGGGGGATCTCTTAGGTTGTAGTCGGTCTCACTCTTTTTTGAGACTCGCTTCAGCCGGGATTTTAGACTTGTGGGTAAGGTGTAGCACATGGTGGGGTAGGGAAGAATTCTTCTGGTCTTCGTGGTCTTGGTCCCCCAGCACGCCTGTACCCGGCAGGGTGGGGCGGAGGGACCTTTAGACTACGGGTCAACAGACATCTTCTGAAGGTCAACCGATACCTTTAGAAGGTCAACATTACCAATATCCCCATGACCCCCGACCATGACGGCAACTTTAAAAAGCTCCTCACCACCTTCTTTGTCGAGTTCGTGGACCTCTTCTTTCCCCAGCTTCGCGCTGCTCTCGTTCCGGAGTCCGTCGAGTTTCTGACCCAGGAATTCTTCCTCGACCCCCTCAACGCGCATCCCGACTCCGGCGTAACGGGCCAAAAACGTGTCCTGGACCTCGCCGCAAAAGTCCAAGTCCAACCCGGTTCGCCCCTCGCTGAAACCGGGCAAGACCTCTTCTTCATCATCCATGTGGACCCCCAAGCCACCCGCAAGGAACACTTCAATCGGCGGATGTTCCGCTATTTCTCCAGGCTCCATGACCGCTATGATTTGCCCGTCTACCCCATCGCCCTGTTCACCTTTGCCACCCCGCGCCAAGCTCAGCCCAGTAGCTACCGCATTGCGTTTCCCGGTCGGACGGTCCTTGAGTTTCATTACGAAGTGGTGCAACTCAATCGCCTGAGTTGGCGCGACTACCTCAACCAGCCGAACCCAGTGGCTTGTGCCTTGATGGCGAAGATGCAGATTGCAACCGAGGACCGCGCCCAGGTGAAGTTTGAGTGTCTACGTCTGTTGGCAACCCTCCAGTTGGATGAAGGGCGATGGAAGCTAATATCAAGCTTTGTGGATGCGTACTTACCGCTGGACACCAGGGAGGAAAGCCAGTTCCGGGAGTACGTTGCTAGACTACAGCCAGAAACACGGGAGGATGTCCAGATGATGACCACCAGTTGGAAAGAAGAGGGCCGCGTCGAAGGCCGCTTGGAAGGAGTCCGTGGACTTGTGGAACGTCAGCTTACCTGTCGCCTAGGGGGTTTGACACTTGAGCAACGCACCCAAGTACAACAACTCGCCCTCCCTAAACTTGAGCAATTGAGCGAGGACTTACTTGATTTCACCGCCGCAACGGACCTAGAGCATTGGTTCCAGCGCAATCCCTAACTGAGACTTAAAGCATGAGATTCAGCTACTCTACCGTCACCGATTTGGCGAGGTTGCGGGGCTGGTCTACGTCGAGGCCACGGTGGGCGGCGAGGGCGTAGGCGAAGAGTTGGAGGGGGACGACGGTGACGAGGGGGGAGAGCAGTTCGTGGACCACCGGGACCGGGAGCAGGATGTCAAAGGTCTCTTCAGCCAAGGGGGTGCGCGGGGTGACACCGATCAGGAGCGCGTCGCGGGCCTTAGCTTCCTGGGCATTAGAGAGAACTTTTTCGTAGACTCGACCGGGCATGGCAACAGCAACCACCGGGCAATTAGCATCCAACAGGGCAATCGGGCCGTGTTTCATCTCACCCGCTGGGTAGCCTTCGGCATGGATGTAGCTAATTTCTTTAAGCTTGAGGGCACCTTCGAGGGCAATGGGGTAATTGATGCCCCGCCCAATGTAGATGAAGTCCCGGAGATGGCTCAACTCCTGGGCGCGTTCACTAATCCAGGTCAGTTGGCTGTCGAGAATCAGTTCAAGTTGAGCAGGGAGTTGACGGAGAGCCTGAATAAGCGGTCCTTGAGCATAATCCGGTTGACGTTCCGCCGCAAAATAGAGGGCCAATAAATAGAAGGTCATCAGTTGGGCACTGAAGGTTTTCGTCGCCGCCACGCCAATTTCAATCCCGGCCCCAGTATCCAGGAGCGCACCACGAGGTCCTAGCTCTTCAATGAGATGCCCCAGACGGCTCTCGGGACGGTTAGTAATCCCTAGGAGTTTCGCCCCCTTCGCCACGGCAACTTCGAGAGCCGAAAGGGTATCTTGGGTCTCGCCGGATTGGGTCACGCCAATTACCAAAGTCCGACCATCTAAGGGCGGCGGGGCATAGCGGAACTCCGAGGCGTAGTTAACTTCCGTGGGCAGGTTAGCCAGCTCCTCAAAAACAAACTTCCCGACCAACCCGGCGTGCCAACTGGTGCCACAGGCAACAATTTGGACCCGTTCGATATCTATGAGGAAGTCCGGGGCTAAAGGTAAATCCACCTGGTCCTGCAAGAGATGGCGTTCGAGGGCAGCGCGGATGACCCCCGGCTGCTCGTGGATTTCCTTAAGCATGAAGTGCCGAAAACCCTGTTTCTCTACCTGGGTCTGGTTCCAGGTGAGGACTTGGGGAGTACGGTGGAGAGTCTTCCCAGCAAAGGTTTGTAGCTCGATCCCGCTGGGGGTCAGACGGGCAATCTCACCATTTTTGAGTGTGAGAATACGGGGCGTATGGGCGACCAAAGCAATGGCATCGGAACTACAGAAGTTCTCCTCTTCGCCCAAGCCCAAGACGAGGGGAGCCTGTTGACGGACAGCAATCAGTTCATCAGGATGGTCCGCGCTCACAATTACCAAAGCAAACGCGCCCGCAAGTTGGTTGACAGCCTGCTGCACGGCGGCGAGTAAGGAGACACTACCCGTTTTAAGAGCTTCTTCAATGAGATACGGGATGACTTCGGTATCGGTCTGGGAGCGGAAAATATACCCCTGGTCCTTGAGTTGGTAGCGGAGTTCTACATAATTTTCGATAATGCCGTTTTGGACCACGGCGACGCGGTGGTGCGTATCGGTATGGGGGTGGGCGTTATGTTCCTCAGGGCGACCATGGGTGGCCCAGCGGGTGTGTCCGATGCCGACAGTAGCGGGAGCGGATTGGGTAGCGAGTTTCTCTTCTAAAAAACGTAATTTACCCTTAGCCCGGACCAGTTGGAGACCCTGCCCGTCTATGGTGGCAATCCCGGCGGAGTCATAGCCGCGATATTCCAGCGTCCGCAACCCAGCCACTAAGATTGGGGTTGCCGCTTGCCAGCCGACATAACCGACAATTCCACACATAGTTAGTCCTTTGCCACACCGCTTGGTTATTTTAAGTGCTGCGCTACGGGTTCGTCGAGGATCTCACAAATACACAGGATGGTATGCTACTTTGTGTGTTGGTACAGTCTAGAAAGAAGGCGACTTACTAGAGATGATTGAACCAAAAATGAATGCTCTATCCCTATTCTCAGGAGCTGGCGGCATTGACATAGGAATCCAAAGCGCGGGTTTTGAGGTTCTAGCTTGCATAGAAACTGATCCTCATTGCTGTGAAACCCTGCGTGCTGCGACAATACGCCAAGGGCGAAATACCCGGGTCATAGAAGCTGACATTCGCGCCGTAAATCCCCAAGAACTTATGAGCGACTTGGCACTTAGAAGGTGAGCTTGACTTACTTTGCGGAGGACCACCTTGCCAAGCCTTTTCTCAAATTGGTAAGCGTCCATGCCTTGATGATGAGCGGGGTATGCTTCTTTTTGAAATGACGCGCTTTTACTCATGGGCATCGCGAACAGATAAATCCCCTGTTTCCATTATTGCCTTACGTCACTGTCGGTAAGGCATTAGAAGGCTTAAGTGAGCCGAAATCTACCGACAATTATCAGCCGACAGATAATCATGTAGACATAACACCTGAAGGTGATAGGCGACGAATTCACGGTGTACCAGAAGGCTCTCACCTTGCGAAAGAGTTACATCTACCGATAGAACAACGTTGCAATCTTACAAAAAAGGACACAACAAAATTCAGACGTTTATCGCGCACAGAACCTGCTAATACATTACGCTGTGGCGAAATTTTCTTTCATCCCCTAGAGGACCGTTACTTAACGCCGCGTGAGTATATGCGAATACATGGTTATCTTGATGACTACTTGCTGAAGGGACCAATTAGAGGACGCTCCGGCAGGGTTCGACATCTGGACCAGCATAGACCAAGGGCGGCACCACCACCAAACAACCCACGACCAACGGCACCAAGAGCCGCTGTAACCGTTCCGTCACATATTGCCCCGCCGTCCGCGATCCCAGGGCATACCAAGTCCCCGCCCCCGAAAGCAAGAAAAAAAGCATCATAAACCACTGGTCCAAGAACAAAACCAACCCCGTCGCCGCCGACTCGGACTGAGGCAGCCCCACGAGAATTAACCGACTCTGGGTTTTTTCTAGGTGCGTAAATAGAGCCTCCGCTTGATTAAGTTCCGTAAAACTCGCCCAATCCACAAACAAAACACCCCGGCGGTTCTCGGGCAATAAAAGGTAACTGGTTAGGGTCTGGCTGGGAACTTCGGTTCGTTGTTGGAGTTGTCGGGCCAAGACTGCACTCGGCGTGAGCGCGGTGAAAGGAATCCCCTCCGCCGCCAGGATTAACTGTAAACCCGCCAGATTACTAAAAACCGCTGGTCCATAACCCATGCCCACCCCGCCCGGTCCCAGTTCCGCCCGAATTACCTGGATGCGGTCGCCCGTCAATACCCCTTGGAGAGCTTGGGCCACCATGGGATTCAGATTGTCAGTTTTAATCTTTGCCCATCGTTCAGGTGGAATCAGGGGCGATAAATTCTCTTCTGCCCGGTAAGCCGCCCAAAAACTCGGGGCTAGTTGGAGCGGGTCATTTTTGATAATAGCCCGATGAACTGAAGATAATGCCCGCATGAAAAGCAACAACTAAAAACGTTGCCAACACCCGGAGCCAATCAAAATCATACCGACGGGAACGCATGGGCAGTCTCACCAACCAGCGCAGCTTAACGCAAGGCCCAAGCTAGGAACCGTTCCGTATGATAAAGCGCGAGTTGGTTACTGGGTCCAGCGAAAACCTCATCAAAGGCGTGTTCAGCCCAGGGAATATCAAGGAGAACTGCCGTGGTCCCCGTCGCCTGCAACCGTTCGTAGAGCCGTTGGGCGAACCGCAGTTCCACAATATGATCCCGTCCCCCGTAAACCAATAGCGTCGGGGGTAAAGGACGGGTGACATAGTTCGCGGGGGAGGCCCGACGATATAGCTCCGGCAATTGGTCCGGCTTACCCCCCAAAAAAGCCTCAAGCGTCGCCCGAGAATTGATGGGGTCCGGGTTAGGCGGGTCGTTGTAGCCCTCCGTAAGGTCAATTGGCCCGTAATAACTGACCACCGCCTGCACGGGTACCACCGCGTCAAAACCCGCCAGCATCGCCAGATGTGCCCCCGCTGAACGACCCAACAGTGCAATTCGTCCGGGGTCCACTTCATAGCGGTCAGCTTGAGTACGAATATGAGCTAGGGCCAGACGCACATCCTCAATCTGCGCCGGGAAACGGTGGGCCGGGGCATGACGGTAATCAATCGCCACCACCACGTAGCCCCGCGCCGCCAGATAACGACTGAGTTCAGGGTTTTGGGCGGGTCCTCCCCGTTGCCAAGCCCCGCCGTAGATGACGACCACTGTGGGATAGGTACCGGGACGAGGCGGCTGGTAGAGATTCAGGCGCAAGGACGGGGCGAAAGGGATGTTTTCGGTAATGCGGACTGCCGTGGGTGTAGATAAACCCAGGAAGTTCTCTACCAAATTGTAGGAATTCCTCCGCCAGCCAGCCCGTACCGACGCGGGAACTTGGGCGATATAGTCCGGGCCGAGTCCCTTAGCCATCTGTTCAGTAAATCGAGTCGCGGTTGTCGGCAATTGCACCAAGGGCCAAGCACTGAACCCCAACCCCAAGACGGCCAGAGCCAGCGCGTAACCAAACAGTGGGTTTAAACGCAGCCCACCGAGGGTTAACCCAATGACGATGAGATTCCCGACCACGAGCCAGGGACTCACCTCCGGTGCCCCGACCCCCAGCGTTAATAGAGCCATATTCGGGGCGGCAAGAACCGTCCAGCAACTCAAAAACAACCCCAGCAGGGCGAAACCCAGGACAATGAAACCAAGCATCCCTGGAGCGTAAACCCTTGCCTGGACCCTTGACAACCGCAATACACCTAGAACTTAGGGTCCAGGACATCGACCGCGCCACCCAGTTCTACCATCAAGTCTTCGACAGTCCGCCCCAAGGTGAACCGGGGACTTACAGCCTTTTCACCGTCCACGGCCTAGAACTACTTTTACTTGTGGGTGGAGTCTACCCTGTCCGGTTCGGTCTGCGGTTGGCGAGTTTAGCAGATCTCCATGCCTTGAACCAGCAGTTACAAGCGCGGGGTTTAACGCCCCAATCCCACCAGTTCAACCATCCTGCCCTGAACCTGATGGAACACGCCCTCAACCTCACAGACCCCGACGGACACCGCTGTTCGTTTTATCATCTAGCGTCAGTGTGAGGCCTGAAGAGAGTAAATCTCGGAAGGCTGGTGCGATGAAGCAGAAACCTAAATAGTGATGTTTAGGAATCCCCGTCCTTTAGGTCGGGGAGGATGTCAATCTATCCCATCCATCCCCAGTTTCATTTTGAAGATG
Source organism: Candidatus Cyanaurora vandensis (assembly GCF_013285555.1). Lineage (GTDB taxonomy): Bacteria > Cyanobacteriota > Cyanobacteriia > Gloeobacterales > Anthocerotibacteraceae > Cyanaurora > Cyanaurora vandensis. The sequence goes on along the minus strand of NZ_JAAXLT010000099.1, from coordinate 13,259 downwards.
CCCCGTCTGGTCTAGGGTTAGCGAGTTTAGCGGACTCCATACGCGGTCGAGATTTTGCAATGTGCAAGCGCGGGTGAGCCTTTATGCTATTTTAAATACGAGAATCATTCTTGTTCTCGTTATTGATTGTGGGGAGTCCTCTGTGTCCAAATCTGTACTGGCCCTCCTCATCTGGGGGGCGATGATCCTAGCGGTCCAAGCCGAGCCAGCCACCGACCTAGCCCAATCCACCCAAGCGGCGGACCTCTTGGCCCAAGCGAACGAGGCCAGTCTTGATGAGCCGATTGACCTACTTGATGAAGTGACCGTCACCGCGACCTTGGGCCGGGGTAGCCGAGTCCGCGAGAACACTAGTAGTATCTACGTCGTTACTCAAGAAGAAATCCAGCGCAAGGGGTCCCGGAGTATTGGCGACGCCCTACAAGGGGTTCCCGGGGTGGTCAGTAACCTTTGGGGGGCGGGCGAGGATGTCCACAGTACCTATTTCATCCGGGGCTTACCCACTACTAGCACGGGGCTTTTGATTGATGGACGCACGGTCAACAACCTCAACCAGGAACATGTGGACCTAGCTGAACTGCCGGTCTTCGGGATTGAGCGGGTGGAAGTGCTTAAGGGCGGAGCAGGCTCGACCTTGTACGGCAGTACCGCCGTGGGCGGGGTCATCAATGTGATTACCCGGAGACCCCCGACTGAATTTGAGGTGAATACCAACATCGCCTTTGGCAGCTACGGCTACAGCAATTACAGTCTGAGTTTAGGCGGGCCCATTACCGAGAACTTACGTTACAGTGTCTTCGCCACCACCTTCAATAGCAACAACGATTACTTTTACCAAATCCAACGCGATAACCGGACTCTGTTCAACGAGTTTTACCCCGCTACGACCTTGAGTGCAATTCGGCCCAATGGTGAGGTCAACAGCAGTTCTTTCGGGTTGAATCTAGATTGGGACCTGGATACACGGACTAATTTGGCCTTGAGTTCCTATTTGCGGAAAGGGAGTCGGGGCGTTAGCCTTTTTTCGTTGACGGACCCCCGCAATTTAATCGAGACCAGTGGTGGTGCGGGGTGTGAGCAAGACCCTTTTTGTACCCCGGATGAATTGGGCCTGAATGAGTCTACTCGGCCTCTCATTCGCATTGATTACTCGGGTCTAGCCTTGACTTTGGATCGGCAATTGGGGGCGGGGGAAGATTCGCGGCTCCAGGTGCGGTTGGGGATAGACACGGGGTACACCACGGAATCAGACCGGGAGGTGGATTTCGTCATTGCTGAAGACAACTCGACCGAGGTGACCGTCCTCAACGCCCGGATTCTCCATGATTGGCAAATATCTGCTGGGTTCAACTTGACCTACGGGCTGGATTTTATCCGGGAATCAGGGCGGTCCTTTAGTTTGGACTTGCTCACACCCGGTGCGACGCTTGAGCCAGCCTTTGATGCGCGGGTTAATCGGCCCTCTGTATTTGCGGTGGGGACGATTAAGTTGGCGGAGAACCTGACGACGAGCCTGGGGTTTCGACAATCCTTTACTAATACTTATGAGTTCAGCAGTAGCTCGGACTTAGTGACGGGGACTTCTCGCACCTATGAAAGTTCTTTTGACCCGAGTATTGGCGTGGTCTGGCAGGTTATTCCGACGCTGGCCTTACGGAGTGGTTTTGCCCGTGTCTATAAAACGCCCAACTTTAACGACCTTTTTGCCAATGGTGAGATCCAGGGCAACCCTAACCTACGCCCTGAAGCAGGTTCGACATTTGATGTGGGTTTTGACTGGGAACCGAGTCCTGAGATCACAGTGCGGGCTGCCTACTTTAACAACGATATTCAGAACTTAATTGCCTACAACCGGATTACGCCACTCCAGAATGGGATTTTCGCGCCCCAAGATGAGGGGTTGCTTGCCCAGGGCTATGAGAGTGGGGCCTTGGTCCGCGCCAACTACCCGACGGTCAACTTCAGTGGGTTGGAGTTTAGTTTTAATTGGCGGTTTGCACCCGGTTGGGCGTTCTTTGCCACGGACACTTATACCGATGCGCGGATTTTACAGGATTTCAAGGGCGAACTCAACCAGAGTCAGTATCCCTTGGTCCCCTACCACAGTGGGCAGGGCGGGTTTACCTATACCTCGCCGGGGGATTGGCGGTTCGCGCTGTTTGGGAACTTCCAGGGTTTACGGGCGACGGACCCTTACCATATTGGTCCCAGTGTCGGTTTTACGCCCAATGGCGACTTGGCTCTTACCCCCAGTGGTAACCCGGTCCCTAACTTGGGGTACTTGCCCCCGACCACGCTGTTGCCCGGTTACTTTACCCTCGACCTCTCGTTTCGGATTCCCCTCAACTCGGTCTTGACCCTGAGTGCGTTGGTCAACAACCTGACTAACTTGGCCTATGAGCGCAACTATGGTAACGGCGCACCACCAACCAATTTCACCGTGGGACTGGAGGCTAAGTTCTAGGTGGGTACCGCGCTACCGGGCCGCAGTTTATGCCAGCGGCCTAGGGCTAATTTGAAGCTCTGACAGCCGACGACATCCCATTCCATTTCGCGTCCGTGGTTGCGGATGTTGACATTGATGACGGGGTGTAGGGGGGTGAAGTCGGGGTGGGCAGTGAGATGGGTTTGTTCGTGCCGTTCCTCGACCTCATGGTAGGTCTGGCAACGGTCCACATAGGCGCAGTTCACACACAGACACATGGCAGTTATCCCGCTCTCTCCCCAAAATAACACTCCCTCAAAAGCTCATACGTTACTGCAAAAATAGGAGTTGCTGTTATTGTCCTTTGGGCCACCAGCGCAATCCAACTAACCCAACAGTTCCGGCGATTAGTAAAACTGCTGGCACCCAGCCTGCATAATTCACGCCCCAGAGTAGGGTATGAATCAGAATAAGAATAAGAGTGGGATAAAACAACAGGCGATGGAGTTTCTTCCAAGCGGTTCCCAGAGCTGTCACCGCCGTGCTGTTACTGGTTAGCGCAAGGATAAACAGAAATATTAGAGCTAGCGTGCCTAAGCCTAGAGCTACTTGTTCTGTTGGACCTAAGAACTGCCAACCCGCTAAGTCCCCGCCTAGCGTGTGGGTGAAACCATTGATGGTGTGAGCGAGAGCAAAGCCAAAAACTAAAAGTCCCAGCCAGCGACGGTCTTGAAGCAACGCCGGGAGCCAGGAGCGCAGGGGGACGGCAAGGAGGATTAATCCCAAACAAACAAGAGCTAAATTTCCTTGGTAAGCCGTTACTTCCTGTTGCCAGAGGTGGTCCCCCGCATTCAAAAAAGGCAGACAGAGTAAGGTCAGCCATACTATCCCGAGGGCGAGGGTGAAGCCAAACCACGCCCAACGGAAAGCAGGGTTCATTTGACGATATAAAGCAAAAGGAAGAGGACAATCCAGACCCCATCCACAAAGTGCCAGTAGAGATTCGCCGCCTCGACCCCGAAGTGCTTCTGAGGGGTATAGTGTTCCTTCTTAAAAGAACGCACTACCACCCCGGACATCAGCAGAACCCCGACGAGGACGTGCAACCCGTGGAAGCCCGTCAACACAAAGAAGGTCCCGCCAAATAGCCCCGTCTGGAGCGTAAACTCCAACTGGGTATATTCATAGACTTGACCCGCCAAAAAGACCGCGCCCATGGCAATCGTGGCAATGAACCAAGCCCGCATCCCCGGTATATCGCCCTTCTTGACCGCTGCCTCAGACTGGTGGAGGACAAAGCTACTCGCCACCAGAATCACGGTGTTGATGGCTGGTAGGATCACTTCGAGTTCTGGCGTACCAGCGGGAGGCCATTCCGTTGCCACGGCACGAAAGGCGAGGTAAGCCACAAAGAGGCCCACAAAAAGCATCGCTTCAGAGACCAGGAACAGAGTGAAGCCAAACAGCCGCAAGTCCGGGTGTTCCTCGTGAGCATGGGCGGTCGCCTCATGCTCGTGGGCCATCTCCGTCGCTGGAGCCGCCAGGATCAGCCGTTCGGATTCGTTAGGTGATGTTTGCATTAAAGAGACTCCCTAAAATTAATGGCGCACAATCTCAGACGGGTCGCGGCCCGCGTGACCGTAATCGTAAGGACCGACCGTCAGGACGGGCAACCGCTCAAAGTTCTCCACCGGGGGCGGGGAGGGGGTCGTCCATTCCAAGGTTAAACCTTCCCAAGGGTTCCCGGTCGCCCGGGGTCCCTTTAACCAACTATAAATGACGTTCCCCAGGAAGGGCAGGGTCGAGACCCCCAACAGGAAACCGCCAGTACTCACCAACACGTTGAGATCTAAGAAACTCGCGTCGTAGGCCGCCACCCGCCGGGGCATCCCCAACAGACCCAACTTGTGCATCGGCAAGAAGCACAGGTTAAACCCGATGAAGGTCGAGTAAAAGTGAACCTTTCCCCACCACTCATTGAGGAACCGCCCGGTCATCTTAGGGAACCAGTGGTAGACCCCGGCGTAGACCGCAAACACACTCCCGCCAAAAAGGACGTAGTGCAGGTGGGCCACGACAAAGTAAGTGTCAGTGACGTGGATGTCAATCGGCACTGAGGCGAGCATGACCCCGCTCAAGCCGCCCACCACGAACATCGATACAAAGCCCATCGCAAAAAGCATCGCCGGGGTGAGCCGCAACTTCCCGCCCCACACCGTCGCCACCCAGCTAAAGACCTTGATCCCCGTGGGGACGGCAATGATCATGGAGGTAATCATAAAGAACATTCGCATCCATTCCGGGGTCCCACTGGTGAACATATGATGCGCCCAGACAATGAAGCCCAAGACCGCAATGCTCATGCTCGAAATGGCAATGGCGCGGTACCCAAAAATTGGCTTACGGGCGTAAACCGGGAGGATTTCCGAGACCAGACCCATACCGGGCAGGATCATGATGTACACCGCAGGGTGGGAGTAGAACCAAAACATATGCTGATAAAGGACCGGGTCGCCTCCCCCAGTCGGATTAAAAAAGACCGTCCCCATCAACAGGTCAAAGGACAACAATAATAAAGCCCCCGTCAGGACTGGCGTTGCCACCAAAATAATAATTGAGGTCGCAAACATAGCCCAGACAAAGAGCGGCATCTGCCAGATTCCCATGCTAGGGACGCGCATTTCCCAGATTGTCGTGACGAAGTTAATTGCCCCCAGGATCGAGGAAGTCCCGAGCAAGATCACGCTGGAGAGCCAGAGCGACTGACCAATCAGGGTCGCCGGGTCCATACTCAAGGGCGGATAGGAGGTCCACCCCGCTTGGGCCGGACCAAAGAAGAAACTCGACATCAACAGCACGGCAGCAGGCGGGATCATCCAAAAAGCAACGGCATTGATGCGGGGGAAAGCCATGTCCCGCGCCCAATCATCAAGGGAATTAGGTAGTTCGCGAAACCCGCCAACATCGGGATCAGCCACAGGAAAATCATGATCGTGGCGTGGATCGTGAAGACCCCGTTATAGACACCGGGCTCCGGGAAGACGTCTGAGTCTGGGGTCAACAGTTCCGCCCGGATCAGCATCGCTAGGAAGCCGCCGACTAGATACAACACGAAGGAAGTGACCATGTACTGAATGCCAATCACCTTGTGGTCCGTGCAAAAGGTGAAGTACGTGCGCCAATCCTGGGGCGGCTCCTGGATAAATTGGTTGTCGGTAATCTGCACGGTCAAACTCCTATTTAAGGGCGAGGGGAGCGGGAACACGAGCTACCTGGGCAGTTTTGACCGCAAGTTCTTTGTTGACCCACGCCTCGAAAGCTTTGGGTTCATCTACATAGACCACGGAGTTCATGATCCCGTGGTAGGCCCCGCACAACTCGGCACAACGCAACGGGTATTCCCCGGTCTTGGTGGCGGTGAACTTGAGCCGGGTGATCCGCCCAGGGATAATGTCTTGCTTCACCCGGAAAGCGGGCACCCAGAAGGCGTGGAGGACATCTTTGGACTTCAGATTGACGATGACTTCGCGGCCCGCCGGGATGTGCATCTCGCCCACCTCGGTGCTGTAGCCGCTGTACTGAAAGGTCCAACCGTACTGCTGGGCAATCACATCAACAATCAGTTCCTTGCCTGTGGGGTTGGCGACCTGTTCAACCAAGGGACAATCTACGGAGCAACCCAGGCCCCCCGAACCGCCGACCGCCAGTTTACCGGACACGTCATAGCTGAGGATCGAGACATAGAGAACAAGAGCCGTGGGGATCGCTGTCCAGAGCACTTCAAGCGGGATACTGCCATGAATGGGCGGACCATCGGTCGTATCGCCGGGTTTCTGCCGGAACTTGAACAGTGAATAGACTAAAAGCCCCTGCACAAAGAGAAAGATAGCGGTGGCAATAATGAGCATGGTGCGAAATAAGCTATCAATCATCCGCGATTCCTCGGAGCCCTCGACGGGCAACAAACCACTATTCCCGCCGTACCAAATACTGATGAGGATGATTGCGACACCGAAAAGGGCACTCACGACCCGTGTTGTAACTTTACCGACATCCATCCAGTACTCCCGTGGTTGCTACTGCGAACCAACATCATTCTCCTTTCAACGCTATCGGTTGTCCTTTGAAAAAACTAGTAGATTTTGCTATTTCTTCTGGGTTACTTTAGAAAATTAAGAACAATTCATAAAATTTACAGGATTGAGCCTGGGCGAGGGCGGGGACGGTGTGTATACGCTCCCTAAGGGTTTTAGGGTAAGCCACTATAATGTTTACCATGAAAGTCCCCATCCGTATCCGCAGACAACCCGACCGCACCAGCCGCCCCACCTACCAGACCTATGAAGTGGAGTGTGAGGCGGGCAATACCGTCCTTGATGTCCTCAATAAAATCCAGTGGGAGCAAGACGGTACCCTGGTCTACCGTCGCAACTGCCGCAACGCCATCTGTGGTTCCTGTGCAATGCGGGTCAACGGGCGGGCGATCCTAGCCTGTCACAACCTGATTGGTGATGAGCTAGAAGAAGGCCACGGACAAATTACGATCCAGCCCTTGGGCAATCTACCTGTAATTCGTGACCTCGTGGTGGACATGGGTAAATTCTGGGCGGGGCTTAAACGGGTGGACCCGACGGTGAGTACCACCAACCTCCCAGAGCGCGAATCTCTCCAAACCCCTGCCCAACGCGCCAAACTCCAAGCCGCCGCTAACTGCATCCTCTGTGGGGCCTGTTATTCCGAATGCAATGCCGTGGTTGGGGATGAGAACTTTGTCGGTCCCCATGCCCTCGCCAAGGCTCAACGGTTGCTTGCGGACAACCGGGACGACCACACTCAAGAGCGCATTCAACAATATACTCAGCCAAATTTCGCCTGGGACTGCACGCGCTGTTTCAATTGCAATGAAGTCTGTCCGGTGGGCGTACAACCCCTAAACCGGATTACCGAGATCAAGCAGACGATCCTCCAGACCCCGGACCTAGTTGAATCCACGCCCCTACGCCACCGTCATACCTTGGTGGACTTGGTTAAAGAAGGGGGTTGGATTGACGAAAGTAAATTTGGTCTGCAAGTAGTAGGCAATGGTGGGCGCAGCCTACCAGGGCTACTAAGTCTAGTCCCCCTCGGCCTACGGATGATCCTCAAGGGTAAACTCCCCGCCCCCTGGCACTTCAAAGCATCTCAGGGCACCCAGGAAGTCCGGGCGATTATCACGGCGATCCAGCGCAAGCCGTAGTTTTGATTTTTTAACTTCTCGCGTTTGAAACCTTCATGCTGTTGCCAACTTACGCGCTCCCGCAGGGGTTTATACGCTTCTATACCTAGCTTAACTGCCGAAAAAACGTGAAGATACGTAGGTCTGCATTGAGGTAGAGGTCCTAGCGGACTATTTATCTCATAATGACTGAAAGAAAATTTTGAAATAAAGGAGTTGAAAATGTCTTACAAACTGCTGGGGAATGCCCTGGGGTTAGCTGTTCTCTTGGGTTTCAGTGCCCCGAGCTTGGCTCAGAATTTTGATGACACTCAGGGTTACTGGGCGGAGCCTTACATCAATACCCTGGCCTCCCGTGGCATCATTGGGGGTTTTCCGAATGGCACCTTTCAGCCCAATAGTTACATTACCCGCGCTCAGTTTGCCGCAATTGCCGTCAAAGCTCTCAACCTCTCCACGACTTCCGGTGGCGTTCAGCAATTTAGAGACGTACCCAATAACTACTGGGCTTCTGGTGCGATCCGGGCGGTCAGTAATTCAGGATTAGTAACCGGGTTCCCAGATGGAACCTTCCGCCCTGAGGACCAGATTACCCGCGCTCAATCCCTCGTCATTCTCGCCAAGGCCCTCAAAGAACGAGACCAAGCTGACCCCAATGCCCTCAACAGTTATCGGGATGCCCGTGCGGTCCCCGATTGGGCCAGAGATAGTGTCAGCCGCGCTGCCGCTGCCCGCATCATCGTCAACTACCCCGACGCAGGGCTCATCGAACCCAATAGTCTCGCCACCCGTGGGGAAGTCGCCGCCCTGACCTATCAAACGATTAGTCGCGTTGGTGGACAGTTGCCCCCTTTGACCATCGGTTTGTTGGATGGTCGCAATAACAACCAGAATCAGAACAATCAAGACCAGTATGAAGACCGCCCGAACCAACGCCTGACCCTAGAGCGCGTCACCATCCGCACTCCCGGTCGGCTGCAACCGGGTGAAGAAGTGGTAATCCGGGCTGAAGGCAGTACTCGCGCCACTGGGACCTTCACGATTGAGGGGGTAGCCCGTGACCTACCGATGGAAGAAGTGGAGAACGGGACCTATGAGGGCCGCTATGTGGTCCGTCGAGGCGAGACCCGTAATAATGCCCGTGTTTTCGTGACCCTCCGGCAAACCGGTAGTCAGTCGATTACTCGTGAAGCCAACCGCCGTATCGTCATTGTCGAGGGTGGTAACAACAACGGGGGCAATAATAACGACCAAGCCGACCTGTTCCCCCAAATCACCAATTACACCGCGAACGACACGATTACCCTACCAACCCGCATTGAGGGCCGCACCGCTCCCAATGCCCAAGTCCAAATTCAAGCCGATGCCTTCACCAGTATTGCCGGACCCCTCGGGTTATCTCAGCAGGTGTTGAATCGGCAGATCCAGGCGGACTCCGATGGTTATTTTGCCATCAGTCTCCAACCAACAACGATCCTGCCCCGTGGCACCCGTTACCGGATTACCCTGGTGGCGACGGACTCCCAGAGCAACCGCAGTCAGCGCAACGAGATTTTCCTCGTTCAGCAGTAAAGCTGGAGTTTCGGTAAGGGGGCATGGCCCAATCAAGCTGGTTGGGTCGTTGCTTCGGTCTAACCTGTCGCTCTTGGCTGTACGGCCCGCGCTGTAGCTTGTCCTGAGCTAGCTTCAATATTCGGGGTGGCAACCAGCCTTCTAGCTCCTCACGAATTTTGGCTAGGGGCCGATGAGCTTTCCACCACGCCGGGATCTGCTGGTTGGTCTGTTGCTCTAGGTCATCAAACATGGCACCTAGCTCTTCCACCAGAGTGTTCAACCGCTCTATCTGGGCATGGGCGCGTATTACTTCCTCTTGGATTTCAGCCGTCTTCGTAAAGTCTTCGCTCATTACGGTTTCCGCCACGGGCTAAGCCTCAGGCCTAGCACAAATCCCCCGCCAACGGTCAAACAGGGCATGGTCAATATCTAACTGGTCTAGGGCACGACCAACTACGAAATCCACCAACTCCTCAATAGTCCGGGGTTTTTGGTACCAGGCGGGGATCGCGGGCACGACTCGTACTCCGGCTTCGGCCAGTAGTAACAGATTCCTGAGATGGATCACACTGAAGGGCGTTTCGCGGGGGACGACGACGACCCGGCGGCCCTCTTTCAATTGCACATCCGCCGCCCGCTCCAGGAGGTCCGAACTCAAGCCGTGGGCCAGTTTCGCCACAGTGGACATACTGCATGGGACGATGAGCATCCCCTGGGTGCGATAAGAACCGCTAGCAATCGTCGCGCCCACATTAGCAAATCCGTGACAGATGAGTTTCCCCGCATCGGTCTGGGTCTGGTCGCGCCAGAAATCACCCTGATCAATCAAATTCTGGGGTACAGTGGTTTCCATTTCATCGCGCCAGACCAAGTAGGCAGCTTTGGAACAGACCAGTTCAACATGAAAATCAGCCTGGAGTAAAAACTTCAGACAGCGCACCGCATAGAGCATCCCCGAAGCCCCGGAGATGGCAAGCACAATGGGTCGTGGATTCATTACGATTACACCTCTGGTCCATTGTTGCTCAAAACTCGTGCTAGTGTGGAATTGTAAGCGTTGGGGGTGTCGGCCCCTATTTTTATGACCATTTCCACCACCAGTCAACTGATTGCTTTGGTCACTGCGTGTGCCCAGACCCTAGCCGATAGCTTGGGGCTGGAAGTGGTCGGGGTTTTTTATAAAACCCATACCCAACCGCCCACACTCCGGGTGGATATTCGTCACCGGGAACAACCCACGGGCATTGACGACTGTGGACAATTAAGTGGGTTATTGGAGGCCCAACTTGAAACGGTGGATTGGTTCTCGGGTCCTTATATCCTGGAAGTATCGAGTCCGGGGATTGACCGCAAACTGACCACAGACCGGGAATTCACTGCTTTTCGGGGCTTCCCAGTACGGGTTACGGGTTACGGTTTGCTCAACGGTCAAAAAATCTGGGAAGGAACCCTACTGAGACGAGATGAAAGTCAACTAGCCATCACCGTCCAGGGTCGAGTCGTCACCTTCCCCCTTGTTGAAATCGCCAGTGTTCAGATAATTCCGCACAATTGAATGGAGAAAAACTGATGTCCATGGTTCCGTTACCAGGGATGAATGCCCTGATTGAATCCATTAGTAAGAAGAACAACTTGCCTGCTAGTTCAGTCGGGGAAGCCCTGCGCCAAGCCCTTAAAAAAGGTTATGAACGCTATCGCAAGACCTATCGCGAATCCGATGTCACCTACGACGAAGATTACTTCAACAACTTTGAAGTCGAGCTAGACCTAGATGAAGAGGGTTTCCGGGTCCTCTCGACCAAGACGATTGTTGAAAATGTAACGACCCAGGACCACGAGATCAGTCTCACGGAAGTGCGCGAAGTGGTACCCCAAGCGGAAGCAGGGGGCGTGGTCGTCGTGGATGTCACACCGGGTAAATCTGAGTTTGGGCGGATGTCCGCGATCCAAACCAAGCAGGTCTTCAACCAGCAATTGCGCGACCAACAGCGCAAAATCATCCAAGAGGAATTCCGCGAACTTGAAGGAACAGTCCTCCAGGCGCGGAGTCTCCGTTTTGAGGGCCGTTCGGTCATCATGGGTGTGACCAGCGGGTTCGGTCAGTCGGAAGTAGAAGCCGAACTCCCCCAACCCGAACAACTCCCCGGCGAATCCTACAACCGCACGGGTGGTGTGTTCAAAGTTTTCCTCAAGAAAGTCTGGGATGGGGCTAGGCGCGGTCCCCAACTGACGGTTTCACGGGCGGACCCCGGTTTGGTTGTCTACCTATTCGCCAACGAAGTCCCCGAAATCGAGGATGAGATTGTCCGCATTGTCGCTGTCGCCCGCGAAGCTAACCCGCCCACCCGCAACGTCGGTCCCCGGACCAAGATTGCGGTGGATACCCTTGAACGGGATGTGGACCCGGTGGGAGCTTGTATTGGGGCCAGGGGTTCCAGGATTCAGGCGGTGGTGGCCGAGTTGCGCGGTGAAAAAATTGACGTCATCCGCTGGTCCCCCGACCCGTCTACCTACATCGCCAACGCGCTCTCCCCCGCCAAGGTGGTCGAGGTGGTTCTAGTGGACCCCGATGCCCGTCAGTCTCACGTCATTGTCCCGGATGACCAACTCTCCCTGGCAATCGGTAAAGAGGGCCAAAATGTCCGCCTCGCCGCTCGGCTCACGGGCTGGAAGCTAGACATCAAAAAGGTCTCCGAGTACAAGAAACAGTAAATCTAGGGGTGGGTTGCCGAGTGTAACCCACCTTTTCAGGAGAGTTCCATGCTTAAACAACTCACCCTAAAGAACTGGAAGAGCTTTCGTCAAGCTGAACTTTTTTTCGACCCGCTCACGGTCTTGATTGGGACAAATGCTAGCGGCAAGTCCAACGTGTTAGATGCTCTAGCTTTTTTACAGCGGCTAGCTCAGGGAATAAAACTGGAGGATGCACTCAGTGGAGATAGTAATACCTCTGGAGTTCGTGGGGGTATCGAGTGGGCTGCTTTAAAACCAGGAAGACAGTTTACAATAGAAGTCTTATTTGAAGATGAGAATACTAATTATAAGTATATTATTACTGTGAATACTGAACCTCTGTATTTAATTTCTGAAGGTATTTATGAGATAACTAATGATAAAAACGACAAGTTCCGATTTGGATACAAGGATAATTCTAATGGAGTAGACTTTTATAATCCACGGTCTATTCTGTCTGTTTCAATGACAACAGAAGATTCTAGTCTTCCCAATAACCGCTTCATCAATATATTTCTTGTAGATCCAGTTCCAACTAAAATGCGTGGCTTCTCTCGTATAGATAAGAAGCTTGAAAATGATGCTTCCAATATTGCGAGTGTTTTGGCAGGTCTACCTATAGAACGAAAAATTCAAGTTGAGGCAACTCTTTCCCAGTACTTAACTCGCTTACCAGAGCGAGATATTCAGAAAATCTGGGCTGAGCCTGTAGGTAGACTTGGCAGTGATGCCATGATTTATTGTGAGGAACAGTGGCCCAACCAAGAAGCGATGATTATTGATGCCCGTGCAATGTCCGATGGTACCCTGCGTTTCCTGGGAATCTTAACCGCACTCCTGACCCGCCCGGAAGGAAGCCAACTTATTATTGAGGACGTGGATAGTGGTTTACATCCGTCACGCTCAGGTTTGCTACTGGAAATGTTGTGTGATATTGGTAGAGAACGTAAAATAGATATCCTTGTTACAACACATAACCCCGCCCTACTCGATGCTCTAGGCCCACAGATGACTCCTTTTGTTGTAGTTGCTCACCGTGATTCTCAAACCGGAGAGAGCGAATTAACCCTACTTGAAGATATCGAGAACCTGCCCAAGCTCATGGCTTCTGGCTTGTTAGGTGAACTCACAACAAAAGGATTAATAGAAAGGAGCCTTGCCAAAATGGATGAGGCGAACCATGCCGAGTAAAGTGATTGTGATAGATACGTTAATTCTCTGTGTTTGGTTAGAGCACCTCGATTAATTGCATCCTAATTGCTGAAGATTAGTGAAAGTGAGAAAATAAAAAAGACCTCACCAAAAAATTACGATGGGCCAACAAGGGATGTG